>DYSB01000054.1:0-5836 GCA_020726405.1 Acetofilamentum sp. | reverse complement strand
CATGGGCGGTGCGCCTGACATGAGCGCCATGGGCAACATGTCTGATCCCATGGAGCAGAGCCAGGGCAACCTGGCCGCCATGTCGGCGGACCTGACTCCAGCAAGGGCTACTGGCAGCAACCAGCCCTCCGTCGCCAGCCAGGGGAAAGCGGGCAGCGTCGACCGCAGCATCACGGTCTCGAAGATCGAGGTGTTCTGCGGGCCCAACACGCCGGCGACCTCCATTCGAGACCAGGTGGTGGAGGCGCTGCGCAGCGCGGCCGGCCAGGAAGATGGGCTGGAGGGCCTGCAGTATGCCAACTGATCCGAACCAGGCCGGCCCGCCGACCGCCGAAGAGCAGATCCTGCAAGAGGCCACTGCCGCGGGCTCCCTACTGCGGAACCTGTCCGAGATCCCATTCATGTTGGGCGGCCTGACCTTCATCGTGCCGCCCAAGGCCATGACCGTCAAGCAGGCGATCAAGGTGGACGAGGTCTCCATCCCCAAGAAGAGCGGCAAGGTCCGGCACGTGACAGGCTACGAGCCCGCCGAGATCACGGTGGAGCTGGAGGTCTGTGACGAGGAGGGCTTGGACGGCGTGCTGGTGCAGCCGGCGCTGGAGCGCCTGCGCATCCTCCAGTGCTTGTTCCGCGACGGGCGCGCAGCTCTGCCCACGGCCGTGGAGATTGTCTCGCCCCTGACCGACCTGATCGGGATCCGCCAGGTCTTCATCCAAGAGCTGACGGCCAACGAGGACGGGACCTTCGACTGGATCCCCGTCCACCTGGTGCTCACCGAGTACGAATCCGTCAAGACCCAGTTGGAGAACCAGGCGGCGGGCGCCGGCGCATCGAACGCCGCAGCAGCCCAGGGCGCTGAGGAGATTGAAGGCAACGAGGAGTTGAACCGCGAGCTCGGCTATGTGCGCGACCAGTTTAATGCCGGCATGGAAGAGGGATCGGGCGCCGAGGCGCCGTCCGAGGACCTGGATGATCCGGATGAGTAGGAGGCCCGCATGACGCCTCTCTTTGAGGTGACCTGGAAGGGTCAGCCCATCGATCCGGTCGTGGCAGCCTTCCACATCGTCAGCCAGGCCATGAACACGGCGGACGGCGGCCACGTGCTGCTGCAGGATCCCGAGGGCCTGATCGCGCCCCAGGTCAAGGCCGGCGACGCCCTCTCCATCCGCTGGGGCTACCAGGAGGATGCGGCCCTGACGCGCATCTTCCACGGCGTCGCCCGGGACGTGCAGGCCAGCGGGCTCCAGATCCTCGTCGACTTGATCGATTGGCAGACTCTGCTGCAGGCCCGCGGCCGGGCCATCACCCGCACCTGGGAGCACTCCACCCCGGCGGAGATCGCGGGCGACCTGATCGCCGGAACCGGTCTCGCGTTGGCGGCCCAGGCGCCGGAACTCACCATCGACCGCTTCCCCGTCCACGGCCTGACGCCCAAGGAGGCCCTGCTGCAGCTCGTGCAGTGGGTGAAGCGCGAGACGGGCACGGCACTGCGCTTCTTCGTGCGGGACGGCCAGCTGGTGCTGGACGAGCCCGACCACGCCCAGGCGGCTGTGCACGCCATCGAGACGGGCGTCAACCTGATCGACCAGCGCCCGGGCTGGCTGGGCCTCTTGGAGGTGGAGACGTTGGTGGCGTCCGTCCTGCACAGCCAGGTGGTGACGATCGACGGCGCGCGGTTCTTCGTGGAAGAAGCCCAGTACCGCTGGCAGGCCGGCGGGCGACTGGTGCTGCAGGTGGCGCCGTGCGCGACGAACTGAAGAAGATCATCGAGCAGGTCCGCCCGGATCTGTCCTCCTACATGCGTTTCCCCGTGCGGGGCGTGGTCACCGAGGTGGACGCGGCGGGCTACACAGCCAGCGTCCAGCCGGACGACCCTTCCCTGGCGCTTTTGCCCCGCTGCGAGATCCTGGCCGTCTGGGCGACGGCAGATGCACGCCTGGTGGTTCTGCCCACGGCCGGCGATCACGTCATGGTCTCCTTTGAGGGCGGCCAGCCAGACAAGCCCTTCGTTTCCGGCTTCCTCACCCGCTCCGGGCCAGAGGCCAAGCACTTGGTTCTGGAGCAGGGCCAATCCCGTGTGGTGATCAGCGCAGACGGCTTGGTGGAGATCGAGTCGGACGTGAAAGTCCACGTGAAGGCCCCGGCTGTCCACCTGGGCACGAGCGCGGCCGAGCAGGTCATCCTGGGCAACACGTTCCAGTCGCTGTTCAACGCGCACCAGCACATCGGCAACAAAGGACGCCCGACATCGACGCCCATCGTGCCTTTGTCGGGCGCAGAGCTTTCAAACACCTCTCGGACGGAGTAGTGTAGGGCATGGCACTGAATGCGCAGACCCTAGCCAGCCTGATCCAAGCCAAGACGGAGCAGCGTCTGTCGGGGCTGAACCCTGCCCTGCCCGGAAACGCGGCGGCCATCGATGCGGCCCAGACCCTGGCACTGGCCGAGGCCATCATCGAGCACATCCAGGCGGCGGCCATGGTGATGCCTGGGATTCTCGTGGCCACGACTGGCAGTCAGAGCGCCCAAACGGGCGCCACGACCGGGCCGGGGGCCATCCAATGAGCACGTTCCTGGCCCGCGACATCGCCTTCGCGGCGGACGGCGACCTCCTGGTGGCGCCGACGGGCGACCTGCAGATCGCGCATGATGAGGACGTGCTGCGCCAGGATATTCTCGACCGCTTGGCCACGCTGCCGGGCGAGCTGCCGGCGCATCCCACATGGGGCTGCCGGATCAAGAGCCTCCTGGGCGCGCCCGACACGCCCAGGACACGCATGCTGGCCAAGCGCTACCTGCGCGAGGCGCTGGAAGACGAGCCCCGCGTCGAGGACGCCAGCATCCTCATCCAGCAGATCGGGTTCACGGCCGAGGAGAAAGTCTTCCGCATCCGCTTTGCCCTGGCCGGGCAGGATCGGCTGCAGGAGCTGGTGTGGGGCCTGGGCCTGAAGGGTCCCTTCGTCGTCAGCCAGGGGGAGATCGTCGCATGAAATCCTTTGACGAGCTCCTGGCCGACCTGCTCTCGGCCGTCCTGGCCAAGACGCCCTTCACCAACCTCAACCCGGGCGCGGCGCTGCGTGGCATCCTGGAGGCCCTGGCCAGCGGCCTGGCCGGCCTCTACCAACTGGTGCGGACGGTCAGCGGCGCGCTTTTCATCCAGACGGCTGCGGGTACATGGCTGGACCTGAAGGCCCGCGAAGTGGGCGTGCGCCGGCTCATCGCCAAGCAGGCGCAGATCCGCCTCACGTTCGGCCGCAGCACGCCGGCCACGCAGGACACGCTGATCCCGGCGGGCACCATCGTGCGGAGCAAGAAGGACGCTGCAGGCCGCAGCACGCGCTTCCTGACGGACAATGACGTCACCCTGCAGACGGGCCAGTCCGCCACCTATGTGACAGCCACGGCCGAGGCGGCGGGCGCTGCCGGCAACGTGGGCCCGGCCACAGTCACGCTGATCGTGACGCCCATCTCGGGCATCGAGAGCGTCACCAACTTGGACCGCGAGGGCATCCCCTATCTGGCCCAGGAGGGCGCGGACGCCGAGAGCGACCGGGCCTTCCGCGAGCGGGCAATTGGCAAGTGGGACACCCTGGGCGTCGGCGGCACACGCGGCGCCTATCACGCCTGGGCCATGAGTGTGCCGGGCGTGCAGGCGGCCATGGTGCTGGACGACGCGCCATACGGGCCCGGGACGGTGGGCGTGGTGGTGCTGGGGACGAACGGTGCGCCCACGTCCCAGCTCCTGGACGACGTGAAGGCTTACATCCGCCCCCGCCAGCCCCTGACCGCCCAGCTCGTGGTCTCCAGCGCGACCATCACGCCGGTCGCCCTGGCCCTCACCGTCTGGCGCCTGGCCACGGCGGACGCGGCGACCGTGGACGCGGCCGTGCGCCTCGCCCTGCAGGGCTACTCGGATGGCCTGCAGTTGGGCGAGGGCCTCATTCGCGCGCGCCTGGTGGCGGCCGTCATGGCCGTCGACGGCGCCTACAACGTGACGGTGGATGCGCCCACGGCGGATGTGGCGGCCACGCCGGCCGAGTACCTGGACGTGGACGCCCAGGCGGCCACCCTCGTCCATCGCGTGAAGGGCCGCACCTACCAGGATCGCGTGCAGGCCCCCGCCGGCGAGGTTGTGCCGGTGATCGAGCCCATCGACAAGACGGTGTGGGACTTCTGATGGACAGCCGCCTGGGACCCTATCTGCTGGGCCTCTTGCCCAAGGTCCGCAGGCGCGTGGACGACAGCGTCCTCTCGCGCCTGCTGGACGCCCTTGGTCTCTCCCTGGACGCGGCCAAGGACGCCATCTATCGCCTGCGCCGGCGCGGCTTCCTGTGGACGCTGGGCGACGGCACGAACCCCTACTACGCAGACCCCGAGCGCACGGCAGACCTGGAACGACACGCCCTGGATCGTGGGACGAGACGGATGGCCGGTGAAACGAATGCCCTGCTGGAGGCACGCCTGGCCATCCTGCCTGCAACCCGGCAGTTCGCCGGCAGCGCGATGGGCATGAAGTACCTGGTGGAGGATGTGCTGGGCCACACGCTGAGCGCCCTGACTGTCTACGCGGATGACCCGGAGGCGCGCATCGTGCGCACTGTGGCGGACGAGGCGGCACAGGTGGAAGCCGAGCGTAGCCATCTCTTCAGCGCGGCAGACCAAGCGGATCCGGAGATGGACGGTCTGCGCCAGACGCGGCTCTTCAGCCAGGCAGACCTGGACCTGCGCTTCACCTTCTGGCTGTCCATCCTGCCGGCCGGCGCCCTGGACGCCGAGGAGCGGACGCGCGTGTCCGAGCTCGTGATGGCCGAGAAACCCGCGCACACCGCGTGCGTGCTGACCTACGTGGAGGCGTGAGCACATGGACCGCTACCTGTTCTTCTCGGGCGACAAGCCCACCCTGGAGGACGAGAACTTCAGCCGCGACGCCCTGATCCAGGCCATCCTGGACCGGACCGGCGACCTCTTCACGGACGGCGTCATCCATGGCTTCGACGTCAGCCAGGACGGCAGCGATCTGGTGCTGGCGCCCGGCGTGGCCTATATGGGCGGCGAGCGCATCGTCAGCCTGGAAGAAGTCCGCCAGCCTTGGCCAGGGTCGACCAGTTATGTCTTTGCCGGCTACACACTGACGGAGTCCGCCCCCAAGACCCACTTCGTGACGGGGCAGACCCACCAGACGCGCCAGCTTCATGGCTTCGCCCTGCGCCTCTCGACCTTCCCGATCAAGGGGGAGCATGAGGTGGTCGTGGCCCGCGTGCAGGCGGACGGGACGGTGGAGGACCTGCGCGGGTTTGCCCAGGTGGTTAGCGACCCGCGCATCCACCAGCCCAACACGGACACACACACGACAGCGCCAGGATTCCAGGTCGGCTATGAGGACGAGCAGAATCCAGGCAGCGAGGTTCTGACCGTCCTGAACGCGCTGGCCCTGCACCCGGAGCTGGCCCTGCTCTTTCGCAGCGGCATCCTCAACCTGCAGGACGGGCACGGGGACCGCGTCATCGAGACGCGCAAGATTCCGTCCCAGCCCGGCACGCCCGATCTGCTGGAAGTGAATCTGGCCCTGCAGATCCACGCGGACGCCCCGGACCGCACGGCGGCCCTGAAGAGCGCGCTGGATACCTACACGGCCGCGCGCGTCAGCGTGGAGGCCCTGTCGGCCCACGTGGGCGAGCTGGACAGCTACCGCGCCTTCATCAACGCCAAGCGCCTCTTGGGCTACACACTGGGCCAGATTCGCGGCACGGAGAACGTGGGCGGCAGCGCCGACCTGGACGTCCTGCACGCCAAGCAGCAGGCCATCGTCTCGGGCGCAGCGGGAGTCAGCCGCGAA
>DYSB01000005.1 GCA_020726405.1 Acetofilamentum sp. | reverse complement strand
CAGTGCCAGAGCAGTGCCAGAGCAGTGCCAGAGCAGTGCCAGAGCAGTGCCAGAGCAGTGCCAGAGCAGTGCCAGAGGTCAACAATCATCCATGTGCTCATGAACGCCGTGAGGCCAAGCAGACACTCCGCTTGGCCTCACGACTTTTTTGGGCTGGTTGACACTCAGCGCGAACAGAGATGGCGGCGCAGGTAGCGCGTGGCCTCGTCGGCGTAGCGGAAGACCGGGATGCCTGCGCTCTCCAGCTGCCGGACCAGCGGATCGTAGAGCACGCCGGAATCCACGGCGCAGACGAAGGGCGTCGAACTGGCGGCCCGCAGGGCGGCCAGGCGCGCGCAGATGGCCGTGGCGGCGCACAGATCCTCCCGGTGTCCGGGACCTGCGGGCAGGGTCTGCATGGCTGCGGTGAGCGGCACGATGGAGACGATGGCCGCGTCCACGCCGGAATCCTCCAGCAGCGCCTCCACGCACGTGGCCCAGACGGCGTCCGTGGCCATGGGTGTCAGATCCAGCGGATTCTTCACATCCACCAAACTGTCCAGCCGCCCTTCCACAAAGGCCTGCTGCAATTTCTCCCGCGTGTACTCGCCCAGTTTCGCCAGCTCCAGCCGGCCCTCGGAGGCCCGGGCCAGGTTGTCCGCGATGCCCACGCACTCGAACCCCGCATTGGAGACCACCGCCACCTGGGGAGCGTGCCCGGCGGGTCCGCGCTCCGGACCCAGGGCCCGGGCCAGCCGCACGCGGTTCTCGAAATCCTCGAAGGTCTCCGTCAGCTCCACACCGGCTTCCGGCAGCACCTGGCGGCAGGTCTCGTAGTCGCCGGCGATGGAGGCCGTGTGGCCGGCGCTGGCGCTCTGGCCCTCCGCCGAGCGGCCCGCCTTGTAGAGGATCCCCCGCCGGCCGGCGCCCGTCAGCGCCCGGGCCAGCCGGGCGGTCTTCAGCCCGTCCAGGTCGGCGAAGCCCTCGACGTAACACGCCACCGTGTCCACCGAGGTGTCACCCAACAAGGCTTCCATGTAGTCGCCCAGGCTCAGGTCCATCTGGTTGCCGTAGGAGACGGCGTAGACCGGATCCAGGTCCGCCAGCCGCGACATGCGGCAGATCATGAAGGCGCCCGACTGGCTGAGCAGGGCCACGCGCCCGGGGGCGTCCTGGCCCTCCCGGGCGGGCCGGGGAAGTTTGTAGTCGGGAATGAACAGCGTGTTGACGCCGGCGTCGCGATCGTAGACGCCCAGGCAGTTGCTGCCGTTGATCACCGGGCCGCCGCCGGGCAGGGCGCGGGCGCGCTCCAGCACCGCGTCAATCCTCGCCTGGATGGCTTCGCCGCCCGCCTTTTCGGCGATACCGCCCGGGATGACGATGATCGACTCCGCGCAGTCCGCGGCGCAGATGGCCTCCAGTTCCGCCGGAACCTGTTCGGCGCTCACGGCCAGCACCAGCATGTCCACCTTCTCAGGCAGGTCGGCTGGCCGCGCGTAGCAGCGCACGCCGGCGATCTCCTCCGTGTCGGGCTTGAGAATGTGGATGCGGTCTGAGGGGAAGTCCGCGTCCAGCAGATTCTGCAGGATGATCCGCCCCACGTTCATCTTCTGGGAGACGCCCACCAGCGCCACGGAACCCGGGTGCAGCAGGCGGCTGACCTTGCCCACGGGCCGGGAGCGTGGCAGCGCCCGACGCGGCCCGATGCGCATCAGGCCGTCCAGGGGCAGCAAGCGACCATCCGTGGCCACCACCAGCGGATTGATTTCCAACTCCTCCAGGTGGGCGGGCGCCGTCTCGTCCAGCGGGGAGAAAAGGTTGACCAGCCGGGCGAAGCTCGCCACCAACTCTTCCAGCTGCTCCGGCTCCACCACTCGGGCCCGTCCGCGGGCCTTGCCGGTCAGGCGCTCCACCACCAGGGTTTGTTCCAGCATGTGGCGGATGCCCGCGCGGTCCAGCAGCAGCGAGCTGCGGATGGCGTGTCCGCGACCGGGCTCCAGCCGGGCAGAGAGAAACTCGGCGTCCGTGCCGCCGATGCCCACAGTGAGCACGCTGCCGAACTCTCGCGAGTGGCGTGCCCCCAGCAGGAGTTCGCGGCCCAGTTCGCCGGGGAAGGCCACGCACTCCACCAGCAGCAGGCCTTCCACCTCAGGATCCTGCGTGCCGTCGCGGCCGTGCTCGCCCTCGTAACGACTCCAAGCCCCCGGCACCCCGCCCAGCATCTCCTGGGCGGCCAGACGCACAGCCGCGGCGTCCTTCTCCACGATGCGCACGCCGCCCACGTCGCTCTTGTGGAGGATCCGGCGCGAGAGGACTTTGAGCACCACCCGGCTGCCCGGCAACTCCCCCAGCCAGGTCTCGTCCAGTTCGCCCTCCACCGGCCAGACACGCCAGGCCGGCGTCTCCAGGCCGGCCAGCGCCAGCAGCTCATAGACTTCCGATTCCAGCAGCACGTGCTGGCCGCGCTCCAGTGCGGACGTGACATGGCGGGCGATTGCCTGACGATCCATGCTTCCTCCGGTTGACCTGTCAGCATGATAACAAAGCAGACAGGGCGGCCGGCGCGGGCCGGCCCGGTCAGTCCGTCGCCAAGCGGCTCAGGAATCCGGCGCGCAAATCCAGCGAACCTGCAGGAGCGGCGCGGGGACTACGGATCCGGTGTCGTCCTCCACCTCCTTCAGCAACCAGCCGGCGCTGAACTGGTGGGCACCGAAGCGTCCCCACCAGCCCGCCGCACAGAGCTGGCGCCCTCCCGAGATCGCGCCGTAGCGCAGCAGGCCCGGCCCTGACGCGAGGGCCACCAGCCGGGCGGGACCCGAACCGCCGGCGGCCAGGACCTGCAGACGGACACCGTGGGAGAAGCGCGGGCGGCGCCAGCCGCGCTCCAGGCCCAGCTGCCACCAGCGCACCACGCCGGCGGCGCTCCGGCTCTGCTGCCAGCTGAGTTCCCAGGCCACGGGCCGCGGCTTGAGCGGCCGCAGGCGCAAACGCCATTCCTCTCGCCCGGCGCCAGTCGGACGGTTCTCCGCCAGACTGTGACGCACGCTCCACGCCAATCCGCTGCCCGCCGGCCCGGGTAGCTTGTCCAGCTCGAGGCTGCCCCAGCACGCGGAACGCTCCGGCCCGCGAGCGTGTGCATCCAGCCAGCGCAGGGCCAGCGTGCCCTCCAACTGGCGGCCGCCGCGCCGCGCCTGCAGGGCCAGGCCGCTGCCCCATTCCCGCCAGCCCGCGGGCAGCGCGGGACGCGCGAAGACACTGGAGCCGCGCCAGCCGCGCCAGCCGCGCCAGCCGTCCACCTGGAGTGTGCTCCGACCCTTCAGCCAAATCGTCTGGAGCTGCAGCAGCCGATTCTCGCCGGCTTCCCAGGCCAGGGCCAGCTGCCGCTCCGGGCGGCGTCGAATGGCCTGCAGTCCGGCCAGTGGCCCGCCGCCGGTGACGGCCGTGCGGCGACCCGCCAGGCCGTGGAGATCCCAACCCGCCGGGCCTTCCCAGCTGCCCCAGCCCAGGACCAGCCGGTCGCGCCAGGCGCCCCAGCGCCGCCGGTTGTCCTCCGCATGCTCCAGATCCAGCAGAAAGCCCGCGCCGTCCGCCCGCTGGTCGCGGCGGTTGGAGGCCAGCAGCAGGCCACCGCGCAGCGGTCCCCGGAGCTTCTCAAGGCTCAGGCCGCGCTCGCCCGCGTTCTGGGTGGAGAGGGCAGCCGGCCCCAGCCGCAGGCCGCCACTCAAGCGTTCAGGCAGGCCGCCCCGCCCGCAACCCAGGGCGGCGTGCAGGTCGCCCGCCGGCTGCTGGTCGCCCAGGATCACGCGCCATCCGCGCGGCTCTGCCCAGACCAGTCCGCCCGCCACGTGCGGCAGCAGGCCCGGCTCGCCGTCCCGCCGCCGCGCCGCGCCTTGCAGGCTCCAGGGGCCGCCCGCCAGCTGCAGCCGGCCGCGCCACTCGCCATGACCAGGGCTGAGGGACCGGGTGCCCAATTCAGTGCGGGCCTGCCAGCTGTTGTCCGCCGGGGCGGAATCCTGGGCGTGCCCGGCGAGCGCCGCCAGGAGCAGTAGCAACGCGGGCAGGCCGATTTGCGAGGCGCTCATGGTTCCTCCCGTCGCCAGGTCAGGCCCCAGGCGGGCGTGGGCGGCAGCACGGGATGGCTCCACCACGAGGCGCTGAGGCAAAAGGTTCGCCAGCGCAGCCGGCCGGCCAGTTCCCAGCCCCGGCCAGCGCGCCACGTGGCGGCCAGTCCCTGGCCGCGGGTCTCCCAGACCAGCCCCAACTGCTCACCGCGCTCCATTCCCTCCTGCTCCCAAGCCCAGACCAAGGCCCAGGACCGCGTGAGCCGCCAACCCGCCGCCAGGCTGCGGGCGCTCACCCGGCACTCCGGGGTCGGATTCGAACCGGGAAGCGGCAGGGCCAGGCAACCGCCCAGCCGCAGGGGACCCTGGCGCCAGTCCGCCAGACCGCGCAGCCAACCGGCCCGGGCTGCCCAGTCGCCCGCCTTGACCCGGCGCAGCTCCAGCCCCAGTCCGGCCTGCAACGGTCGCGTGCCAGGGGGCTGCCAGTCCAGCAGGAACTGGCCCTCCTGCCACGTGCCCGCCGTCAGCACGTGCCCGCCGGCCTGCCAGTTGCCCCACTCTGTCGGCAACACGCCGGCCAGGGCGACGCTGGACAGTTCGCGCAGGCCGAAGAGCCGCCGTGATCCCACCCAGAAGGAGGGCCGGCGCGCAGCCAGGCCGCCCTCGAACAGGACGGCCGGCCCGGGCAGGCTGTCCAGGCTCCAGGCCGCGTGCAGCCAGGGATCCCGGGCCCGACTGGAGCGCAGGGCCGCGGCGCCGGCGGCGGGCGCGAGGCCGCTCAGGCCGACCAGCAGGATCAGCGGCCACGGCCGGCATTTGATACACTGTGCGCGGTTCACGGAGGTCCTCGTGCGTTACTGGCTTGCCCTGCTGCTCTGGCTGCCCTCCGCCCTGGCGTTGACGGTGGTGCCGGAGCTCAATCTCAACCTCATCCAACTCACACCCGAGCAGCGGGCGGAGTTGTTCGATCTGGAAACCCGCCTGACCGACTACCTGAACAGCGTGGACTGGGACCCGGAGGAGACGACCCTGACCCTGCGCATTCCCCTGGCTATCCAGGTCCGCAACGCCATGGAGGGCGGTTCGGCCACGGAGTACATGGGGTTGTTCGCCGGCGGCAACAAGGGCGACTTCAGCATCGACGAGGGCCTCTGGCGCTTCCGGATTCCCGAAGGCCGCTTTGAGCACGATGAGGACAACTTCGACTCCTTCCTCAGCATGCTTGACTTCCATATCCTTCAGGTGATCGGGTACGAGTACGACAAGCTGGCCGAGTTCGGTGGTACGCCCCTGTTCGAGCGCGCCCGGCGCTTGGGCGGCCTGGCCATGTTCAGCGAGCAGCAGGATGGCTGGGACGATCGCAACGAACGCCTCGAACGCCTGCTGGACATGCGCAACAAGGATTACCGCACCTTGCGCTGGGTTACCCACACGGCCTGGTGGTTCCGCTCCAAGCAGAACAGCCCCTACGACGCCTGGAAGGCCGTGCGCGTGGCGCTGGAATTGGCGGAGCGCATCGACAACCCCACTCAGCTGGCCCCCTGGTTCAAGGCCAATTCCCGCTCCCTGGTGGAGATCCTGGTCCAGGGTCGGGACGTGGACGGCCTCCAGCGTCTGAGCCGGCTGGACAGCCTGGATCCCCAGCGCGGCGAGGCCTACCGGGATGCCCTGCTCGAACTCTCCAAGTAGCCGTCCGTCGGGCGTGGGCCGATCAACGCCCGCGGTCGGGAGCGGGATGCGGCCGGTGGCTGGATTCGGCGGGGAATTGCGGACGCTGTCCGGTGGATGAGCGGGTTTGTGACAGCGGAGGCGGCCTCGGGGGGCCGCTGTCGCGGTAAGAGGACGGAATCCCGAATTGCGGGCGGGGAGCGAAACACGAGTTGCCAGACCCGCCGCGGAGCAGTAGACTCGGGTCAACCAAGTCGATAAGTGGTGCATGAAGCGCTTGTTTTCCCTCAGCCTGATTCTGCTCATGCCCCTGCTCGCGCTGGCGGCGTCCCTGCTGCAATTCACCGGGGACGTGCTGGACGAGCAGACGGTGGAACTGCGCTGGCGCGTGGACAGCGTGCAGGGCGTTGCCTCCTTCGAGGTGGAGCGCTCCACCGACGACGAGCACTACCAGTTGCTGGGGGAGCGCGTGCTGGTGAACGGCGCGCTGGAGTATTCGCTGCTGGACCATCCGGGGTTGAATTCGGCGGGCGGGTCGCGGGACCGCTTCACGGACATTGAGCAGGTCTACTACTACCGGCTTTACTACGTCCTGCCCTCCGGCGGACGCCTGGCCGCCCAGTCCTCGCCCCTGGCCGTGAGTTTCCAGTTCTCCACGGTGGAAGCCACCTGGGGCAGCATCAAGGCCATGTTCCGGTAGAAGTGGTCCAAGCAGACAGAGCAGCGCCGGCGTCAGCCGGCTTTTTCGTGGGGGTCGGGGCAGGACGGCGGGCTCAGTCGGGCGGGGCCTCCAGCAGGACGGCCAGCCGGGCACTGCGCCAAAGGCCCAGCTGTTCCCTGACCTTGCGCAGCAGTTCGGTGCGGGCTTGCAGGCGCTGCTGCTCCAGTAGCTGGACGGCCTCCAGCAGGCGCTCCTGCTCCAGGTTGAGGTCGCTGTGCTCGCGCGTGAGGGGCTCCAGCTCTTTCAGCAGAACGGCCCGCTCGGCGCTCAACCGGGCCTCCTGGCGCCGCCATTCCTCCCAAAGCGGAAAGAAGCGCTGGCCCGCGGTCTCGTCCAGCTCCAGATCGCGGCTGAACACGGCCGGCCAATCCGTCCGACTCTCCGAAGCGCCCATCACCTGATGCAGCCTCTCGCCGCGCTGGCTCAGCCCGATCACGGCGATGGTCACGGCCAGACCCAGAAAGAGCAACTGCAGCGCGCGCAGGCGGCCGGGGGAGGGGGTCGGCTGCTGCCGGCGCCGCTCGAAACGCTCGTACCAAAGAGTCGCGGCCCGCCGCCGGGCCTCCTCCTGGGGCGCCTCGTCGCTCATGGCTTGTAGTGCCAGACCAGGGCCAGCCGGTTGAGGGAGCCCAGCTCGCCGTAGGAACTCCAGGACCAGCCCAGCTCGAAGCCGTGGGGCAGGCTGCCGCCCACACCCGCGGAGAAACCGCGCGAACCCTCGCCGGAGACGCCACCCAGCCGGTCGTCCCCGCGTTCCACTTGATAGCCCAGCCCCAACCGCCAGCGCCGGGCCACCCGGAACTCGCCGCCGAGTTTGAAGAAAGGATCGCGCTCGCGGATGCTCTGCCAGGCCAGGCTCCAGGTGAAGGGCAGGTGCGCCAGAGTCCAGGCGGTGCCCGCTTCCAGGGAGCGGGGCAGACGGTCCTGGCTCTCGCCCAGGGAAGAAAGCACCACGCCCACGTTGCGCGCGCTGGCCCCCAGGGACAGCTGGCCGCGCCGCCAGTTGAGTCCGGCGTTGCCCAGCAGCGCGCTGGCGGAGGCATCGTCCACGGAGGTGCCGGCGTAGCCTGCCTGCAGCCCCGCCTCCAATTGGCCGCCCCACACGTCGGGCAACTGGCGGGCCACACCGGCCAGCAGCAGGGTGGCCCCGGCGTCGAACGAGCCCGTGGACTGGCCCTGCTCGTCCAGGCCTTCCAGGTCGCCGTAATCCAGGTGCAGCAGGGACAGGCCCAGGCGCCAGTCCGGCACGCGGTCCGTGCCCCAGCTGGTGCTGAGCACCTGGAGATCCTGCAGATGGTCCACGTAGAGCAGGCCCAGGGCCTCGCCCTCCAGTCCGGCCAGGGCGGCGGGATTCTGGTGGAAGCCCTCCAGCCCGCGGCAGTCGGCCAGCGCGCTCTCGCCCCGGGCGGCGGCCCGCGAGTCCGGCTCGAAGAGCAGCAGCGGGAAACCGGTGGCGGCGTGGGCATCCAGGGCCGCGCCCAGGGCGCCGGCCAGCAGCCACGGAATCCAGGATCGGCGGGTGGACGGAAGCATGAGGCATCCCTCTCGGCGGTTTGGTGAGTGAAGCCGCGCAGTCGGCCGGGCCATTCTATCAACGGCCCCTGCAACATACAACGGGATTCCGTGCGGAATTCCCGGGGCGGCCGGGGTCCGGCAATCAGGATCAGGCCTCGCGGAACTCGCGGATGGACCAGCCCGCCAGTCCGCAGGCCGAGGCCAGCAGCGCGATGGCGCCGAAGATCACGGGGACGGGCACCCACTCCGCCGCCAACCCGGTCAGGGCCACGGAGAGCGCGCTGAAGCCCGTCACGGCCACGCTGATCATGCTGAAGACGCGGCCGTGGAAGTCCCGGGGCACCAGCCGCTGCACCAGCGTGGGCCGCGGAATGATGATCAGCGGGATCACCAGCGAGTGGATGGCGATGGTCCACCAGGCGCCCCAGAAGCTGGTTACCCAGAGCAGCGGCAGGAAGGTGATTCCGTCCAGCACGATGCCCCAGAGCAGCAGCCGGCTGTCCCGCAGGTGGCGGCCCAGCCAATGGAGCAGCAGGCTGCCGGCCAGCATGCCCGCGGCGAAGGCCGTCATCAGATAGGCATAGGTGCCCGAGTCGCCGCCCAGCACCTGGCGCACGAAAAGCGGCGTCCCCACGATGGCCGGGCCCATGATGAACAGGTTGTCCACCGCCGTGACCCAGAGCAGCGCGCGGATCCGGCGGTCCCGGTGGGCCAGGGCCAACCCCGCGCGGACCTCGGCCAGCGCGCGGGCCGCCTCGTGGCGCAGGGTGCCGGCCGGCGGGCGCGGCGGGGCTTCCGGCGCGTCACGCCGGGGAACGGGGCGCATGCGCCAGATCAGCGCGAAGGAGGCCAGGTAGCTGAGGCCGTCGGCGCTGAACAGCTGCAGCTCGCCGGTGAGCGGGATGAGCAGCCCGGCCAGCAGGGGTCCGGCCAGCATGGCCAGCTGCCAGCCGCTCTGGATCAGCGTGTTGGCCTGGCGCAGCTCCGAAGCGGGCACCAGTTCGGGGATCAGCGCGTTGCGGGTGGGATTGAAGTGGGCCGTGAACACGGCCATCAGGAAGGTGATCAATCCGAGCAGCGGGGCGCTCAGCAGGCGGGCGGCGGCCAGCAGCGGAATGGCCAGCACCAGCACGGCCCGGGCCAGGTCGCAGCCCAGCAGCACGCGCCGCCGGTCCAGCCGGTCCGCTAGCGCGCCGGCCAGCAGCCCGAAGAGCAGCACGGGCAGGTATCCGCTCATGGCCACCAGGCCCGTCAGGCCCGCCGAATCGGTCAGATCCAGCACCAGCCAGAGCAGGGCGATCTGGAACAGCGCGTCGCCGGCCTGGGAGATCACCTCCCCCAGCCAGAGGCGGGTCAGATCCGGGTGGCGGCGCAACAGGGTGGTGAATCGCATGCCGCAAGGTAGGGAGTGGACCCGGTCGGCGGCCCGATCCGCCCGCCCGGTCCTTATCTTGTGGCTAGCAGCCTGTCGGACTTGGTCGCTTGGCGGTCTTCATCGCCCCTATCGGCCCGGATTTTCCGCAAGTTTCTTGAACAGACCACCAGTATGCTCAGCGAAACGTCCGAAAAACCGGTCTCGATATGGGCGCGAATCCCATCCAAGGCCCAAGCCCGACAGACTGCAAGGCGCCGGCTTGTGACGCCCTCCAAGCAAGGACCTCCCCATGCCCTTTGTTCTGCTGATCCTGCTGGGCCTGCTGCCCGGCGGCGCCCGCGCCCAGGACGACTCCTGGATGCTCTACGACGACAGCCAGGTGGCGCGCTACGAGGTCAGTGTCGATCCCGTCGCCCTGCAGTGGATCTACGACAACGAGGATAGCGACTCCCTGCACCTGGCCCAGCTCCACCTGCGGAACCTCTACCTGGACGAACAGGTGGCGGACGTGGGCCTGCGCCTGCGCGGCAACACCAGTCGCAACGTCCAGAAGAAGTCCTTCAAGATCTCGTTCAACGATTTCGTCCCCGGCCGCGAGGTGCACGGCGTGGACAAGCTCAACCTGAACGGCGAGCACAACGACCCGTGCATCACGCGCAGCAAGCTCTGCTTCGACCTGTTCGGTCGCATCGGCCACGTGGCCTCGCGTGCCTCCCATGGCGAGCTGTGGATCAACGGCGACTACTTCGGGCTCTACGTCTCCGTCGAGCACGTGGACGACGAGTTCCTCGAGAAGAACGTCCGCCACCCCGACGGCAACCTCTGGAAGTGCCTCTACCCGGCGGATCTGGCCTGGCGCGGCGACAGCCCGGAGGACTACAAGCATGAGCAGGACGGCCGGCGCGTCTACGAGCTGACCAGCAACGAGGAGGAGGACGACTACTCGGCGCTCTTCCGGCTGATCCGCATCCTGCACGACACCTCGGGCAATGCGCTGGAGGATTCCCTGCACCAGTACCTGGACGTGGCCGGCGTGCTGGAGTACTTCGCCGTCAACGTGTTGACCGGCGGTTGGGACGACTATTGGTACTTGAACAACAACTACTACTTGTATCACGATCCGGTGGACGACCGGATGACACTGATCCCCTACGACTACGACAACACCTTCGGCGTGGACTGGTTCGGCGTGGACTGGTCCCAGCGCAATCCCTACTCCTTCGGCAACAGCAACCGGCCCCTGGCGGACCGCCTGCTCTCCCGGCCGCGCTGGCGCAACCTCTACACCCACATACTGGAACACCACCTGGCCCATTCCCTGCAACCCGCCGCCTGGCAGCCCCGGCTGGACGAGTTGCTGGTGCAGCTGACTCCCGCGGCGGCGACGGATTCCTTCCGCACCCTGGACTACGGTTTCACCCTGAATGACTTCAGCCAGGGCTTTGGCGGCGACTACGAGAACGCCCACGTCAAGCGCGGCCTGCGCGAGTTCCTGGACCGACGCGCGGCCAGCCTGCCCGGGCAGCTGGCCTGGCAGTCGGCTGGTCCGGTGGTGTATCACCTGGACGCGCAGCCGCCGCTGCCCGGCGACAGCCTGCGCGTGAGCGCCGCTGCCTTCGTCCACGACGCCTCCCTGGAGTGCTGGCTGCGCTGGCGTGAGGTCGGCGCGACCGAGTGGCAGCAGGCCGCCATGCCCTTCACGGGCGAGGCACAGGCTCCGGTGCTGCGGCTGGCCGACCGCTACCAGGGCGCCCTGCCGCCCATGGCCCCTGGCACGCGCCTGGAGCTGCAGGTGCTGGCCCTGGACGAGCTGGCCCGCACACACCTCTACCCGCCGCGGCCGCTGGAGCTGGGCTGGCCCGCCGCGCCCCGGCTGGTGCTGAACGAGTTCCTGGCGCTGAACGAGAACGGCATCACTGATCCGGCGGGCGACCACGAGGACTGGGCCGAGCTGGTCAATCCGGGGACGGAGCCCGTGCTGCTGGACGGCCTGCACCTGAGCGACGATCCCGACGATCCGGGCAACTGGGCCTTTCCCGCCGGCACGGGCGAACTGGCCGGCGGCGCCTATCTGCTGATCTGGTGCGACAACGAGGAGCAGGAGACCGGCCTGCACGCGGGCTTCCGCCTGAGCGGCGACGGCGAATCCCTGGTGCTGAGCGACGTGGACGGCCTGACGGTGCTGGACCGGGTGGACTTTGGCCCCCAGCAGGACGACGTGGCCTGGGGCCGCCTGCCCGACGTCACGGGCCCGTGGCAGGCCCTGACCCCCAGCCCTGGCCTGCCCAACGACGGCACGGGTCTGCCCGCCCTGCGGCCCCGCACGGCCGAACTGACGCTGGCCGCGGCGCCCAACCCCTTCAACGGCGGCCTGCGCCTGACCCTGACGGGCTTCGCCGGACCCGCCCGGCTGGAGATCTTCAATCTGGCCGGCCAGCGCCTCCACCAGGAGGATCTGCCGGCGGGCGGGGCGGACGGTCGGATGGTCACGCTGGCCGGCGGGAATTGGGAGGCGCTGCCCTCCGGCCTGCTGCTGCTGCGGGTCAGCGGTCCCCGCGGCTCGGCCAGCCTGCGGGTGGCCCATCTTAAATAGCTTGCCGGCAGGCCCGCCGCCGCCAGAAGTGGAGACCTTGACGCCATGCCCATCCCCTGCCGCCCGGACGCGCCATGCTGACGAAACTCCTGCTGCTCGCCGGGGCCGGCGCCCTGGGCACCCTGGCCCGCTACGGCCTGGCCGGGCTGGTCCAGCAGCAGGCCGGCACGCGCTTTCCCTGGGGCACGCTCACTGTCAACCTGCTGGGCTGCCTGCTCTTCGGCTTCCTCTGGGGCCTGATGGATCAGCGCCTGCTGCTGCCGCCCGGCTGGCGCGCGCCCCTGCTGGTGGGCTTCCTGGGCGCCTTCACGACCTTCTCCACCTGGGTCTTCGAAAGCGGCCAGTTCCTGCAGGGCGGCCAGTGGCTGGCGGCGGGGGCCAACCTGCTGCTGCCCCCGCTGGTGGGCCTGCTCAGCCTTGTGCTGGGCCTGGGGCTGGCGCGATTGGTCTAACCCGGGAGGTCGGAATGGAACTGCAGGACGCCTGCCTGTTGCGCCTCTACATCAGCGAGACCGACCGCCTGGACGGCCGACCGGCCTGGGAGGCCCTGCTGGCCCTGGCCTTGGAGGCCGGGCTGGCCGGGGGCACGGTCCTGCACGGCGTGGCCGGCTTCGGGACCCGGCATCAGCTGCACGCGGCCAAGCTGCTGCGCCTGGCGGAGAAGCTGCCGCTGGTGGTGGAGCTGGTGGACGAGTCCCCGCGGCTGGAGTCCTTCCTGGCCCGCGTGGGTCCCCGGCTGACGGGTGGCCTGGCCACCCTGGAGAAGGTCCGAGCCCAGCCGCTGGGCGGGTAGAAGCGGGCGTTCCGCCACCCCATCAAGTGCTTGATTTCCCCGCGGCTGGACCGTTCCGCTTTCTTTTTTAAAGCTGGAATTGTCTTGAACCTCGGGAGCGGCCGCGCTATACTCTTCCGAAGCCCAACCGACTTCACACGTTTTCTCACACTACGCGACAGGTTCCACCGGAACGGAGCCGGTCCGCGTCCATGCACATGAGGTAGCACATGTTGTGGCGAACCCCCCACGCCCTGGTTCTGGCTTTGCTCATGGCCGGAGGCCTGTACGCAGCCCCGTCCCTCTCGCTGCAGCCCGTAGGGAACGGGCAGACCTGGCAGTTGGAGATCACCTTCGACGCTCCCCAGTTCGTGGAGAGTGACCAGGGCGGCTTCAGCGGGCACGAGGTCCTGCTTGACGGCGCGGGTTGGATCGGCCGTTCCGGTGCGCCGGATCTTCCCAGCGTCCAGCGCCTGCTGGAGATTCCCGATTTCTCGGGCGTGCAGTTGACCCTGGTGGACGGCGATTTCGAACTCGTGCCGGACATCCACGTCCTGCCCTGCCAGGAGCGCCTGCACACGGATGCGGAGCTGCCGCTGGCCTGGGTGGAGGACGAAGCCCGCTATGCCACCAATGCCTTCTGGCCGGGTCAGCCCTACGAACTGGGCACGCCGGCGCTGCTACGCAACCATCGCGTGGTGACCGCCTCCTTCCAACCTGTCCAGGTCAACCCCGTCACCGGGACGGCCAAGGTCTGGCAGCGGATGGTGTTCGACGTGCGCTTCGAGGGAAGAAACCCGCTCAACGCGCGGACCTTCCAGCTCGCCAGCCAGGACTCGCCGTTGGATCGCGCCGTTCGCCAGCAGATCACCACCGTGGATTCCCCGGATGCGGCCCCCCTGGAGACGGGCTGGTTCGACACGGGCCGGCTGCCCGGGAACTACCTGGTCTTCGCCAACACCACGGCCCAGGCCAACCCGGCCTTCGTGGACCTGATGAACTGGAAGCGCAAGAAGGGCCACCGGGTGGTCCTGGTCAGCCAGAACGACATCAGCTTCACCACGAGCAACATCCGCAACCGGATCATCGCCGAATACACCGGCGCCAACCCGGTGGATTTCGTGTTGCTGGTGGGCGACGTGAACGGAACCTTCGCCATCCCCACGGACGACACCGCCTACGACCACTTCTACGCCACGGTGGACGGCACGGACATCCTGGGCGACGTGGCCGTGGGCCGCTTGTCGGTGGACAACGCCACCCAGCTGGCCACGGTCTGCAACAAGATCCTGCAGTACGAGTCCGCGCCCTACGTCGCCAGCACCGGCTGGTTCAACCACGCCAGCCTCCACGTGGGCAGCAGCGCGTGCTACCTGTCCATGAAGCACCTCAGCCGCAGCATCGCGGCCGAGATGGTGGAACGGCGGGGCTACAGCGACATCGACACCAACTTCTGCGCGGACGCCTCCCAGTTGCCCAGCTGGTTCAGCAGCGGCATCTCCTTCTACAACTACCGCGGCTACATCGGCATGGACGGGCTGTCCAACACCACCATCATGTCGCTGGCCCAGGGCCCGCGCACCCCGGTGGCCACCATCTTCACCTGCTCCACGGGCGATTTCAACAGCGGGGACGACTTCACCGAGTCCTTCCTGATGGCGGGCGACCCCTCCAACCCGGGTGGCGCCGTGGCCTGCATGGGATTCGCCACCTCCAGCACCCACACGCGTTACAACAACGTGGTCGTGGGCGGCTACTACTCGGGACTGTTGGAGCATGACCTGCCCAGCGTGGGCGCCTGCCTGCTGCAGGGCAAGTACGAACTCTACGCCACGCTGCCGCCCAGCGAGCAGTACCAGGCGGCGAACTTCGCCAACTGGGGCAACCTGATGGGCGACCCGGGCACGGAGCAGTGGGCCGGCACTCCGGCCGCCCTGGCCGTGAACACTCCCTCCACCCTGGGCCTGGGGGCCAACTACCTGACCTTGACGGTGACGAGCGGCGGCCAGCCGGTGGCGGACGCGGCAGTCTGCCTGTGGCAGGACCTGGCCACGGACATCCAGGTGAAGGGCCTGACCAACGCCGCCGGGCAGGTGACGCTGAACTTCAGCGGCCTGCAGGCCGGGACCGTGTACGTGACGACGACGGAGCACCGCCATCAGCCCCTGGTGCAGACGGTGACCGTGGGTGCCGCGACGGCTGCGCCCACGGTGGCCTCGGTGGGGGCGGGCATCGGCCTGCTGCCGGGTGGCGGAGCCCAGGCGGTGAGTCTCACGCTGCAGAATTGCGGCAGCGCCACGATGACGAACCTGGTGCTGACCCCCAGCCTGCCGCCGGCCTATGGCAGCATCAACACGCCCACGCTGAGCGTGGCCAGCCTGGCGGCCGGCGCCTCGTACACTTTCAATGGCCTGACCATCAGCCCGCTGGGCACACTGGGGGACGACGCGGTCCTGCCCTTGGGCCTGTCCGTGGCCAGCACCCAGGGCACCTATCCCCTGCAGGCCCTGGTGCCGCTGGCGGGTCCGGAGCTGACGCCCAACTCGGTCACCGGCACGCTCAGCCCCGGACAGACCGGCAACGTCACGCTGGCCTTGCGCAACACGGGCGCCGTGTCCGGAACAGGCATCTCCCTCACGGTGACATCCACCCTGCCGGACGTGCTGACGGTCAACAGCGGGGCCATCTCCGCGGGAACCATCGCGGCGGGGGGCACCGGCTCGGCGGTGCTCAACCTCACGGTGGCCGACGGCGCCAATCGGGGCCAACCCGTCCCCCTGACCGTGGCCTGGACCAGCCAGGGCGGCAGCATCAGCGGCTCCTACACCTTCCTCTTCACCGTGGGCGCGGCCCTGTCAGCCACCGATCCCACCGGCCCCGACGCCTACGGCTACTGGGCCTATGAGAACGGCGACGCCTCCGGGTACGCCCCGACCTACAGCTGGTACGCCATCAGCGCGCCGGAGGGCGGGGCCGGGACCGAAGTGTCCCTGACGGACGACGGCAACCAGCAGGACGACGGCGCCTGGGTCAACCTGCCCTTCACCTTCAACTACTACGGGCGCTCCTACTCGCAGGCCATGGTGTGCTCCAACGGCTTCATCAGCTTCGACGAAGCGGGGTTCGGGGAGTTCGACTTCCGCAACCACACCTTCCCCACCAGCATGGGACCGGACGCCATGATCGCCCCCATGTGGGACGACCACCTCACCACCGGCAACACGCGCGGTGCGTGGACCTGGTTCGACGGCACGGCCCACGCCTTCGTGATCAGCTGGTACAACCTGAGCGCCAACTCCAGCGGCGGACCCAACTCCTTCCAGCTCGTGCTCTACGATCCGGCCTACTATCCGACCAGCACGGGGGACGGTCCCTTCAAGTTCCAGTACCAGACCTTCAACGACACCCAGACCGCCGAGACGGACTTCCCCTACTGCTCCATCGGGTTCAAGGACCACACGAGCACGATGGGCCTGACCCTGCGCCATTGGACCCAGCAGCCGACCACCACCACAACGGTCGCGGCGGGGCGGGCCATCTACGTCAGCACCTTGTCCGGTGATTTCGTGGACGTCATCCCCCCGACGGTGATGGTCACGCCCGTGGGCACGATCTACGCCCCGTCCCCCGTCACGGTCCAGGCCCAGGCCTCGGACATGAGCGGGCTGGCCAGCGTCACGCTGCGTTACCGCATCAACGCCGGCGCCTGGACCCCGCTGGCCATGGCCTACGACGGCACGTGGTACACGGGGACCATCCCGGGCCAGAGCGCGGGCACGCAGGTGGAGTTCCAGATCGACGCCACGGATGCGTCCGAAAACCACAACGTCACCACGACGGCGACCACGTCCTACACCGTGCAGGTGGACGCGGCCCCGCCGGTGATCGCGGTCGTGCCGCTGACCTTCGTGCAGCCCGGCGAGACCCCGACTGTCAACTGCACGATCAGCGACGTGACGGCGATCAGTTCCGCCCTGCTCCTCCACCGCGTGGGGGCCGGGGCCTGGCAGAGCAGCGCCATGCTTCACACGAATGGAGACAGCTGGGTCGGCGCCCTGCCCGCCTACAGCCTGGGCAGCAGCGTGGAGTACTACGTCCGGGCCATGGACAGCGCGGCGGTGCCCAACTCGGCGGACAGCGGACATTTGAGCTACACGATCGTCGACGGCAATCCCCCCACCGGTCCGGACGGCGGCGGCTACCGCTGGTATGACAGCATGGACGCGGTGGAAGGCCCGGACTTCGTGTGGATGGACATCGCCGGCCAGGGCACCCCGCTGGTGGACTCCGACGACGTCTCACAGACCATGGACCTGCCCTTCCCCGTCACCTACTTCGGCACGAGCTTCACCACGTTGACCGTCTGCTCCAACGGCTGGGTCGCGCTGGGCAGCACCGGGGGAGCCGCCTACAGTAACTCGACCCTGGCGGCCAGCCAGGGCGAAGCCAACATGATCTGCGCCTTTTGGGACGACCTCAACCCCGGCACTGCGGGCGAGGTGCGGGCGGCGGCCAGCGTCGCGGGCGACCGCTTCGTGGTCTCGTGGATCGGCGTGCCGCGCTACGGCACCAACAACCTGCAGACCTTCCAACTGGTCTTCCTCAACACCAACGTGTACCCCACCGTCACCGGTGACACACCGGTCCTCGCGCAGTACCTGCAGGTGACGGACGCCTCCAGCTGCACGGTGGGCCACCAGAACAGCACGCGCACCGTGGGCATCACCTACCTGAACAACGACGTGCTGGGTGTCAACGCGGCGGCCGTGGTCAGCGGGCAGGCCTTGCTGTTGACCACCGGGCACGTGCACTTGGCGCCGGTGGAGAACTTGCAGATCAACCCGGCGGGCAACGGCGTGCAGCTCAGTTGGACGGGCAATGGATCCGCCGCCTACCGCGTGTACGGTGGCGCGGCCTACGAGATCCGCAACTCGGTGGACGCCATCGTGACAGGCACCAGTGTCACCCTGTCCGCCGGTCAGGGCATGCGCTGCTTCGACGTGCGTGGCGTGCGCGACGACCAGAGCGCCGCCTTGGCCGCCGCCCGCGCGGGCTGGCAGCCCGTGACGGTCCTCGAGCGGCATGCCCCGCAGGTGAAATGATGCGGACCGAACCAAGGAGAACGGGGAATAAGATGAATCGCTGGACGCGCGCCGGACTGCTAGTCCTGGCGCTGGGAGTGTCCGCCCAGGCTGCGCCTGTGGTGGACGTGCGCGCCACGTCGGGGGCCACGGGCCGGCTGGTGGAGGTGCTCTTCGACCCGCCGGAGTTCAATCCGGCGGAGACGGGCACGGGCTTCGAAGTCACCCTGGACGGCGCCGGTTGGATCGGTCGGCCCGGAGCGCCGGACCTGCCCTCGGTGCAGGAGTTGTTCGAACTGCCGGACCGCTCCGGTGTCCAGCTGCGGCTGGTGGAGGGGGATTGGGAGATCCTGCCGGGCCTGGACGTGATGCCCTGCCAGGAGCGCCTGTCCACGGATGCCGAGCTTCCGCTGCCCTGGGTGCGGGACGAGGTCGTCTACTCCACCGCTGAATTCTGGCCCGCCCAGGCCTGGGAGTTGGGCGAACCGGCCCTGATGCGCAACCAACGCGTGGCCAAAGCCAGCCTATTCCCTGTGCAGGTGAATCCCGTCACGGGCGAAGCCCGGGTCTGGTCGCGCATGGTCTTTGAATTGTCCTTCGCCGGCGAGGATCTGCGCAACGCGCGCACCTACGAACTGCCTGCGCGTGACACATCGCTGGACCGCCTGCTGGAGCGCCAGGTGGTGCGCACCGCGACGGAGGACGGCGCCCTGCGCGACCTGCTCTTCGATCGCGGGCCCCTACCGGGCAAGTACCTGGTCTTCGTCAGGAGCGCCGGCGCGACCAATCCCTATCTGACGGCCCTGCTGGACTGGAAACGCAAGAAGGGCCATCCGGTGGTGGTGGTCACGGATTCGCAGGTCTCCTTCACGACCACCGAGATCCGCGCCCGCATCGCCACGGAATACCAGAGCGCCGATCCCGTGGCCTTTGTGCTGCTGGTGGGTGACGTGGATGGCGATTACAATCTGCCCACCGACGGCACCGGCTACGACCATTTCTACGCCATGATCGAAGGCGACGACATCCTGGGAGACGTGGCGGTGGGCCGCCTGTCCGTGGACAACGCCGCCCAGCTGGCCACGGTGTGCAACAAGATTCTCCAGTACGAGTCGGCCCCCTATTCGGGCAACTCCAGCTGGCTCACTCACGCCAGCTTCCAGGTGGGCAGCAGCGCATGCTACCTCTCCATGAAACAACTGAGCCGGGGTATCGCCTCCGAGCTGGTGGAACGGCGGGGCTACAGCGACATCGACACAAATTTCTGCGTGGACGCCGCCCAGCTGCCTTCGTGGTTCAACAGCGGCATCTCCTTCTACAACTACCGCGGCTGGATCGGCATGGACGGGCTCTCCAACAGCATCATCACCTCCCTGGCGCAGGGGCCCCGCACGCCGGTGGCGACCATCTTCACCTGTTCCACAGGCGACTTCGACTATGGGGACGACTTCACCGAGTCCTTCCTGCGAGCCGGCGACGCCGCCACACCGGGTGGCGCCGTGGCCTGCCTGGGCTTTGCCACTTCCAGCACTCACACGCGCTACAACAACGTGGTGGTGGGCGGGTACTATGGCGGCCTGCTGGAGTACGACGTGCCGGAGGTCGGTGCCTGCCTGCTGCAGGGCAAGTATGAACTCTACCGCACCCTGCCGCCCAGCGAGCAGGGCAACGCGACCAACTTCGCCTACTGGGGCAATCTGATGGGCGACCCGGGCACTGTGCAGTGGGCGGGCGCGCTGGCTCCGTTAAGCGCCGCCGTGCCGGCCACGCTGCCCGCGGGGGCCAACCACTTGACGCTGACCCTGACCTCAGGCGGCCAGCCGGTGGCGGGCGTGGTCGTCTGCGCCTGGCAGAACCTGGCCACGGACATCCAGGCCCGTGGTCTGACGGACGAGAACGGCCAGGTCACCGTGGCGTTCACGGGCCTGCAGCCGGGGACGCTGCACGTCACGGCCACGCATCGGCGCCATGTGCCGCTGTTGAACACCGTCACGGTGAGCACGGGCACGGCCAATCCGGCGCTGACCGGCGTGAATGTCGGCGCGGGTCTGTTGCCCAACGCCACGCTCCAGGCCGCCGCGTTGACCATTTCCAACCAGGGCAGCGCGGCCCTGACCAACCTGAACATCGGCACCACGCTGGACGGCCAGTATGGCGTGCTGATCAATCCGGGCCTGACCCTGGCCAGCCTGGCCGCGGGCGCCAGCCACACCTTCACGGGTCTGCAGGTGGCCCCCGCCCAGGGCCTGCCCAGCGGCACCCAGCTGCCCGTTCTGCTGCAAGTGGGCAGCAGCCAGGGGAGCTACCCGCTGCTGGCCCGGTTGCCGGTCATCGCGCCGAACTTGGTGCCGGGGTTGCCCAGTTATCCCGTCGGCGCGCTGGAGCCCGGCTCCAGTGCCACGGTACGATTCAACCTGGCCAATCTGGGCGCCTTGGCCGGCACGGAGCTGGAGCTCATCTTCACGCCCCAGGTGGAGGACATGCTGACCACGCCGGGTTCGCCGCTCAGCGTGGGCAACCTGGCCCTGGGCGCCTCCACCAACGTGGATGTGACCATGGGCGCATTGTCTTCGGTGAACCGGGGCCAGCCCGTGCCCGTGCGCGTGGACTGGACCAGCCACCACGGCAGCCTGGAAGGCAGCTTCTTCATCGTGGTGACGGTGGGCGGCACGCTGAGCGCTTCGGATCCCACCGGTCCCGACGCCTACGGCTACTGGGCCTACGAGAACGGCGACAATTCGCCCCTGGCTGCGGAGTACGCCTGGTACGCCATCAGCGCGCCTGAGGGTGGTCCGGGCACCGAGGTTCTGCTCACCGACGACGGCAACGAGCAGGACGCCGGCCGCTGGGTCGACCTGCCCTTCGCCTTCACCTACTACGGCCAGACCTACACGCGGGCGGCGATCTGTTCGAACGGCTTCCTCAGCTTCGACGAAGGCGGGTTCAGGGAGTGGGACTTCCGCAACCACGTGCTGCCCTCCTCCCTGGGGCCGGACGCCATGATCGCCCCCATGTGGGACGACCACCTGACCACGGGCACCTCGCGCGGCGTCTGGACCTGGTACGACTCGGCGGCCCACACCTTCGTGATCAGCTGGTACAATCTGGCGGCCAACCCCAGCGGCGGGCCGAACACCTTTCAACTGGTGCTCTATGATCCGGCCCTCTATCCGACCCTGACCGGCGACGGCTCCTTCAAATTCCAATACGCGGTCTTCAACGACATGCAGAGTCTCGACACGGACTTCCCCTACTGCACCGTGGGCTTCAAGGATGAATCCAGCACGCGGGGCATGACCATCCGGCATTGGACCCAACAGCCAACCAGCACGAGCCCGGTGGCCGCCGGGCGCGCGATCTACTTCACAACCCCGACCGGACCCGTGGAGGACACCCATCCGCCCAGCCTGCTCGTCACGCCCGTTGGGATCGTCTTCGCCGGCGAGACCGTCACCGTGCAGGCCGCCATCACGGACTACAGCGGCGTCGCTTCGGCCACGCTGAATTGGCGGCTGGCGAACGGCAGTTGGAATGCAGTGCCCATGACCCAGCTGGTCAATTATTGGACGGCGCAGATCCCGGGCCAGTCGATTGGCGCCCAGGTTGAATACAACGTCAGTGCAGTGGACGCCTCGGAGTATGCCAACAGCGGCACCAGCGTGCTGTTCACGTACTCCGTGCACACGCTGGTCTTCGTCGAGGGCTTCAATGGCGTCAGCACATTCACACATGAAGGGGGCGGCGGCCTCACGGATCAGTGGCACTTGGAGAGCGCGCGGGCCAATGAGGGCAGCCAGAGCTGGAAGTTCGGCGGCGCCGACACGCTGGACTACTCCAACAGCGCCGGCGGGATTCTCACCTCACCCGTGATCACGCTTCCTCCCGGCAGTGCCCAGATTCGCGCCTCCTTGCAGAGCTGGATCCAGGGGGAGACCTCCAGCTTCTACCCGGACTCATGCTACGACGGCGCCCTGATCCAATGGCGCTTGAATGGTGGTGAGTGGATCGATGCCGCG
This sequence comes from Acetofilamentum sp., assembly GCA_020726405.1. Taxonomy (GTDB): domain Bacteria; phylum CAIWAD01; class CAIWAD01; order CAIWAD01; family CAIWAD01; genus CAIWAD01. The sequence continues at coordinate 23,340 of DYSB01000005.1, read as the reverse complement.
ATCAATCCCCCGCTGACCCACAACCTGCGCTGGACAGCGGCCACGGCGGCCCTGCGCGCCTGGCTGGGCTTCCCGCGGATGCTGTTCAGCGGGGACAGTGCCGGTTGGGCACCCATCACCCTGAACGTTCCCGACGGCACGACCAGCGTGCAAGTGCGCCTGCTCTTCGGCAGCGACACGGGCACCGCCCGCGAAGGCTGGTATGTGGACGACTTTCGCCTCACAGCCGTGCTGCCCCAGGGCGCTCTTCCCACCGTCGACGACCTGTCCATCGCGACGGCCAACAACCAGATCTATCTGAGCTGGAGCGCCGTGCCCGGCGCCCTGGCCTACCGGATCTACGAGAGCACGGGCGCCTACGACGGTGTCCCGGTCCAGGTGGGTGAAACCAGCACGCCCGCGCTGCAGTTGCCGCAATCCGGCGCACGCAAATTCTACACGGTACTCGTGGTCTACTGAGCAACCGCCAGCCCGCCCTGACAGGGCGCCGGAATCCGCTGGGGTCCGGCGCCCTTTTCATACTCCGGCCCAGCACCCCAGTTGGCATTCTGGCTGGCATGCTGTTGTTTGTGGCCGTCAAGCCCAGGATGCCGGAATGCCCGAAACGCCCACTCCCCTGCTGATCCTCAACGGTCGCGCGCCTCTGGCGCTGCTGGCCCGGTTGCGGCCCGGCGCACAGCCCGGCTGGGTCGACCTGCCGGGTCCGCTGCCCGTGGAGCATGGGCCGGAAGGCAGCGCTTGGTCACAGTGGGGTCCGCTCTGGGCCGCCGACGGCGGGGCCAACACGCTCCACGCCGCCGCGCTGCCCGCGGCCTGCGTCGTGGGGGACTTGGACAGCCTGACCGAAGCGGCCCGGCTCTGGCACGTGAGACACGGCGCCCGATTGCTGGAGTGCCCGGAACAGGACGACAACGACCTGGAGAAGGCCCTGAAGCGGCTGGCGGCCGCCGGGTTCACGCGCTGTTGGGTGGGTGGGTTTGAAGGAGACCGGTTGGACATGCTGCTGGGCTTGACCGCGCTGCTGGACGCCCCGGGCGCTCCGGCGCTGCGCCTGCTGGGGGAGCGGCAGATCCTGTTGCCGCTGGCTCCGGGCGAACATGTGTTCCCGATTGCGCCCGAGGAGGCCTTCAGCCTGCTGGCGCCCATGGGCTGCCGTCTGGATCTGGCGGGCGCCCGCTGGGGCGGCGCGGGCCTGGAACTGAGACCCGGCTGCCACGGCGTCTCCAACCGCGCGTTGGGCGGCCTGCTGCGTCTCACCGTGCTCCAGGGTCGCGCGCACCTGGTGCGCCAGGCGCCCTGGGGGTCCGACGCGTGATCCACGCCAGCCCCCTTTCCCTGTTCATCATCGCCCTCTGCACGCTGGGCGTTCCCCTGCTGGGCTACTGGGCGGGGCGCCGGGCCGACGCTGCCCAGTTCCTGACCATGGGCCGCGGCCTCACGCTGCCGGCCTTTGTGGCCACGCTGGTCTGCACGTGGTACGGCGGCATCCTGGCGGTGGGCGAGTATACCTGGCAATGGGGTCTGGTGAACTGGCTGGCCCTGGGTGTCTTCTACTACATCTTCGCCGGCGTCTACGCGCTTTTCCTCTCGGACCGCCTGCGCCGCTCCAGCGCACTCAGCATTCCCGAGGAGATCGCGCGGGCGCATGGTCCCGCCGCCGGGCGGCTGGCCGCGGTCTACACACTGCTGATGGTCTCCCCGGCACCGCACATCCTGATGACCGCACTGATCCTGGGTGGTCTGGTCGGCCTGCCCCTGGCCTGGAGCCTGCCGCTCACCGTGGCGCTCACCGTGGGCTACGTGTGGAAGGGCGGGCTGCGCAGCGTGGTGGTGACGGACCAGCTCCAGTTCCTGCTGATGTTCGCCGGCTTCGGGCTGGCCCTGGGCTGGCTGATACTGAACCGGGGCGGCCTGGGCTGGCTGGCCGCTCAGGTGCCCGCCCAACACCTGCGGATTCCCGGCGGGCTCTCCTGGAGCACCATCGTGCTCTGGGGTTTCGTGGCGCTCTGGACCCTGGTGGACCCCGGCTTCCACCAGCGCGTGGCCGTGGCCCGCGACGCCCGCACGGCGCGCCGCGGGATCTGGCTCAGTATCGGCTGCTGGTTCGTCTTCGACGCGCTGACCACCGCCTGCGGCCTCTATGCCCGCGCCTTGCTGCCCGACCTGGAACAACCGCTGCTGGCTTTTCCGAAGTTGTCGAATCTGCTTCCGCCCGTGGTGCAGGGCCTGTTTGTGGGCGGGATGCTGGCCACCGTGCTCTCCACCCTGGACAGCCTGTGCTTCCTCTCCGGCACCACTTTCAGCCGCGACCTGCTGGGCCGGCGGGAGGAACAGGGCCTGCAGACCCGCGTGCGCTGGGGCGTGCTGCTTACCTCCACGGCGGGTGCGCTGCTGGCCTGGAAGATGAAATCCGTGGTGCAGATGTGGATCGTCTTTGCCTCCCTGGGCGTGCCCGTGCTGCTGCCGGTCCTGCTGGATGCTCTCTGGCGACCATCCGCTCCGCGCTCGCGCCGGGGGCTGACGCCCGGCCTGGCCTCGATGGGCGCCGCGGCTCTGGTCAGCGGCGGCTGGATGCTGGCCGGCCTGCTGCGCCACCAGGACGGCTGGCCCGTCTATCCGCTGGGTCTGGAGCCGCTCTACCCCGGGTTGCTGGCCGGCGTGCTGGCCCTGACGGGTTGGCGCGGGATCTCCCGCAGGGCGCAGTCCCGGGCTTGTCACACGCCAACCAACTGAACCGGGAGGAAGACCCGCGCCGGGCCCCGTCCCCGCGCCTCCCGCGCGCCGGGAGACCCTGGGCGAGCCCGTCCTGGTCGCCGAGCGCCAGGGCCACCCGCTGCGAGGATCCCCGCCCCACTGATGCCCGGATGAGATTCTGTCGGACAGCCGGCGCGCACGCGCGGGCTTCCGCACGTCCCGGCGCTGGACCCGTTCAGTCGGTTGCCCACCCGGGGCGCACACTGAGCTCATCCCACATCAGGAGAAGACCCATGAAACATGGTTTGCGGGGCAGCGCCGTTCTCTGCCCATTGCTGTTGCTGACCGTCGCCGGCGGCCCGGCCCATGCGGTCACGCCGGCGGATCCGGACAGCTTGCGGCTCTTTTTTCTCGAACCAGTCACAGTGCGGACCCCGGGCTTGGCCCCTGGCCAGCAGCGCGCGCCGCTCAGCGGAGCCCCCTTGGAGCAGGCGCTGCGGAGCCTGGGCCTGCAGCCCGTGAGACGCGGAGCCGCGCTCACGGGGGACGTCAGCGCCGGGACTTTCAACCGGGGCGACATCGAGATCCTCATCGACGGGGAGCGCCACCCCAACGCCTGTCCCAACCGGATGGACAACCCGGGCACGCGGCTGAATCCCACGGAAATGGCCGAACTGGAAGGGATGCGCAGCTGCTGCGCGGCCTCGTGCGGGCTGGGCGGCGTGCTGGATTACCACCGCAAGCGACCCGGCCGGGCACTGGCCTGGGACGCGGACCTGCAGAGCTCGGCACTGGCGGCCACGGAGCATTCCCTGGCCCTGGGGCTTGAGGGGGCCGGCATGCGGCTGAGCGTGCGGCATCTGCTGGGGGCCGGCTACAGCGACGGTGACGGTCATGACTTCCAGGACCTCTATCCCTACGGCGGCGCGGCGGACTACCGCAGCAGCGAGGCCGCCTTCCTGACGGAGCAAGGCCCCTGGGCCGGCGGACTGTCCGCCAGCCTCAACCAGGATCTGCCCTTTCCCTATCTGCAGATGGACGAGCGTGTCACACGTCATCTGGCTGCGCATGTGGCCTGGAGGGGCTGGAAGCTCTACGGCAACCACACCGGGCATACCATGGACGACGGACTGCGCAGCGTGAACGGAGTGCCGCTGGCCGTGCCCATGATGGTCTCGGAGGCCACCAACTCCGTCGTGGGACTGACGGGCCGCTGGCTGCACGTGTCCGCGTTCCGCTGGAACCTGGACAACCACTTCAACACGCCCGCGGGCCGGCTGAAGAACCACATGCTGCCCGACCTGCGCCAGTACGGCGCCGAGGCCCATCACAATCTGCGGTTGCCCGGCCCCTGGTCCCTCTCCCTGCGGGCGGGCCTCAATTTGGATCAGGTCGGCGACGAGACCGCCGTGCGCAGCGTGTTGGGGCGGCTGCATCCCGATCCCGACCTGAGTCGCCTGTTCTTCACCCACGGCGTGGCGCTCCAGTACGGCCTGCACGCGGGAGCCTGGCACGGCGCTCTGCTGCTGGAGTCCGCCAGCGACGACCCGGGCTTGGAAGCCCTCTGGATGAACCTGCGCAAACCCGCCGGCAAGCCCTGGTGGTTGGGCAACCCGGAGCTGGACGCGGCGCTGCGTCACACACTGCGCGGCCGGATCGCCCGGGGACCGTTCGAGTGCGAAGCCGCCGTGTCCCGCGCGAACGGCTACGCGAGTCCGGTGCGCGCGGCTTTCGCCACTTCGGACAGCACCAGCCAGACCGTGCAGACCTGGCGCGGCGCGGAGGCCGACATGCTGGAGGCGCAGTTGCGTTACGCCGGGGCCTGGCTGGACAGCCGGGCCAGTTTCGCCTGGGGTCGCGATGTGGAGGCCGGCGAAGCCCTGCCGGAGATGTCGCCCCTGCTGGTGGAGAGCACCCTGCGCCGGCCGCTGCCCGCACTGGCGGGGGAGGTCTGGCTGCGTCACAGCTGGTCCGCCGCCCAGCGCCGCGTGAGCGCCACGTTGAACGAACGGCCCACCGGCGCCTGGAACCGGCTGGACCTGGGTCTGGGCGCCGCCTGGAGAAGCCTGGAGTTCTCGCTGGAGCTGGACAACCTGCTGGACCACGCCTACGTCCAGCATCTGGCCTACGCGCGCAACCCGTTCAGCGCCGGCGCCACCGTGCTGGAGTCCGGCCGCGCGCTGCAGCTGCGCGTCCACTATCGACGCTGAGCGCTGGCGCGGAGCGCCACCGATTGTGATCCTATCCAACCGGGGCCCACGCGGGTCCCGGTTGGCTCTACTCTGGAGGAGGACCGGTGTGACAGCGCGCCCAGCCGACAAGGAATCCGCGGGAATTCCGCCGGACCGCCCCCACAGTTCGCGCATCGGCACGCTGGGCGAGGGCCATCTCCACGCCACGCTGAAATCCCTCTGCTGCGAGCCCGGCGCCGTCTACGAGGCGCCCGTGGAGGGGCTGATCGTGGACGTGGTCAATCCCGGCGGATTGGTGGAGGTGCAGACCAGCGGCTTCTCGCGCTTGAAACCTAAACTGGAGCGCCTGCTGCCCGGCCACGCGCTGCGCGTGGTGCTGCCCATTCCCGGCGAGAAATTCCTGGTGAAAGTGGAAGAGGGCCCGACCGGCCGGCGGGAACTGTCGCGGCGCCGCTCACCCAAGCGCGGACAACTGCTGGACGCGTTCGAGGAATTGGTCAGCATCGCGCCCTGGCTGCTGCACCCCAATCTCACCGTGGAATTGTGGCTCACCTGCGAGGAGGAGCTGCGCGTCCATCAGCCCGGCAAGGCCTGGCGCCGCCAGGGCTGGGTGGTGGTGGAGCGCCGCCTGCTGGCCGTGCAGGCGACCCGCCGCTTTCAGGGCGCCGCCGACTGGGGCGCGCTGCTGCCTTTCGCCGCGGGCGAGCCCTTCGACAGCGCCGAACTGGCCCAGGCCCTGCGACTCCCGCGCCGCCTGGCCCAGCAGGCCTGCTACACGCTGCACCACGCCGGCCTGCTCGAACGCCTGGGCAAGCGCGGCCGGGCCTGGGAGTACGCCCGAGTGGCGGAGCCCGCCGGTCCTGCAACCCTCTGATCCACCCGTTTCAAGTCGGCGGTCGGCGTGGCCGCTTCATTCAGTTCAATCCTGACCCCACTGCCGGGACTTGAACAATCCTGACAACCGACCCCGGGCGATCAGCCTTTACGTCCCATGATTGAAGCTGCTCAACCAGGATGGCAGCTGGCTTGCTTATTGCTGTATGAAATTTGTCAAGAAGTTGCGTGAATGAAATCAACATCCCAGCAGCAAAGCTAATTCCGCATCCTGAAGCGTGGGCTGCGAATTGGCCACAGCGGCGTACTGCAGTGGCAGGGCCGGCCGGCGGGGTCGGGGGACGCGGTGGCAATGAAATGGCACGTTGATCATGGAAGCCTCACCCGCCCCAGCGACGGACTCGACCGGCCCGACCCCGGTTCCGGCCGCGCTTCGCCCGGATTCCTGGTTCAAATCATTCTTCCTGGAGACGGCCTCCCTGGCCCGCTTCACAGGGCGCTTCTTCAAGGAGGCCCTGCTTCCGCCCTATGAATTCGAAGAGCTGCTGAAACAGGCCTTTCTCATCGGCTACAAGTCCCTGCCCCTGGTCGCCATCACGGGCTTCATCATCGGGCTGGTGCTGACCATCCAATCCCGCCCGACCCTGGTGCGCTTCGGCGCCATCTCGTGGCTGCCGGCCATGGTGGCCGTCTCCCTGGTGCGCGAGATCGGTCCGGTGGTCACGGCGATCATTTTCGCAGGCAAGGCGGGCTCGGGCATCGGGGCCGAACTGGCGTCCATGAACGTCAGCGAGCAGATCGACGCGATGCAGGTCTCCGGCACCAATCCCTTCAACTTCCTCGTGGTCAGCCGCGTGCTGGCCGCCACCGTCATGCTGCCCGTGCTGGTGGTGTTCGCGGACGCCCTCGGGCTGTTCGGGACCTTCGTCGGGGTGAATCTGCAGGGCGACGTGAGCGCGCGACTGTTTGTCACACAGGTCTTCGAGAGTCTCGAGTTCAAAGACCTGCTGCCCGCACTGGCGAAGACCTTCGTCTTCGGCTGGGCGGTGGGCGTGATCTCGTGTTACAAGGGCTTCCATTCCAACAGCGGGACGGAAGGGGTGGGGAAGGCCACCAACTCCGCAGTGGTCTTCTCGATTTTCATGGTGTTATCATTGATCTGGTGGCCGTGCAGCTGACCAGCCTGTTGCAGAGCTAGACATGACAAGCACGCTGCCCGAGAAGGTGGATCCCCCGGACACAGCGGCCGCCGTGCCCGGCGAGCTGGTGGTCGTGATGGCGCACGTCAAGAAATCCTTCGAGACGAACCACGTGCTCCAGGATCTGAGCCTGGAGCTGCACAAGGGCGAGAACCTGGTGGTGCTGGGCCGTTCGGGCAGCGGAAAATCGGTGTTGATCAAGTGTCTGGTGGGCCTGGAGGAGCTGGACGAGGGACAGGTCAACATCCTTGGGCAGGACGTCGCCAGCCTGCCCAACGCCGAGCTGCTGCTCCTGCGCCGGCGGATCGGCTTCCTGTTCCAGAGCAGCGCGCTCTACGACTCCATGACCGTGCGGGAAAACCTGGAATTCCCCCTGCGCCGGCAGCCGGGCAAGCGGACGGCAGCGGAACTGGAGGCCCTGGTTCGGGAAGCCCTGCAGAACGTGGGGCTGGAGGAGGCCATGGAACGGCTGCCGTCCGAGCTCTCCGGCGGCATGCGCAAGCGGCTGGGTCTGGCTCGGACCCTGATCCTGAAACCGGAAATCATGCTCTACGACGAGCCGACCACCGGGCTGGACGCCATCACGTCCAAGGAGATCAGCAAGCTGATCCTGGACGTGCAGTGGATCTACCACACCTCGTCCATCATCATCACCCACGACATCGACTGCGCCCGGCGGACGGCCAATCGGATCATCGTGCTCCAGGATGGGCGCTGCACGGCGCAGGGGAGCTTCGAGGAGTTGGCGAGTGCGGCGGATCCGTGGACCCGGTCGTTCTTTGAGTAGCGAATCAGACAAGTGGGCGGGGTGGGTCAGATGAAGAAAAGCACCAACAGTCAAATCCGCCTGGGGGTCTTTCTCACCCTGGGCATCGCCCTGTTCGTGGTTGGGATCTACCTCATCGGCGAGCGCCAGCAGCTCTTTCGCAGCACGTTCAAACTGGTGGGAATCTTCAGCGACGTCGGCGGGTTGCAGGCCGGCAACAACGTCCGGCTGTCCGGGGTGAACATCGGCACCATCGACAACATCAGCATCGTCAGCGACAGCCTGGTGCAAGTGGAGATGATCATCGACGAGGAGGTGCGCCGCTTCGTCAAACAGGACGCCATCGCCAGCATCGGGGCGGAAGGCCTGATGGGCAACAAGGTCGTGGTCATCGAGCCGGGCACCGGCCAGGAGCGGGCGATCGCCGACAACAGCAAGATCATGACCGCCAGCCCTTGGAGCTGGAGGACATCCTGAACTCGCTCAAGCGCACGGCGGACAACGCGGCCCTGATCACCCTGGACCTGGCCCGGATCTCCCAACATCTCCAGGCGGGAAAGGGCACGGTGGGGCGCCTGCTGATGGACCAATCCATGGCTCGCAACTTCGACACCTCGATGGTCAACCTGAAGCACGGCTCGGACAAGTTCGGCGTGCTGATCGACAATGTGAGCCAGGACGTGGTCCAGAACCTGGACTCCGCCATCGCCAACTTTAAGGCCGGCTCCAGCGACTTCCAATTGCCGATGGAGAAGGCCAAGCAGAGCTGGCTCCTGTGGGGCTTCGGCAAGAAATCCGAGGACGCGGAGGAGCCGGATTCCAGCCGCTGACCGACCTGCCCAGCAAGCGCTGCGGTGCTGCTCAAATCCCTGCCGGGCGCAGGGTTGCGTGGGATTCCCAGCATGCGGGAGTTACCCTGGCCGGCACTTGTCCAACAGCTTCCGCAGCTAAATATGAAGGGGAAATCCATGAGAATCATGCGAATCGGCTTGTTTGTGCTCACGTTGGTCGCGGCCCGGGCCTTCGCCAACCTGCAGCTGAACTTCCCGTCCACCAAACTGGGAAGCGGCCCCAACAACGTGGTGGGCAACATCAGTTCCGATGCCGTGGTGATGATCGACGGCGTGGATCAGCCCGGCCGTCTGGCCGCCAATGTCCTCTTCGAGGGCGGCAGTCCGCTCGCGGTCTCGCTGGTCTGGGCCTATGACCAGCTCTACGAGGACATAATCGCGGAAGGCGCCTTCGTCTCCCTACGCGACCTCAAGGTCTATTTGACCTGCCCCGAGGGTTCCCCCCAGTTGACCTACAGCCGGGGTGCCAACAACCAGTACGCCTACAACATCGGCACGCCCTTCCCCACCAACCTGCCCAGCTCCATGCCGGTCTTCGCCACCCTGGAATGCCCCTTGCCGCCGCTTTGCGAGGTCAGCGAGAGCAGCCTGGACTTCGGCACGGCGGCGCCGGGCACGCCCTTGGAGCTCACCTTCAGCATCAGCAATATCGGCGGTGGCACACTCGAGGGCGAAGTGACCGAGGCGTGTGACGCCTACTCGGTGACGAACGGCGTCTACAGCCTGTCCGCCGGCCAGAGCCAGACCGTGAGCGTGACCTTCCAGAGCGCCTCGACGGGCAGTTTCCCCTGCACGTTGGCCACGGGCGGCGACTGCGACGGCGTCACCCTCGCGGCCGAGGTGGAGCTGGCCCCGATCTGCCAGCTGAGCACGGCCGCCATCGACTTGGGCCTGTTGCTGCCCGACGAGATTGCCAACGGTGCCTTCACCATCACCAACCTTGGCGGCGGCACGCTGAGCGGCACGGCGAGCATGGATTGCCCGGGCTTCGCCTTCACTGATCTGGTGGCCTATTCGCTGGGCGCCGGCCAGAGCCAGACCATCAGCTTCGACTTCCTCTCCGCGACACCGGGCCAATACACGTGCGCCATCGACGCCTCCTCCTCCTGCGGCCACGTGCAGGTGCTGGCCGAAGTGCAGCCCGCGCCCCAGTGCCAGGTGAGCGCCTCCGCACTGGACTTCGGCACCGTGCAGCCCGACAGCCCGGCGGAGCAAACCCTGACCATCACCAACAGCGGCGGCCACACGTTGAGCGGCGCGCTCTCCGAATCCTGCCCGGACTTCCAGGTGGTGGGCGGCAGCTCATACAACCTGGACGCCGGCCAGAGCCAGAATTTCGTGCTGCGCTTCCAGGCAACCGCGACGGACGAGTACACCTGCCTGCTGGACACGGGTGGCGACTGTGAGGACGTGACGCTGACGGCCGTGGTGGATCCGCTGCCCGCCTGCGACGTGAGCGTGGCCGCCCTGGACTTTGGCACCGTGCTGCCCAACATCGTTGCGACGCGCACCTTCACCATCACCAACCTGGGTGGCGGCACCCTGGCGGGCGCCGTGCTGGAATCCTGCGCGGCCTTCGCGGTCTCCAACGGAGCCTACAGCCTGGCGGCGGGCCAGAGCCAGACGGTGACGGTCAACTTCCAGAGCTCCGGCGCCGGTGACTACACTTGCACGCTGGACACGGGCGGCAGCTGCTCGGACATCGAGATGCAGGGAGTGGTGGAGCTGTCTCCCGCCTGCCAGCTGAGCGTGGGCAGCCTGGACTTCGGCACGGCGGCGCCCGGCACGCCGGTGACGCGCACTTTCAGCATCACCAACACGGGCGGCGGCCTGATGGAGGGCGTGGTGACGGAGGACTGCGCGACTTACAGCGTGGCCAACGGCAGCTATTCCCTGACCACGGGCCAGTCGCACGTGGTCACCGTGACCTTCCAGAGCGCTGACGAAGGCAGCTTCCCCTGCCAGCTGGAAACGGGCAGCGACTGCGCGGCCCTGCCGTTGACGGCCCTGGTGGACAACCCACCCGTCTGCCAATTGAGCACGACGGGCCTGGACTTCGGCACGCTGCTGGCGGGTTCCACGGTGGAGCGCAGCTTCTCGATCACCAATGTCGGCGGCGGCGTGCTGGCCGGCGCGATGGCTGAGACTTGCCCGGCCTACAGCGTGGCCAATGGCACCTACGCGCTGGGCGCCGGTGAGAGCCAGACCGTCACGGTCACCTTCCACAGCGAGGTGCCGGGCAGCTTCCCCTGCGTTCTGGACACGGACAGCGGCTGTCCGGATCTGGGTCTGACGGCGGTGGTGGCCTCCCTGCAGCTTTTCACGGGCGAACAGTCCGCCTGCGGCACGGTGGACGTGCTGGGCCACCTGCCCGGCTCGGAGACCGGCTTCGTGCAGGACTGGGAGAACGGCGAGATCGGCCTGGCACTCTCCAGCATGGGCGGCGGGACGCTGACGGTCTCGGTGCTGGTGGACGACGGCACCTCGGTTACCGTCTGGAGCGGCACGGTGGGCTCGGGAATCTGGGAGGCCGCGGAATCCGGCGTGGACCTGGCGGACTGGTTCACGGAAGACGTCACCTTGTATCTGGAAGTCAGCGACGGCGCCGGCACCTGGAATTCCGGGGGCGTGGAGTGTCTGTGGGACCTGAACTTCCTGGCCGTGGAGGAGGACGCGCGGCCCCTGGCCTTCCTGCTGCACGAGGCGGCGCCCAACCCCTTCAACCCGGCGACCCACTTGGTGCTGGACCTGCCGGAGCCCGATCACGCGCGCGTGCTGGTGCGGGATCTCCAGGGCCGGCAGGTGGTCGTGCTGCTGGACGGCGAGCTCTCCGCGGGTCGGCACAACCTGACCTGGCAGCCTGGGCAGGTGGCCAGCGGCACCTACTTCGTCACGCTGGAATGCCGGCAGGGCGTGCAGGTGCGCAAGGTGCTCTTCCTCAAGTAGGCTCCGCCGCCGGCGACCGCCGGCCGGACGCCTGCGCTGAACAACCACAATCCCCCGGTCGCGCCTGTGCCCGGGGGATTTCACTTGCCGGGCACAGCTCGACCCATTCGTTGTCTCCCGTCAGGGGAATTGCCATCGTGGAAGCGTGACACTTCACCCATTTGGAAGGAAGACCATGGGCGCGCAGCGGACGGGACGTGGGACACGAGGGAGGTGGCGGGTGTGGTCGGCCCTGGCGGGACTGCTGGTGTTTCTTTCCTGCGCCGTGGGCTCCCGGGACCAGGTGCTGGGTGCCTGGGTGAACCGCAATCCTTACAGCAAAATCAGTCGGATGGAGTTTCGCGCGGACAACAGCCTGCGCGTCCAGCTGGAGGGTCTGGAACTCAGCGGCCGCTGGAAAGTGATCAACAAGTACCGGGTCCAGGTCCACCTGGCGGCCGTGCCCAACCAGATGGCAGAACTGGAGACCCTCATCGCCATTGAGGACAGCCTGCTGGCCTGGACCATGCCCGACAACGGCGGCACGCAAGAGTTCAGGCGGGCGAAGTGACCGTGCGGCGCGGGCTCTGGATTCTCGTTCCGGCGCTGCTGCTGGGCTGCGCCAAACCGGGAGACCCCACCATGTCCGACATCACCGACCCCTCCCTGGCCACTTTCGCCGGCGGCTGCTTTTGGTGCATGGAACCGCCTTTCGAGCGGCTGGAGGGCGTGCTGGCAGTGGAGAGTGGCTACAGCGGCGGGCGGGTGGAGAACCCGAGCTACGACGAGGTTTGCGCGGGCGGGACCGGCCATCTGGAAGTCGTGCAGGTGCGTTTCGATTCCAGCAAGGTGAGCTACGGTCAGCTGCTGGAGGTCTTCTGGCAGAACATCGACCCCACCGACGCCTGGGGGCAGTTCGCCGACCAGGGCAGCCAGTACCGCACGGCGATCTTTTGTCACACGCCCGAGCAGCGGCTGGAGGCCCAGGCCAGCAAGGAGGCGCTGGCGGCCGCGGGCACCTTCGAGCGCCCCATCGTCACGGAGATCCGCGACGCGGCGCTTTTCTATCCCGCCGAGGACCACCACCAGGACTACTACCGCAAAGAGCCCGAGCGCTATCAGGGCTACAAGGAAGGCTCGGGCCGCGCGGGCTTCCTGCGCCGCATCTGGGAACCGCGCAACTAGGAGTCTGTCGGGCTTGGACCTTGGATGGGATTCGCATCCCAGTCGTGGCCGGTTTACGGAGGTTTCACAGCGCATACTGGGGGTATGTGCAAGAAAGCTCCGAAAAATCCGGTCGGGTGGCCCGACGCTAGCGTCAGGTGGGGCGATGAAGCCCGTCAAGTGGGCAAGTCCGATTGCCGAGCGGAAGCCGGGGACAACCTCAGGACTCCCGGTTAGCGCAGCAGCGTCAGGGGCAGGGTTTCCACGAGCTGTCCATCTCCGACCTGCAGCCAATAGCGGCCGCTGGGCCGGTTCGCCAGATCCAGCGTGAGCTGGCTGCGCCCGGCCGGCAACTCCTCGAACCGTTCCCAGACCCGCGCACCGCGCACGTCGTGCAGGCTGAGTTTCAGCCGGGCGGGCTGCGCCAGCTCCAGCGTGAGGCGGGTGGCGGGGTTGAAGGGATTCGGCGCCGCGCCCAGCAGACGCCAGGCGGCGGGACGCGGAGCGGACGGCTCCAGCGCCGTGTCGAAGCGCCCGCCCGTCACGGCCACCTGGCGCAGCGCGCCGTTCTGCGCGTTGGTGCTCACCGTGATCTCCACCGGGGCCACGGCCGTGCCGGGGTGGTAGGAGAACTCGGCCCAGCCCAGCTGACCGGCCGCCAGGGAAGTGGGCGCGGACAGCACGTGGAGGTCCGCCGGCTGGGAGGACTGCACATAGCCCACCAGCAGCGTGGCATTGCCCGTGTTGAGCAGCGGCAACTGGAAGCGCACGCTGTCGCCCGCGGCCACTTCGCCCAGCTCCAGGCTGTCCACGGCCAGGGAGAGCAGGCGGGTGGGGGCGGGGTCGGCGCTGCCGGCCAGCGAGGCGATGCGCTCCAGCCAGCCGTTGTGGTCGATGAAAGGGTTGCGGTTGTGCTGCAGCGCGTCGATGGCCGCGTTGCGGTCCAGCTCTTTCTGGCTCACCGTGTCCGCGAAGGCCCATTGGCGCAGGACGGGCTCCTGGTAGGTCAGGAAACTGGAAAGGTTGCCGTAGCGCAGTGCGAAATAGAAGCAGGCGCGGGCGCAGTCGCCCTTGTGCGGATCCCGGGGCTCGAAGACCGTCACGCCGCCGGCGTCCGTGCCACGCAGGCTGCCGCCCTGGGCCCAATTCTGTGTCACCACGTCGCCGAAGGGCAGGTTGCCGCGTATGCTGTTGGGCGTGCTCAGGGTGGGGAAGAGGTGGTGCATGTCGCTGCGCGCGTCGCCCTCGGCGCCCAGGCTCTGGGGCCAGGTGTGTTCGCAGTTCATCACGTTGCCGTCGGGGATGCCGTCCGTGGTCACCCAGCTGGCCGTGTAGACGCACTGCACCTGGCCGTTCACGTTGTCATACTCGCCGAACATGTGCTGCCGGGCATTGGTGTAACTGTAGACCGTGTGGCCCGTCACCCGGCTGTTCAGGAAGGTCTTGAGCGCCGTACCCCAGAGATTGGCGGCGCCGGCCCAGTCGGGATCCGGGTGGCGGGGCTGGGCCGTGACGCTCAGGCTGGGCAGACCGGCGAGCTGGGGCGAGCGCAGCTGCAGGACGTCGCGCAGATCCAGATCGGCGCTCAGGTCCATGTGCAGGGGCAGGCGCAGGGAATCCCCCGCGGGCAGCTCCGCCAGGCTGCCCGGCTGCAGGCGCCCGCTGAGGGTCAGCAACTCGGCCACCTGGACAGGCTCCGCGGACTGGTTGACCACCCAGACCGCCGTGTCCAGCGGGGCCAGGGAACGCACGCCCAGCTCCAGGCCGGCGGGTTGGAAGCGCAGGGCCGTGGCGGGCAGCAGCACCGTTGCCTGGGCCGCGGCGGCAAGAACAAGCAGGGCGGGAAGTCGCATGGTTCGTACCTTTTCACATGAACAGGGGGCCTAACATAGCGCTTGTGCTGCTGCTGGTTGTCTGCATGTTGCGGAGCGCGCCGGCTGCGGTCCCGGCGCCACCGGATTCGGCGGCGGCGCCGCGCGTGGCCCTGGTGTTGGCGGGCGGCGGTGCGCGCGGCCTGGCCCACATCGGCGTGATCCGCCGGCTGGAGGAGCTGGGCCTGCCCGTGGACTTGGTCTGCGGCACCAGCATGGGCGCGCTGGTGGGTGGCCTCTGGAGCATGGGTTGGAGCGGGCGCGAGCTGGACAGCCTGGCCCGGCACATCGACTGGCTGGGCAGTTTCGTGGATCAGCCCGCCCACCACCGGCTGATCGGCAACGCGCGCTTCCTGGACCGGCCCGACGGCTTGCGGCTGGAAGTGGAGCGCGGCCAGATCCGGCCGCCCGGGCAGATCTTCCACGGCACCAAGGTGGAGCTGCTGCTCAGCGACCTCACCCAGGGCGCCCACGGCGAGCAGGACTTCCTCGGCCTGCCACGCGCCTTCGCTTGCGCCGCCACCGACCTGGAGCGCGGCCAGGCCGTCTACCTGGACCACGGTTCCCTCGGCCGGGCCCTGCGGGCCAGCATGAGCATGCCCTCGATCTTCCAGCCGGTGGAGATCGACGGCCGCGTGCTGGTGGACGGCGGTCTGGTGCAGAACCTGCCCACGGATCTG
Organism: Acetofilamentum sp.; assembly: GCA_020726405.1. GTDB lineage: Bacteria > CAIWAD01 > CAIWAD01 > CAIWAD01 > CAIWAD01 > CAIWAD01. The sequence continues at coordinate 8,164 of DYSB01000005.1, read as the reverse complement.
GCCCTGCGGCTGGGTGCGGAACTGATCATCGCCGTGGATCTGCCCGTTCATCTGCGGCCGCTGGACGAGCTGGGCAGTCTGGTGGCCGTGGCCGAGCAGTCCCGGCAAATCCTCTCGCTGGCTCAGGAAACCCAGGCCGGTCGACTGGCGGATCTGGTGGTGCGGCCCGCTGTCTCACGCTTCGGGTTGATGGACTTCGAGGCGGTGGATTCGCTGATCCTGCGCGGGTATGAGGCCATGCGGGCCGCCGAACCCCGGTTGCTGGCCCTGCTGGCCGAGCGCGGCGTGCCGCTGGGCCTCCGTTCGCCACCCGAACGGCTGAGCCTGCCCGACACGCTCTGGCTGGCCTCGCTCTCCGTGGAGGGCCGCTCCACCATCAGTCTGGAGCGTGCGGAACGTTTGCTGGGGCTGAAGCGCGGCGACTTGTTCAGCCCGCGCGACGTCTCACGGCGTGTGCGCACCTTCATCTCATCCGGGCTGGCCCAGCGGGCCGGCTACCAGATCATCCTGGTCAACCCCGGCGAGCCCTGCAAGCCCGGCCGCCACCCCGCCGCCGGCCTGCTGCTGGAAGTGGACGGACCCGGCCAGGCCTGGTTGGACGTGACCCCCAGCTACACGGAGCACGATCAGGTGCGGCTCGGCGTCACGCTGGATTGGGATCGCGTGTTGGGGCCCGGCTCGCGCATTCGCTGGGATGGCCGGTTCGGCACGGATCTGCACCTGGCCCTGGAAGCCTGGCGCAGCAGTTCCCACAGCTCTGGTTTTTATCTGCATCCCTTCAGCCACTTCAGCAGCGAGGACGTGGAGGTGGGCGGCAGCGGACACCGCAGCCTGGCGGTCTACGAATTGAATCGCGCCGACCTGGGGCTGGGTGCGGGCCTGGTGTTGCGCCGGGGCGCGCGGCTGGAGGCCCAGGCCGCCACGGAGTGGACCAAGGCCCGGCCGCAGCTGGCGGACAGCACGTGGACGGTGACCCGCGAGCGGGCCCATGCGGCGGCCCTGCGTCTGGACGTGGACACGCGCAACGCGCTGGATTTCCCAACCCACGGTTTTGAGCTGGGCGCCGAGGCGCGCCTGCTGGATCCCATCGGGCGCCGGAGCCGGACCTTCACGCGCGGCTGGCTGCATACCCGGATCTGGCACTCCTTCGACGGCTGGTTCCGGGCGGCGGGCGGCGCGCGCTCCACGGCGGCCCGGGACGCCGGCAACCTGCCGCGTTGGCCAGGCTTGCTCACCGTGGAACTGGGCGGACTGGCCGGGCGCGGCTTCCGCGGGGAACTGTCGACGCCCTACTTTTTCCCCTTTGGCGGCTGGCCGGAAATGCCCGGCTTCGAGTTCCGCGAACTCTGGGTGCCGGAAGTGGCGGCAGGCTGGCTGGGCCTGCGCCTCTGGCTGGGACGAAACCTCAGCCTGCTGCCCGTGGCGGCCGTGAGCCACACGCGCGGCGGCCTGCTGGAGCCGGAGGACCGCAGCGATCTGGGCCTGGGACTCGAACTGGCCACCCGCACCTATCTGGGACCGCTCAAGCTGGCTGTCGGCAGCCAGCCCGGCGAGCCCGCCTTCATCTATCTGCGCTTCGGCTGGGATTGATCCCGGCTGGCCAGCGGGACGAGAGCCCACCTGACATAGACAACCAGGAGCACGGCATGCCGACCACCCAGACCATCCATCACAGGGCCGCGCGCCGGATCCTCCGCCTGCCTCAGCTGGGGCTGAGCCTGTTGGGGCTGAGCCTGCTGCTGGCGGGCTGTGGTGCTCCGGGCGAACGCTTCGACACCGGGGCGATCCTGCCGCTGCTGGCGGGCGTGGACGCCCGCCAAGTCTGGGGCGAGGCGGGCTACGAGACTGTGGAGACACCGGCGGGAGCCCTGCCCGAGGTGCCGGCCTGGCTGGGCGGGGCGGGCTTCGAGGCCCTGGCGGACAGCCTGGGCTGGCAGACCCGCACGGACTACCCGCTGGACACGGACTCCACGGCCCTGGCGGGCGGACGCATCCGCATCAGCATCTCCGAGTATCCCGCCACCCTGCGCAGCGAGGGCAAGGACGCCCACACGGCCTTCCAGCAGATGATGATCGAGGCGTGCTACGAAACCCTGTTGCGCGTGAACAGCACGGACCTGGACTACCAGCCGGCGCTGGCCACGCACTGGCGCGTGGTTTTCACGGAGGACGGCGGGCAGGAACTATGGTTCCGCCTCAATCCCGCGGCGCGTTGGCAGACCGGGCAGCGGCTCACGGCGCGGGATGTGGCGGCGTCGTGGAAGCTGAAAGTGGACGAGGGCCTGCTGCGGCTCAGCGACGCCATCATTTACCGCGAGTTCAGCGAGCCTGAGGTCCTCAGTCCCTATCTGCTGCGCACGCGCACGGCCAAGCGCAGCTGGCGCATGATGTCCGAGTTCGCCACCGAGCTGCGGATCTATCCCGCGCACATCATCGGCGGGCTGACGGGCAAGCAGTACATGGACCGCTGGCAGAACCACCCGCTGCCGGGCTCAGGCCGCTACCTGATCCGCGAGCGGGACGTCAGCCAGGGCAACACCCTGACGTTGACCCGGGTGGCCGACTATTGGGACCGCGACAATCCGCGCCGCCGGGGCGAGTGGAACTTCCACCAGATCAAGTTCGTGGCCATCGGCGAGGACAACCTGGCCCGCGAGCGCACCAAGAAGGGCGAGTTGGACCTGCTGCTGGTGACGGAGGCCAAGTACTGGGTGCGCGAGCTGACGCCCGAGCGTGTGACACAACTCCGGCAGGGCTGGCTGGTGAAGCAGAAGGTGCACAACGACCAGCCCAACGGCCTGCAGGGCTTCGTCTTCAACACGCGCGAGGCGCCGTTCAATGACCTGCGCCTGCGGCGCGCCTTCGCCCTGCTGATGGACCGCCAGACCCTGATCGACAAGCTGTTCTACAACCAATACCTGCACAACGACAGTTACTACCCGGGCGGGATCTACGAGAATCCCGACAATCCGAAGATCCGCCACGAGCCCCGGACCGCCATCCGGCTGCTGGAGGCGGCGGGCTACAACCGGCTGGACGCCGATGGCGTGCGCATGAACAGGGAGAAGGAGCGGCTGGATTTCGAAGTGATGACGCCGGAGAACCCGGCCAGCGAACGTCTGCTGACGGTGATCCAGGAGCAGCTGGCCCGGGGCGGCATCAAGCTCAGCCTCAAGCCCACGACCTTCTCCACCCGGGTGAAGATGCTCAACGACCGCAAGTTCCAGCTCTATTACGGCGCCTGGACGGGCAGCCTGTTCCCGGACCCGCGTTCCAGCTGGCACAGCGAGTTCGCGTACGGCCCCGACACGGGCAACCACCCGGGCGTGGCGGATCCGGTGATCGACTCCCTCTGCGCGGTCTACGACATCACCTATGACCAGGCCGAGCGCGTGAGACAGATCCAGGCCATCGACAAGCGGCTGATGGACGGCTATTATGTGGCACACGCCTGGTACGGGCCCTACGAGCGCCTGCTCTACTGGAACAAGTTCGGCATGCCCCGGCGCGTGCTCTCCCGCACCTACGATTATCGCGACCTGATCCGCCTGTGGTGGTACGACCCGGTCCGGCACCAGACGCTCAAGGACGCCATCCGGGGCAACCAGGCCCTGCCCCTGCGGCCAGAGGCGGTGGGTTGGACGACGGGTGCGGCGCCACCCCGGCCCTGACGACAGGACGCTGCGTTCCTTCCACAAGGCGGGATTTGGTAAGCTGGGGAAGCGGTCTCACGAATGGGCCCGCCCCGCATCTTCCGGAGACTCCCATGCTCAAAAACGCTCTGACGGTTCTGTTCTTGCTGGCCCTGCACGGGTCCTGCCAGGCCCAGCTCAGCGCCGGCGGCACACCGCCGTCCTTCACCCTCGATTTGCGCGGCACGCCGCCCACGGTGGTGCTGCCCGCCGTGGATCACGCGGCCCTGCTGGCCGAGGACGCCGGGGCCGAAAAGGACCAGCCCTTCCGCTTCGGCGCGCCCCTGGACCTGCGCCTGGACCTGCTCCGCCAGGGCGTTTGTGACACGCTGGCCGACGGCACACGCCTCTGGCGCCTGCGCCTGAGCAGCCCGGGCGCCCACTCCCTCAATCTGCTCTACGACGAGTTCGATCTGCCGCCGGGCGCGCGGCTCTTCCTCTACGGCGACGATCAGAGCCAGCTACTGGGCGCCTTCACGGATTTCAACCATAACCCCGACGGGCAATTCGCCACCCAGCCCCTGGCGGGCGACGCCCTCACCATGGAATACGCGGAGCCCGCGGACGCCGCCTTCCCCGGCCGGGTGGGCGTCAGCCGCGTGGTGCACGCCTATCGAAACGTGTTCGGGCTGGCCGCCGCGCGCGACTACGGCGATTCCGGCGCCTGCAACAACAACGTGGCCTGCCCGGAGGGCGACCCCTGGCGGGCGGAGATCCGCAGCGTGGTGATGATCCTCACCGGAGGCGGCTTCCGGATTTGCACGGGCGCGCTGGTGAACAACACGGCCCGGGACATGCGCCGCTACCTGTTGACGGCCAACCACTGCCTGGGCGGCGAGACCAGCTGGATCTTCATGTTCAACTACCAGAGCGCCGGCTGCAACAACCAGAACGGCCCCACCAACCATTCGGTGCAGGGCTGCGTCCGGCGCGCCACCCTGGCGGACTCCGACTTCGCGCTGCTGGAGCTGAACACCGCCATTCCCGCCAGTTACCAGCCGGTCTGGGCGGGTTGGAGCGCCGTGGACGAGGCGGCCACCCAGGGCGTCTGCATCCATCACCCGGCCGGCGACATCAAGAAAATCAGCTCCGAGAACCAGGCGCTGATCTCGGACCGCTACCTGGGCAACTCGGGCGTGACGGGATCGCACTGGAAAGTGGCCGACTGGGACGACGGCACCACCGAAGGCGGCAGTTCGGGCTCGCCCATCTTCGACCAGAACCACCGCGTGGTGGGCCAGTTGCATGGCGGCTATGCCAGCTGTTCCAGCCAGACCTCGGACTGGTACGGCAAGTTCTCCATGAGCTGGGACCGCGGCAGCACGGCGGCCACGCGCCTGCGCGACTGGCTGGATCCCGGTAACACGGGCCTGCTGGTGCTGGACACCTACGATCCGGATGCCGTGCCTCTGCCCGCCAGCGCCACGCTGAGCTACCTGCCGGGCACGAACCGCTTGCAGTTGGATTGGACGGCCACGCCCAACACCACCTCGTGGCGTGTGGAGGGGGCGGCTGCCGCGGCTGGCCCTTGGACTCCGCTGCTGGAGGTGACGGAGCCCGGAGTGATGTTGGATGCCGACACGGCACCGGCTTTCTTCCGGGTGATCAGCATCCGGCAGTAGCTCGCCCACTCTAGTTTTCAACACAGAGTCACAGAGACACAGAGACATGATTTGACAGAGGGGCGCGCGGGCGTCCCTCTTCTCATTTCATCTTACTGTGGCTCTGTGCCTCTGTGGTTCTTCTTGTCAGGTGGCAAAGAACCGTTGTGATGTCCTAGGGTGTCCACAGTCGGGATCAATTCCGGGATGGAACTCTCATGCAACTCTCCGTCCGCGACACCGCGCGCCTGCTGAACGTCACCGAGAAGACGGTCTACCGCTGGATCAAACTGCAGACCATTCCCGCCTACCGCGTGGGCGACCAGTACCGCTTCAGCCGCGCCGAACTGCTGGAATGGGCCACGGCCCGGCGGATTCCGCTCGCGCCGGAGATCTTCCAGGAAGACCACGACGCCTCCGCCGAACTGCCCAGTGTCTCGCTGGCCCTGAAGGCCGGCGGACTGGCCTACCGGGTGGGTGGCCGGGACCGGGCGGAAGTGCTGCGGGCCGTGGTGGACGTCCTGCATGTGCCCGACGAAGTGGACCGGAATTTCCTCTATCAGGTCCTGCTGGCCCGCGAACTGCTGGGCACGACGGCCATCGGCGACGGCATCGCCATTCCCCACGTGCGCAACCCCATCGTGCTGCAGATCGTCCGTCCGCAGATCACCCTCTGCTTCCTGGATCATCCGGTGGACTTCGGCGCGTTGGACGGCCAGCCCGTCTCGATCCTGTTCACGTTGATCAGCCCGACGGTGCGCGCCCATCTGCACCTGCTGTCCCACCTGGCGCACGTGCTGCAGCACCCGGGGCTGCGCCAGGCCCTGCGCGCCCAGGGCTCGCGGGAAGAGATCCTGGCGCTGGTGGCCGCAGCGGAAGCCGGCATTCCGCCTCGCGTCGCTTGACAGACTCCTGAGAGTCGCATTCGCCTTGACCTAATCAGGAAGCACACTGCCAGATGAATCCGCTGACCCTGGTACTGCTCGCCGGACTGCTGGCCGCCCTGAGCGGCCTGCCCGCGCTGTTGGACGGCCGGCCGGGCAGCCGCCGGCTCTCCGCGGGCTTGGTGCTGCTGGCGGGCCTGCTGGGGCTGGTGGGCGTGGGGGGAAGCCTGGCGGGCGCCGCGCCGACGGGATTGTGGCTGGACTGGCCGACGCTGGGTAATCCCAGCCTGGGCCTGGATGCCCTGAGCGCCTTCTTTCTGGCGCCCGTCTTCCTGGTGGGCGGCCTGGGTGCCCTCTACGGACTGGGCTATTCGAAGGGCACGGGTGGACGGGAGGCCGCGCCGCTGTTCTGGGGCCTGCTGCTGGCCGGCATGACCCTGCTGCCGCTGGCGCGCCACGCTGTGGCCTTCATCCTGGGCTGGGAGGTGATGGCCCTGGCGGCCTTCCTCCTGGTGTCCACGCACCACGAACTACCCGAGACCCGGCACGCCAGCTGGCTCTACCTGGCCGCCACCCATGTGGCCACCCTGGCCCTACTGGCGCTGTTCGCGATCTGGCAGGCCAGCCTGGGTACGCTGGAACTGCGGCCTGTCGAGCCAGGCGGCATCGGGCCTGGGGCTGGACTGGCGGTCTTCCTGCTCGCCCTACTGGCCTTCGGCATCAAGGCCGGCATGGCACCCCTGCAAGTCTGGCTGCCGCCGGCCCACGCCGCCGCGCCCACCCACGTCTCCGCCATCCTGTCCGGCGTCGTGCTGAAAATGGGCATCTACGGACTGCTGCGCTTCCTCTCCCTCTTGCCCGCGCCGCCTCCCGCCTGGGGCGGACTGGTCCTGCTGCTGGGCGCGATCAGCGGCCTGCTGGGGGTGATCCAGGCTCTGGGCCAGCACGACCTCAAGAGCCTGTTGGCCTGGCACAGCGTCGAGAACATCGGCATCATCCTGCTGGGACTGGGCCTGGCCCTGCTGGGGCGCTCGGGCGGACATCCCTTGCTGGTGACGCTGGGGCTGGGCGGCTGCCTGCTGCACGTCTGGAATCACAGTCTCTTCAAGGCGCTGCTGTTTTTTGGCGCGGGCTCCGTGCTTCGGCAGACGGGGACGCGCAACCTCGACCGGCTGGGCGGGCTGGTCCGGCACATGCCCTGGACGGCGGCCCTCTTCCTGATCGGCGCCGTGGCCATCTGTGGATTGCCGCCCCTGAACGGCCTGGTCAGCGAGTTGCTGATCTTCCTGGGGCTGTTGCAGGGGGCCGCGAACAGCGGCGGCAGCGCCGCCACCGCGCTGGCCGTGCCGGTCCTGGCCCTGATCGGGGCGCTGGCCCTGGCCTGTTTCATCAAGGTCTTCGGCGCCGTGTTCCTGGGACAGGCGCGCACGCCCGCCACCGCCGAGGCCGCGGAGGTTCCCTGGAGCATGCGGCTGCCCATGCTGGTGCTGGCCGGCGGCTGTCTGACCATCGGGCTGGCGCCCGCGCTGGTGGCCCCGCTGCTGGACCGGACCATCGACGCCTGGCTGCCGGCCGCTCCGCTGCTCAGCCCGCCCTTGGCCGAGATCAGCGCCCTGGCCACCCTGGGCGTCCTGCAGCCCCTGCTGGCACTGCTGGCCGTTGTGCTGCTGGCCGGCCTGATGCCCCTCCATGTCTGGCTGCCCGGCCTGCACGCGGGCGCGCCCAGCCACATCTCGGCCGTGCTCTCGGGCGTGATGCTCAACGTGGGCTTGTACGGGCTGGTGCGGATCAGCGGCCTGCTGGCGGGCCTGTCGACGGAATGGGGAGCCGCGCTACTGATCCTGGGCGCCGGCAGCGCCGTGGCCGGGATGGCGCGGGGACTGGGCGAGCCGCAGCTCAAGCGCCTGCTGGCCTGCAGCAGCATGGAGAACATGGGCGTGATGGTGATGGGCCTCGGCTTGGCCCTGCTGGGGCGCGCGCAGCAGCA
>DYSB01000053.1 GCA_020726405.1 Acetofilamentum sp. | reverse complement strand
TCCAGTAGTAGCCGTCCTCGTCCCGGCGGCAGCCGTCGCCGGTGAAGTAGTAGCCGGCGTAGGTCGTGTAATACGTGTCCTGATAGCGCCGGTGGTCGCTGAACACCGTGCGCGCCATGCCCGGCCAGGGCTGGCGCAGGCAGAGCCGCCCGCTGACGCCTTCGCCCTTCTGCACCACGCCCTGCTCGTCCACCACCACGGGGTCCACGCCGAAGAAGGGCAGGGTGGCCGAGCCGGGCTTCATGTTGGTGATGTGGGCCAGCGGGCTGATCATGATGCCGCCGGTCTCCGTCTGCCACCAGGTGTCGACCACGGGGCAGCGGCCTTCGCCCACCACGCGGTGATACCACTTCCACGATTCGGGATTGATGGGCTCGCCCACGGTGCCCAGCAGGCGCAGGCTGCTGCGGTCGTACTTCTTCACCCACTCGTCGCCCTCCCGGGCAATGGCCCGGATGGCCGTGGGCGCCGTGTAGAAGACGTTGATCTTGAGGCGCTCCACCATCTCCCAGTAGCGCCCCGGATCGGGATAGAGCGGCGTGGACTCGAACATCACCGTGGTGGCGCCGTTGCAGAGCGGACCGTAGACGATGTAGCTGTGCCCCGTGATCCAGCCCACGTCGGCCACGCAGGCGAAGACCTCGCCGGGCTGGTAGTCGAAGACGTACTTGTGGGACAGGCTGGCGTGGAGCAGGTAGCCGGCCTGGGTGTGCATCAGACCCTTGGGCTTGCCCGTGGAGCCCGAGGTGTAAAGGATGAAGAGGGGATCCTCGGAGGCCATCCACTCCGTCGGGCAGACCCGGCGTTCCTTCTCCATCGCCTCATGCAGCCAGATGTCGCGGCCGGCCTGCATGGGCACCTCGGCCTCCGTGCGCCGGGCCACGAAGACCGTGTGCACCTGATTCAGGCCCGAGACGGCCTTGTCGGCGATGGCCTTGAGCGGAATGGCGCGTCCGCCGCGCAGGCCCTCGTTGGCCGTCACCAGCACCTGGGCGCCGCAGTCCACGATGCGGTCGCGCAGGGATTCCGCCGAGAAGCCGGCGAAGACCACGCTGTGCACGGCGCCGATGCGCGCGCAGGCCAGCATGGTGAAGGCCACCTCGGGGATCATCGGCATGTAGAGCACCACGCGGTCGCCCTTCACCACGCCCACGCTCTTCAGCACGTTGGCGATGCGGCAGACCTCGTGCTTGAGTTCGCGGTAGGTGATGATGCGCTGCTGGCCGGGCTCGTCGGCCTCCCAGATGATCGCCGGGTGGTCGGCCTTGGTGGCCAGGTGGCGGTCCACGCAGTTGAAGGCCACGTTGAGCCGCCCGCCGGAGAACCAGCCCACGTCGCCTTCCGGAAAGGACGAGTCCAGCACGTTCACCCATTTATAGAACCAGGTCAGGGTCTCGGCCTGTTCAGCCCAGAAACCCTCCGGGTCCCGGATGCTGCGCGCGTAGAGTTCCCGGTAATGCTCGAAGTCGATGAGGTGGGAGCGGCGGCCTTCCGGCTGGACGGCCGGCACGATCTCTCCCGTGCGGGGCGGGTGCTGCATGGGTTGTCCTCGCAATGGCTTCTGTCGATGGAAGGGGAATCGGCGCCGCGGGGCGACCAGCCGCCGATCCGACCGGCTGCCGGGCCAACGCGCCTCTGCCCGGGCAAGGTAGGGAGAATTGCCCCTGCCGGACATGAGAAAGATCATGCTTGTGTCGGCGGACCGGCGGACCGGCGGCTGTCCGACTGTCCCAGGCCCTCGTATCTTGGAGACAAATGTGGAGGCGAGATGCTGACGGAATCTTTCATCCCCGGCCTGGAAAACCAGCGGGGCTATTTTCTCAAGACCATTGCCTGCCTGGACGAGGCGGACGCCGCGTTCACGCCGGCGGAAGGCATGCTGAGCGTGGTGCGCCAGGTGGCGCACGCGGCGAACATCGTGGACTGGTTCGTGGAAGGCGCCTTCCGCGCGGAGGGCATGAGCGAGGACTGGGAGGCCCAGGCCCGCAAGGAGGCGACGGTGAGCACGCTGTTGGAGGCCCAGGGCTGGTTCAACGCCGCCTATGACCGGGTCCTGGAGGCCGTGCGCTCCCACAGTTGGGACGAGTGGCAGCAGTCCATCGCGCCGGGAATCATGGGCGGCGTGCCCCGGGCGGCCATCTTCAGCGGGATGGCCGACCACACGGCCCACCACCGCGGCAGCCTGGCTGTCTACGCGCGCCTGCTGGGCAAGACTCCGGCCATGCCCTACATGTAGGGGCCAGCGGCACGAAGTCGCGAGTCCGGCGGGGATGGGGGCGGGATCCACTGGGTCCGCCCCTTTTCCGCTCCACAATGGCCCATGAAGCGACAGCGATTCGTGCCGGGAAGGGGCTTTCTCTGCAGGTCTGGCAAGGCTTCTGCTTTTCGCCAGGTTGGTGAGTTAAGACTTTATCAAGTAGAAGATGATTCAAGTCTTGATTTCAAACCGTATCCCGTTGGCCTTGTGTTGAGGATCCCCTGACTGGCCTGGACCTGCCCGTTCCCGACCGCCGACACGAGAGGAGGGCCAGTCCGAGGATCCCATGTCAACCTTCCGAACCACCATCGAACGCCTGGCCTTGCCGTTGGGTCTGCCGCTCCTGATCCTGCTGGGATTGGGGGGCTGCTTCGAGAACAGCCGGATCGCCCGCAACGTGGGTGTGGACAACAACGGCGGCTTCGAGCTCGGCAGCCCGGGCAAGCCCACCAACTGGAACGTTTACCACAAGGGCCTGCGCGGCAAGAAAGCCGAGCTGCTGCTGGACCGCGAGGAGTTCCGCGAAGGCACGCAATCGCTGAAGTTCGTGGTGACCTCCTGCGAGTCCCGGGGCGGCTGGGAATCTCCGGGCGTGTTCCAGGAAGTGGACGTGGAGCCCAACAGCATGTATCGCGTGTCCTACTGGTTGAAGAACAACCAGTGCCGCTTCCACGTCAACGTGAACAGCATCAAGGAGGGCGCGCCGCGCCAGGCCGTGCAGGTGCTCTCAGAGGCCGGCGTGGGCGAGGAGTGGGCCGAGTACAGCAGCTTGTGCTCCACCAAGGACGGCGAGACCCAGATCCGCTTCGAGCTGAACATCACGGGCCCGGGCATCCTCTGGCTGGACGGCGTGGTGGTGCAGGAAGTGGAAGGCAATTAGTCCATCATCTGGTCGACGAACATGACAGCGGCCCGCCTGGGAGTAGCGCCCGGGCGGGCTTTTTCTTGGGCCGGCAAGTACTGCGGCGGACTCAGGACGAGGCGGAGGAGTAGTTGCGCAGCGCCAGTTGCCAGGCGGCCCGCACAGCGGCGAAGGCCAGGGCCGTCACACCCAGCACGTGCAGCAGCAGGCCGGGCCGCAGTCCCTCGAAGAGCAGGGCCGCCGGGAAGGAGGCGATGAGCGAGAAGGGCAAGGCGCTGACCAGCAGCCGGCGCACCCAGCCGTGGAAGATCCGGTCGGGCTTTTCGGAGTACTTTTCCAACGTGTAGAAGGTCTCGCCCAGGCCGCGGTTGGAGTGCAGCCAGAAGACCGGGATCAGGAAAGCCAGGTGGATCAAGTAGTAGAGGAAAGCGCCGTTTACGAGCAGGGCGAGGAAGAGCGTCACGCGCAGCGGATCCAGCGGACCGGGAAAGCGCAGCAGGGCCCAGGCCATCAGCGCGGCGGCCAGCAGCAGGTTGAGGAAGGAGTTGGCCGCGAAGTCCCGCAGGCTGAGGAAGAACAGGCTGGAGACCGGCCGCACCAGGTAGTAGTCCAGGTCGCCCTTGTTGACGAAGATCGGCAGCCACCACATGTTGTTGGCGAAGATGGTCATGTGCAGGGCGTCGATGAGAAAGAAGCCGCAGGCGAAAATCAGCACCTGGTCGTAGCTCCAGCCGCCCAGCAGGGCCGTGTGGCGGTAGATCACGCTGAAGAAGACGATCTGCACGGCGTAGAAGGCCGCATCCATCACCACGCGGAAGAAGAAGTCCAGCCGGAATTCCATGGCCCGGCTGAACGAGAAGCGCAGGAAATTCAGGTACAGTCGCAGGTAGCGGCCCATCAGATCCCCACCCCCGTGTAACTTCGTTCGCCCTTGCGCCAGACTCCCTTGGCCAGCAACCAGAACAGCGCGCACCAGCCCAGTGCCACTGCCAGCCCCAGTGCCCATTCCGCAACGGTCAATCGTCCCAGGATCGCCGCCACCGGGAGATCGAACAAGGCGCGGAACGGCAACCACTGCAACACGGCCCGTGCTCCGGGCGGGAAGAGATCCAGCGGCAGCATCGATCCACCCAGCAGCCCGCTGATAAACCGCAACAGCACGCTCAGGCTCCAGACGTTGTCCGCCCAGAAGGCCACGCTCTGCAGCGGCAGCTGGATCAGATAATAGAGCAGGTTGCCCACGCCCAGGGCCGCGAGAGCCATCAGGAATTGGACCGGGCCGGGGTGGAAGTCCCCCACGCCGCCGCCCATCAGGGGCAGCAGGGCCATGAAGAGGACCAGCTGGACCGCGGCCGGCAGCAGGGCTCCCAAATGCTGGGCGTAGTTGAAGGACCAGTAGGAAACGGGGTAGAGCAGATAGCGGCTCAGGCCGCCGTCGTAGATGTCCTGGGAGACTCCCGCCGAGAACTCCTGGCCGCGTACCAGCTTGCCCATCAGGATCACCAGGATGTAATACTGCAGCATGCCGGGCAGGTTGTACCCGCCGATGGTGGCCTGGCCCGTGGTGCGGAAGATGGCCGTCCACAGATACCAGACCGCGCCCAGCTGGGCGAAAAAACTCACCACCACATTGATCCAGAAGTCGGCCCGGTAGCTCATGGCTTTGCGGGCCTCCAGGCTGGCCACATGGAGGTAGAGGGCCGGACTGGCTCTCATGCCGCGCCCTGGCGGGAATGGAGCAGACCCTCGATGACCGTGCCGATGTCCAGTTCCTCCACGGCCAGGTCGTGGACCTCCAGCTCCGTCACCAGGCGGCCGGCCAACTGGGGGATCTCGTCCCGCGGGGCCTGCACGCGCAGGCGCTCGGGCGTCTCCTCAAGCACGGTGAGGTCCAAGCCGCGCCCCAGCAGACGGGCCAGGTCCGGGCGCGGCGCGCCGGGCTTGAGTTGCACGCTCACCACCTTGTGCCGGGCGTGTGTGCGCATCACCTCCGCCAGCGGGCCATCAAAGACGATCTCGCCCTCGCGGATGATCAGGATGCGTTCGCAGAGCCGCTCGATGTCCTCCATGTAGTGGCTGGTGAGCAGCATGGCCGGCCGTTCGCGCTGGCGGTACTCGAGGATGAACTCGCGGATGGCGCGCTGGGCCGTCAGGTCCAGGCCGATGGTGGGCTCGTCCAGGAAGACCACGCGCGGGCTGTGCAGCAGCGCGGCGATCAACTCCATCTTCATGCGCTCGCCCAGGCTTAGGCGGCGGATCTGGATGTTGAGCTCACTCTGGATGCCCAGCATGCCGGTGAGCAGATCCAGGGTCTCGCGGTACTGACGCTCGGGGATCTGGTAGATCTCCTTCAGCAGCAGAAAGCAGTCCGCGGCGGGCAGGTCCCACCAGAGCTGGGCCTTTTGACCCATGATCAGCGCAATCTGACGCTGGAAGTCGCGCGGCCGCTCCCAGGGCCGGTGTCCCCGCACGCGGGCGTCGCCGCCCGAAGGGTGGATGATCCCGGCCAGCATCTTGACCAGCGTGGTCTTGCCCGCGCCGTTGGCTCCCACCAGGCCGAGGATCTCGCCCTCGCCTACGTGGAAGTCGGCGGACTTGACGGCGTGCTTCACTACCGTTTCGCGCTTGACCAGCGAGCGCAGGCTGCCCCACAGACCTGCCTGCTTCTTGTGGACGTGGAAATCCTTCGAGAGGCCCCGGACCTCGATCATCGCGCTCTCCTTCACAACGTGCTGGCTGGAATATGGCGCTTGGGTGCGACGCACTCCGCGGCCCATGGACAGGCCAAACGGACACGAAGGGCACGAAGGCAGGAGACGAGCAAGAAGGGAGGATAGGTGCTCTGGCACCGGCCTGGCACTGCTCGGTGCGGTGGGGCAAGCCGTTTGGCCAACGGCGGTCCTTCTGGTAAGCGGATGTCCAGCTGACTCTTGAAGCTCTCTCCTCACAAGAGCCTAGCCCATTCCAGACCAATTCCTCACACTCCCCCTCAACATTGAGCCTGTGCCAGCGCCGGAGCAGGTCCGGGCGCTTTGTTGAGGAGTGCCGAGTTTTGATGAACTGGATATCCCGGGTGTGCGCCGTCCTGCTGTTGCTGGCCGGCATGTCCCAAGCCGCGGAGCTGCGGGGCAACGTGTCGGACGAGTCGGGCCAGCCGCTGGCGGGTGCCAATGTGGTGGTGCAGCCGCTGGACGGAGGCGCGCTCCGCGGCGCGGCCACGGACTTGGATGGTGTGTTTCGGGTGGCCGGAGTGGGCAGCGGCGAGTACCGCTTGTCGGCCACCATGGTGGGCCACGTCTCACCTGCGCCCAAGCTGGTGCAAGTGAAGGGTTCGGACACCGTGCTCTCGTTCCAGTTCAAGCTGGAGGCTTCCGTCACCGCACTTGATGAAGTGGTGGTGCAGGGCCGTGCGAGCCAAGGCTCCAAGGAGGCGGCCCTGGATGAGCGCATGGATGCGGCGGTGATTGTCGACAACCTGGGCGGCGAGCAACTGCGCAAGCTGCCCGATCCCGATGTGGCCAAGGTGCTGCGCCGCGCCACGGGCATGGAGAGCATGGGTGGCGACCCGGTCATCCGGGGACTGGGTGTGCGTTATTCCAAGGTCTCACTGAACAATGCCGCCGTCTCCGGCACGGAACCCAACCGCAGTTCCGTCTCGCTGTCGCTGTTTCCCGCCGCCCTCATGCGCAACCTCAGCGTCAGCAAGTCCTACTCGGCGGACCAGGCGGGAGAGTTCGGCGGTGGCCGGGTGAACATGGACACCTGGGAACTGGGTGGCGCGCCCCTACTGTCCCTTAGCATTTCTACGGGCTTCCACGCCGGCACCACCTTCCAGAACCAGCGCAGCGGGCCGGGTGGCTCGCTGGACTTGCTGGGTTTCGACGACGGCAGCCGCGCCCTGCCGGGTTCTATCGAAAACTCGAACACGGCCATCGTGGAGCGCGGGCAGTTCAGTTCCATCGGCTACACGGCGGACGAACTGGCAGCCTTGAGCCGCAGCTTCGACAACAGCTGGGACGAACGCAGCGTGACCGCCCTGCCCTCCACCGCCCTCTCCGCCACCTGGGGCGGAAACGTGCGGGTGGCCGGCAAGCCGATGAACGTGCTGTTGACGGGATTGTGGAACCAATCCAGCCATTCCAAGGAATCCTCCCGCTCCATTTTCAAAGGAGGAGTGGGCGGACAGATCGAGCTTCAGCACTCGTACCGGTTCCAGGAATTCACGCAGGATGTGGGCCTGGGTGGACTGGCCGCCGCCACCTGGGAGGGCGGGGACTGGTCCCGCTACCGGGCCAATCTGTTCTACAACCGCGCCGTCGAGAACGAGACCCGCTTCTTCAGCGGCTGGAACGACGACCGCCAGCAGGTCATCCGTGACACACGCTACCGCTACGTCGCCAACAGCGTGTTGAACGCGCAGGCCAGCGGCCACCACGTGCTGCCCGACTGGGGCTTGGCGGAAGTGGATTGGATGCTGGCGGGCAGCCAGGGATCACGCGCGGAGCCTGACACCCGGGAAGTTCAATATGAGTTGGCCCCCGATGGCCGCTACTACTACGCCGACGAAACCCAGTCGGGCAGCCGCATCTTCGGCGACCTGGTGGACCACAGCGCCAACCTGGGCCTGGATCTCACCCTGCCCCTGGGCGAGGACCACGATGGGCCGCGGGTGAAGACCGGCGTGGCCGCGCTGGTGCGCCGGCGGGACAGCGAGACCCGCTTCTTCCAGTTCGAGCTGCGCGACCACCACAACCTGGACCTCGCGGCCTCCCCCGAGGAGCTGCTGACCAGCGCCAACATGCGTCGGGACGGATTCCTGGTGCGCGAGGCCACCCGCCCCACGGACAGCTACGAGGCCGACCACAACCTGGTGGCGGGCTACGCCAGCCTGGACCTGCATCCGCTGGAGCGCCTGCGGGTGAATGCCGGTCTGCGCTTCGAGCAGTCCGTCCAGGAGGTGACCAGCTACCAGCTGTTCACGGCCACCGCCACGCCCCAGGTGTCACGCATCTCCACCGCTGATTGGCTGCCCGCGCTTAACCTCACCTGGATGGCCGACGAGGCCACCAATCTGCGCCTCGGCCTCAGCCAGACGGTCTCGCGGCCGGACTTTAGGGAGATGAGCGAGTTCGAGTTCACCGACATCATCGGCGGGCATGCCGTGATCGGCAACCCGGACTTGAAGCGTGCCCTCATCCGCCACGTGGATCTTCGCTGGGAGCGGCGGCTGGGACCCGGCGACCTGGTCTCCGCCAGCGTCTTTGCCAAGCGCTTCCTCAATCCCATCGAAGTGGTGATCCAGCCCACGGCCCAGAACCGGGTCAGCTACGAGAACGCCGACAAGGCCACGAACACGGGTCTTGAACTGGAATGGCGGCAACAGTTGGCCCACCTCAATCTCCTCCCGGAAGGCGGGCGCAGGCTGTTGCAGAACTGGTCCCTCACGTCCAACCTGGCCTTGCTGCGCAGCGAGATTTCCTTGTCCGACTCCTCGTCCGGCATCCAGACCAGCGGCAACCGCCCCCTGCAGGGACAATCCCCCTACCTGGCCAACCTGGGCCTTTCCTGGGAGCATCCCGGCTGGGGCACGCAGGTGGACCTGTTGTATCACACCTCCGGCAAGCGCATCGTGGAGGTGGGCGCCCGGCCGCTGCCGGACGTGTATGAAATGGTGGTCCACGAGCTGGACCTGGCGCTGCGCCAGCCGCTGGGCCGCAGCCTGGTGCTCAAAGCGGGCGCGCGCAACCTGCTCAATCCCGAGCACCGCTATGAGCAAGGTGGAGAGACCACCCAACGCTATCGAGAAGGAATCAGCTGGTCCTTGGGAGTCAGCTGGAGCCGTTAGAACTCAACCTGCAACCTGTGACCGGCCGCCTGAGCGCGGACCGACTCGAACCATTCAATGGAGGACTCATGAGTTCCCTGAAGGACCTGCTGAACGCCCGGACCCTGCTGGTGCTGGGAGCCTGCTCGCTTGTGCTGGGCGGCTGCAGCGACGATGACGACGATGATGACAACGTGGATCCCGGGGACGAGGTTGTCGTTCTCACCGGGACCGTCGTGGACAACCTGACGCTGACGGCGGACACCGAGTACCTCATCCGCGGGGGCGTATTCATCGGCGATGGAACGAACACGACGGTTCTCACCATCGAGCCCGGCACCGTGTTGTATGGCGAGTCCGCCACCAACGGCATGCTGGTCATCAACCGGGGCAGCCGCATCATGGCCGAAGGCACGGCCCTGGCCCCCATCGTCATGACCAGCGACAAGGCCGCGGGCAGCCGCGGTCGCAGCGACTGGGGCGGGCTGATCATCAACGGCCGCGCGCCGCTCAACAGCGGTGACGAGGCCTTCGGCGAGGGCGGCACCGGCGCCTACGGCGGCAACGTTCCCACCGACAACTCGGGCGTGCTCAAGTACGTGCGCGTGGAGTACGCCGGCCGCGAAATCAGCCCGGACAACGAGCTGAACGGCATCGCCTTCCAGGGCGTGGGCAGCGGCACGCTGGTGGACTATGTCCAGGTCCACATGGGCAAGGACGACGGCATGGAGTTCTTCGGCGGCACCGTGAACGTCAAGCACGTGCTGGTGACGGGTTGCGCCGACGACCAGGTGGACTGGACGGACGGCTGGCAGGGCAAGGGCCAGTTCATCGCCATCCAGCAGTACGGCGACGACTGCGACAAGGGCATCGAGGCGGACAACAGCGGCGAGGACAACGACGCCACCCCGCGCAGCCATCCCATGCTCTACAACCTGACCGTGATCGGCGATCCCACGGCCGCCAGCGGCCAGAGCACCATCGGCATGCTGCTGCGCGAGGGCACGGGCGCCGTCATCCACAACGCCATCGTGATGGGCTTCCGGGATTGCGGCATCGACCTTGATCACGAAGCCACTTTCCTCAACGCCTGGAACGGCACGGAGCTGAACGGCAACCTGGCCGTGAACCACAGCATCTTCCACGACAACGTGGAGTCGTGGCAGACGGGCGAGGCCGACGAGGCCGGCTTCCCCTTCACCACCGAGCAGTTCATCTCGGTTCTAAATGGCAACAACCGCTTTGCCAATCCCACCCTGACGGCCCCGTACGACAAAACTGCGCCCAACTTCCTGCCCCAGGCGGGCTCCATCGCCTTGAGCGGTGCGGCCACGCCCCCGGTGGACGGGTTCTTCGAGGCCGTGACCTACGTGGGCGCCTTCGGCGGCACGGACTGGACCGCGGGCTGGACCACCCACACCATCAACTGAGATCCGCTCCGTTTCCAATCCTGTCCCGGCTCCGCCCTTCGTTGGCGGGGCCGGGATTCTCCAATCCAGACGCCACCGCTGACTGCCGTCGATTCATCCTTTATGAAGCGAAGAAACCGATAATTAATCCACTCGTGATCTTGAATTAGACAAGTCAAATTTCAACTTTTGCGCGATGACAGAAGCCGTTGACGACTACCTGAAAGCCCTCTACCAGCTGGGCGAGGAACCCCACCCCGCGCTGCCGCGCCGGGTGGCCACCGGCGAGCTCGCCCTAGCCCTGGGAGTGAGCGGACCCAGTGTCTGTTCCATGTTGAAGCGGTTGTCGGCCCTGGAACCGCCCCTGGTGGACAGCGCGCGCCACGGTGGTGCGCGGCTGACTCCGGCGGGGCGCCTGCACGCCCTGCGCGTGTTGCGCCGCCACCGCCTGCTGGAGACGTTCCTGCAGCGCGAGCTGGGCTACGCCTGGGATGAAGTGCACGAGGAGGCCGACCGGCTGGAGCATGTGGTGAGCGAGCGCTTCTGCGAGGCGCTGGCTCGGCGGCTGGGCGGGCCGGCGACGGATCCCCACGGGGAGCCCATCCCGGCCCCCGATGGCAGCCTGGAATCGCCCCGGGAACTCCCGCTCTCCCTGCTGGCCGAGGGCGTGCCGGCCCGCGTGGGCCGGGTGACCTGCCGCGACGGCGAGCTGCTGCGTTACCTGGCCGCCCGCGGCCTGCAGCCCGGGGCGCGGCTGGTGCTGCTGGCCCGCGAACCCTTCGGCGGTTCGCTCAAGTTGCGCGTGGAGGAGACGGTGACGGAGCTGGGACCCGCGGCGGGCGCCGTGGTCTTTCTGGCCCTGCCGGACGGGGAGGACGCATGAACCGCGCCGCCTGGTGGCTGGGCCTGCTGTGGCTCGTCTGGACGGGCTGCGGTCCAGGACGGGACGGGGAGGACGGCCGGCTGCGCGTGGTCTGCACCACGGGCATGATCACCGACCTGGCCACGCGCGTCGGCGGCGGACAGATCGTCTGCCAGGGCCTGATGGGTCCGGGCGTGGATCCGCATCTCTACAAGGCCACGGCCGGCGACGTGGAGCGGTTGAGTCGCGCCGATCTGGTCCTCTACAACGGCCTGCACCTGGAGGCCCGGCTGGCGGAAGTCTTCGCCCACCTGCCGGGGGCCCGCTCCGCCGCCCTGGGCGAGCGGCTGCCAGGCGCCGCCCCGCTGCTGGGGCCGGACGGGCACGCGCCGGATCCGCACATCTGGTTCGACGTCTCCCTCTGGAGCCTTGTGGCCCGGCGTATCGGCGAGGAATTGGCAGCTGCGGATCCGGCCCGCGCCGCCGGCTACCGGGCCCGGGCCGCGGCCCTGGGGGATTCACTGCTCGCGCTGCACGTGGAGATCCAGGCGCGCGTGGCCCAGCTGCCACCGGACCGTCGTTTGCTGGTGACGGCTCACGACGCCTTCCAATATTTCGGGCGCGCCTACGGCTTCGAGGTGCGTGGCCTGCAGGGGATCTCCACCGCGGCGGAGGCGGGGGCGCGGGACGTCCAGGCCCTGGCCACCCTGCTGGTGGAGCGGCGCGTGCCGGCCATCTTCGTGGAATCCTCCGTGCCCCGCCGCACGCTGGAGGCCGTGCTGGAGGCCGCCCGCGCCCGCGGCGCCCATGTCCGGCTGGGCGGCGAGCTGTTCTCGGACGCTCTTGGGGATGGCGGCACGCCGGAAGACACCTATGCCGGCATGGTGCGCCACAACGTGGACACCATTCTCGGCGCCCTGGAGGAGCAACCATGAACGGACCCGGATCCCTGGCGGTGGAAATCCGCGACCTGACTGTGGCCTACCGCGAACGGCCCGTGCTCTGGGACGTGGACCTGGACGTGCCTGTCGGCGTGATGATGGCCCTGGTGGGACCCAACGGCGCCGGCAAGACCACGCTGCTGCGCTCCATCCTGGGGCAGGTGGCGCCCGCCTCGGGCAGCATCCGCGTGCTGGGCGGGACGCTGGAGGAGGCGCGCCAGCGCATCGCCTACGTGCCCCAGCGGGGCCGCGTGGACTGGGACTTCCCCGTTTCCGTGGAGGACGTGGTGCGGATGGGCACCTTCGGGCGGTTGGGCTGGCTGCGCCGCCCCGGGGCCGCCGAGCGGCGCACGGCCCGCGAAGCCCTGGAGCGCGTGGGGATGAGCGACTTTGCCCGCCGCCAGATCAGCCAGCTCTCCGGCGGGCAACAGCAGCGCACCTTCCTGGCCCGGGCCCTGGCCCAGGGCGGTGAGCTGCTCATCCTGGACGAGCCCTTCCAGGGCGTGGACGCCCGGACGGAGCGCGCCATTGTCGACCTCCTGCAGGAGTTGCGCGGGCAGGGGCGCACCATCCTGGTCGTGCATCACGACTTGCAGACGGTGCCCGACTACTTCGATCAAGTGGCCCTGCTCAATGTGCAGCTGGTGGCGGCGGGGCCGGTGGCCCTGGTCTTTCACGAAGCCAATCTGCGCCTGACTTACGGCGGCCGCGCCCGGGACCCGGAGCGCCTGCCCCAGTCCGCGCCGGTGGCTCCGTGATCCAGCTGGACCACATGGCCCGCGTGGTGCTGGCGGGCTGCGCGCTCATCGGCCTGACCGGCGGCGCGCTGGGGACCTTCGTGGTGCTGCGCCGGCAAAGTCTGGTGGGGGACGTGGTCTCCCACGCGGCCCTGCCGGGCATCGTGCTGGCCTTCTGGCTGACGGGCAGCCGCTCCACTCCGGCCCTGGCCGCTGGTGCGGCCCTGGCGGGGCTGGCGGGCATGCTGGCCGCCAGCTGGATCCTGCGCCGCACGCTGCTGCGTGAGGACGGCGTGCTGGGCCTCGTGTTGTCCTCCTTCTTCGGACTGGGCCTGATGGGACTGACCTGGATCCAGCGCCAGCCCGACGCCGCGCAGGCCGGACTGGACCGCTACCTCTTCGGCAACGCGGCCACGCTGCTGAGCCAGGATCTGGCCTGGATGGCCGGCGCCGCCCTATTGGTGGCGGGCACGCTGGCGCTGCTGTGGAAGGAATTCTCGCTGCTGGCCTTCGACGCGGATTTCGCTGCTCAGCTGGGCTGGCCCGTGCGCGGGCTGGACCTGATTCTCACGCTGCTGACGGTGGTGGTGATCGTGCTGGGCCTGCAGACCGTGGGCGTGGTGCTGATGAGCACGCTGCTCATCGCGCCGGCGGTGGCGGCCCGGCAGTGGACGGACCGCCTGGGGCGGATGACCCTGCTGGCCGGCGGGCTGGGCGCCCTGGTCGGCGTGCTGGGCGGCGCGGGCAGCCTGGCCTTTGCCCGCCTGCCCACGGGGCCGGCCATTGTGCTGGCGGCCTCGGGTCTGGTGCTCCTGTCATTGGGGCTGGGAACGCGGGGGGGCTGGATGTGGAGCGGGCTACGCCGGCGGCGGCAAAGGCGGGAAGGCCGGGAGGCGGTGCTCCATGGCTAAGCGGAAGGCGAACTGTCGCGCCAGCCAGGCAGAGCGTCCATGGCAGAGGCTGGCCGGTGTCTGCTTGTCAGGGGTGCAACGGGTTTTCGCGAGAAATACGGATGAGTTTGGCGGATTCAGAGAACTTTTCCCGGGATCCCGAGTGCCCCGGGTGGGTGGGGGGTCGGTGGGAGGGAAAACCCGATTTTTCGGGAAACGGGACTCCTCCAACGGCTTGAGTCTCCCATGCCATCTGCTGGAATTCGCCATCCCAGATCTGAGCTCTGAGGGCTGCTGCCCCGGAGGCCGGCCATGAGCCCCGCCACGGAACTGCAGTGGATCGCCGCCGTGGCGGCGCTGGCCTGCGCCCTGCCCGGAGGCTTTCTCCTGCTGCGTCGTCAGGCCCTGCTCAGCGACGCCCTGAGCCACAGCGTTCTGCTGGGAATCGTGGTGGCCTTCTTCCTGCTGGGCAGCCTGGATTCCCCCTGGCTGGTAGCGGGCGCCAGCCTGAGCGGCCTGCTGATGGTGCTGCTGGTGGACCTGCTGCAGCGGGACGGACGCATCAAGGAAGATGCCGCCCTGGGGCTGGTCTTCCCACTATTGTTCAGCGTCGCCGTCATCCTGATCAGCCGCTGGGCCGGCCACATCCATCTGGACACGGATGCTGTGCTGCTGGGTGAACTGGCCTTCGCGCCCTTCCGGCGGCTGGAGTGGCTGGGTCTCGACCTGCCCGTGGCCCTTTGGCAGATGGGCGGTCTGTTGCTGCTCAACCTGGGCTTCCTGCTGCTCTTCTGGAAGGAACTGTCGCTCTCGGCCTTCGACTCCCTGCTGGCCGGCAGCCTGGGCTTTCGCCCCGCGCTGCTGCACACGCTGGAGCTGGGCCTGCTCTCACTGACCTGCGTGGCGGCTTTCGACGCCGTCGGCTCGGTGCTGGTGGTGGCACTGATCGTCACGCCCGCCGTGACCGCCCGACTCCTCAGTGACCGCCTGCCCGCGTACTTTGTCTGGGCCGCGCTGGTGGCCGTGCTGTCGAGTCAGATCGGCTGGCGGCTGGCGGTGGGGCTGGACGCCAGCATCGCGGGCTCCATGGCCGTGGCCGGCGGTCTGCTCTTCACAGCGGCCCTGCTCTTTTCGCCGCGGCGGGGCTGGGTGGCGGGCCTGCGCCGCGAGCGCGCCCAGCGCCGGCAGTTCGCGCGCCGCCTGCTGGTCATCCACCTACACAACCACGAAGGCACGCCGCAAGAGGCGGAGGAGTGTCGGCTCGCTCACTTGAGTGAGCACTTGAACTGGAGCGCGGAGACCGCTCGGGAGCGCGTGGATCTCTGCCTGGAGAGCGGCTGGGTGAGCTGGGCTGGCGAGCGCTTGAGCCTGACGGCGGAAGGCCGGGCGGCCGCGCGGCAGGCACTGGAGGAGTTGCCGCTGCAACTGGCCGGCGCGCGGGAGGAAGGCCTGCTCTGCCCCTGGCCCGCCCCGCGAACTTGAGAATCACCAACGAGGAGGACCTTCCCATGGAGATGAAGTACCGGCCCCTGGGCCGCTGTGGCACCAAGGTCAGCACGTTCGGACTGGGTGGCTGGACCACCTTCGGCGGCTCGCTCAAGGAGCAGGCACAGGTGGACCGCCTGCTGGCCCTGGCCTTCGAGCGCGGCGTGAATTTCTTCGACACGGCGGACATCTACGCCAAAGGCGCCTGCGAGTTGTCCATGGGTCAGGCCCTGGCCACCCTGCCGCGCCACCGGCTGGTGCTGTCTTCCAAGCTCTTCTGGCCCATGAGCGCGGATCCCAACGACCGCGGGCTCTCGCGCAAACACATCATGGAGTCCGCGGAGAAGAGCCTCAAGCGCCTGGGCACGGACTACCTGGACGTCTACTTCTGCCACCGCTTCGACAGCGAGACCCCTGTGCTGGAGACCGTGCGCGCCCTGGACGATTTGGTGCGCCAGGGCAAGATCCTCTACTGGGGCACCAGCGAATGGAGCGGCGAGCGGATCCGCGAGGCCCACCGCCTGGCGGCGGAGTGGCGCTGCCACGGACCCCAGGTGGAACAGCCCCAGTACTCGCTGCTGGCGCGCGGCCGCTTCGAACACGACGTGCTGCCCGCCTGCCTCGAACTGGGAATGGGCAGCGTGCTCTGGAGCCCGCTGGCCAGCGGCCTGCTCAGCGGCAAGTACGATGAAGGCATTCCGGCCGGCAGTCGGCTTGACAACCCCGGCTTCGAGTGGCTGAAGAACACGCTGCTCAAACCCGACACCTTGGAGCGGGTGCGGCGCTTCGGCACGATCTGCGCCGGGTGCGGCCTCTCGCGCAGCCAGGTGGCGCTGGCCTGGGCGGCAGACCGCTTCGGCGTCTCGAGCGTGATCCTGGGCGCCACCAGCGAGGCGCAGCTGCTGGAGAACCTGGGCGCGCTGGAATTGCAGCTGGACGGCGAGCTGCGCGCCGAGCTGGACGCCATCTTCCCGGACACCCTGCAGGCCACTGATTGAACCCGGATTCTGCAGTTGACTGCTCGTCGTGATACATCAGCACGCACCGTCT
>DYSB01000275.1 GCA_020726405.1 Acetofilamentum sp. | reverse complement strand
GCCGGTGATCGCTTCAATGGAGCCCCGGCCGTTTAGCCGGGGAAAGCACGTTAACTGCGCTAGTGCATGGGCCGATCGCAAGCGCTTCAATGGAGCCCCGGCCGTTTAGCCGGGGAAAGCACCAGCTTGTCCTTCCCGATGCGCGGCGGCGACTTTTTGCTTCAATGGAGCCCCGGCCGTTTAGCCGGGGAAAGGGTTCATTCTGGGGCCCGCCAGGGCAGCGCCCCGGCGGTGACGAAATCGAGCGCTCGGTCACAAGAGTCGCAGTTGGCCTCGTGTTGTCAAAGAACACAGCAGGATTCGCCAGTAAGGTCTTGACTGGCAAGGATCGAGCGCGCAAAGCTATCACCTGGGCCACCTCCGCGCTCGAATTCCAGGATCAAAGGATCAAGGGCTGACGATCCGCCGGTACGCAGGGGCGGCCCAAGGCCTGGATGCATTCCCGGGCCCGGCCATCCGAGGGTCCCAGATTGACAATCAGCACCTGATCCGCGCCGGGCTGAATCACCTTCCGCACCGCTTCCTCAAGCAAGGCCTTCTCCAGGCGCGACAGCGTGCACAGGAACACGGAAAGCTGCACGGAATCCCCGAAGCCCCGCAGCGTGCGCAACATGCGTCGCAGGCGCTTCTTGTCACTTACATCGTAGCTGACGAGGAAGTGATGGCGCTGGGCCCGCTCGCGCTCACCCACAGGAGGAAGCCCTGGCTTGCGCGGGCGACGCCACGGATTCCATGTTGCGGACTTCGCATCGACCATGGTGCCCCCCGTCTATCCTAGCGTGTTGTGAAGGAGGTGTAGGATTCCACCTCGCCCAGCAGATGCCGTCCCAGCAGTCGGGCTTGCACATCCAGCACGCGCCGGTAGCTGATGGTGTAGCCAAAAACCGGGTGCTGGATCAAGGTGTCCAGGCGACGCTCGTAGGCGGACAGCACCTTGCGGCGGCCGGGCTGGGTCAGCGAGACGGCATCGCCGCAGCGCAGAAAGTCACCACTGTCGATCTCACCCCGGGCCACCAAACCCAGCACCACCGAATCCACGACGAGCGGGCGGAACTCTTCCATCAGGTCCAGTGCCAGGGCGGGTCGTCCCCCGCGCGGACGGTGCATGAACCCCAAGCGGGAATCAAACCCCGCCCGTTCCAGGATCACAGACAGTTCCTTGACCAGGATGCCATAGCCGTAGCTGAGCATGGCGTTGACGGGATCCAAGGGTGGGCGGCGGTTGCGGGTGGAGAAGTTCGTCAGCAGTTCCTTGTCGGAGCGGGTGGATTCCAGCACCTCGGGCAGGCGGCGGAACCAGATGCGGGCGGCCGCGCCTTCCAGACCCAGCACGTGGTTGAGGTCCCGGGTGCGAGGCAGTGCTTTGAGCAGTAGCTGCAAGCGCCGCAAATCCAGGGTCGCGGTCTCCCCCAGGCTGCGCCGCAGCAAGGTGCGCTGGTTCTTCACTTTCCCACGAATGAACTCCTGAGCCAGTCTCAAGGAATGGGCCGGATCATCCGCCGCCCGATACTGCGCCCGCCGCAGGTCCACGTTGGCCATGCCCAATCCCGTGGTCATCCCGGTAAACCAGCCCCCGTGGGTGAAATGGCAGATCGGGATCTGGGCCCGCATCAAGGCGGCCTGGGCCTGGGCTGTCAGCTGCACGGGGCCCAGCAGATTGACCGAATCCAGCTCCAACAAGCGAACCGTGTGCGAGCCTTCGCCAGGGGACCAGACGTCCAGGCACTCCTCTTTCTTCTTCACTTGGGATCCCGGAGAGAGCACGTAGAGCGGGACCGTCTCGGGCCGGGCGGGCACAAGGCGCCGGATGGCCGGACGCCACATTTCCACGACTGGCGCCGCGGGCTCGGGGAGCGCGGGAGCTGGACTGGACTCCTCCGGCTCGCCCCGCAAGGCGCGGGTCTCGTCGGGCAGGCAAATCCCGTTCAGGCTGCAGCGCACGCAGCGCGGGTCGTCAGGCAAAGGCTCGGGAATCCGCCGCGATGCTTCCATGGCCAGCAGCTGGTCCCGGGCCCGCAGGGTACGCTCGATAAGCGGTCGATCGATGGGGACTTCAACCCGCCGACGCTCTTCCAGATAGTACGCGACGGCCACGGGCGCCTTGTAGCCTTGAGCTTCCAACAGCAGGCACTGGGCGCAGAGCTGGACTTGGTCGGCCTCCCACGCTTCGCCCGAGCAGCTGGCGCCCTTCTTGGTATCCACAGGGACAGCTCGGTCTCCCTCCAGCTCGCACAGATCCACGACCGCCACCAGGCGCAGGGCCGTACTCTCAAGCTTCAGGCTGCGCAGTATGTGGGGACGCTCCGGGTCCGCCTCTTCAGTGGGTTCGATCGGCAATGGCGCTGCCACAGCCTTCGAAACGGAGCGGGACTTCAGCCCTGCGGGCCGGGACCGATCCACGGTCCGATGAGCCGTGCGGCCTTCCACCGTGTCCGCGCTGTGCGCGAACTCGCCCTGCACCCATTCCAGGTAGGCCAGCCGCGGACAGTAAACGACCTCGTTGATCATCCGCGCGGGGACGAGGAGTGTTTCACCCATTGCAGCTCGCATTCCAATGGTTTAGTTTAGGACTAAACTAAGCGGGAGGTTCCGTGCAAGTCGGCATCCATCAAGCCAAAACCCAGTTGTCCAAACTGATCCCCGCGGCCCTGGCCGGCGAGGAGGTCATCATCATGAAGTCCGGCCGGGCGCTGGTCAAGCTGGTCCCTGTCGCTTGCGAACAGTCCGAGCGTCCGCTGGGCTGCTGCCGGGAACAGGTGCAGGTCTACGGCGACCTGTTGGCCCCGCTGCCCGACGAGGAAACGCGGACCTTCTGGCCGGAGCAGCCATGACCTGCCTGCTGGACACCCACTGCTTCATTTGGATGACGGCCGACCCCGATCGGCTCTCCCACAAGGTGCGCCGGCTGGTGACGAACCCGGCCAACATCCTGCTTTTCTCGGCCGCCAGCGGCTGGGAGCTGGCCCTCCTCTGGAAACTGGGCCGTGTCCGTCTGCCCGACGACCCCTCGCGCTTCATCCCGGAGACCTTGCAACGGCTCACCATCCAGGCTCTGCCCATCAGCCTGGACCTTGCCATCACCGCAGCCACCCTGCCCCTGCACCATCGCGATCCCTTCGACCGCCTGCTGGCCGCCACGGCCCTGCGGGAGGACCTGCCGGTCCTAAGTTGCGACCCGCTGCTGGACGCCTACGGTGTGCGGCGGATGTGGGAGTGAGCAGGAGCCTGCGGCTCACCCGTCCACGCCGC
>DYSB01000052.1 GCA_020726405.1 Acetofilamentum sp. | reverse complement strand
GGACTGGCTGGACCTGCGCGGCGGGGGCTGCCGGCTCGAGTCCGGCGCGGCTCCGCCACTCCCCGCCTGAGCGTTTCTCCCCAGTCGTCCTCAACCCTGGACTGCATCCCGGGCGGCCTGTTCCGAGAGTCGGCCGGCGGCCCGCAGGCTCTCCACCTGCAGCATGGGCTCGTCGGCCTCGATTTCCACCTGGCCCTCCAGGTGGAAAGGCCCCGGGTCGCGGCAGAGCAGGGCGTGGCGCTCCCAGACGGCGGGGAAGAGCACGGCCTCGAAGGTGCCGCTGGCGTCCTCCAGCGAGAGGAAGGCCATCCGCGCTTGGTCGGTGCGCGTGCGGATCACCTTGCGCGCGAACACCCAGCCCAGCAGGCCCACCCGCTCCCCCACGTGGGCGCCCAGCTCCGCCGCCCGCACGCAGCGCGCGGGCAGCGCGCCGAAATCGAACAGCTCCAGCGGATGGCGGCAGAGCCCGAAGCCCAGCGCCCCGCGCTCCCGCGACCAGGTCTCGATCCAGCTCCAGCGGCCCTGGCCGGCGGGCACGCGGTCCTCCGCGGCGAACAGGCCAGGCTCGTCGCGCCGGGCGTCGGGGGCCAGTTGCAGATGCCAGAGCAGGGCCGGGCGCCGCTCCCGGGGATCGCCCGAGCCCGCCAGGGCGTCCAGCGCCCCGCAGTGGATCAGGGATTCCAGCTCGCCGCGGCCCGCACCGCTGCGTCGGCGGAAGTCCGCGAAGCCGCGGAAGGGCGCGCGCCCGCGCTCCCGCAGGATGCGCCGCCGGGTCGCGCGCTCCAGCCCCTTCACCTGCTGCAGGCCCACCCGCAGACGGCCGGGCCCGCCGCTGTAGCGGTCGGCGCCGTGGACCACGCAGGGCCCGTCCACGCTCAGACCCAGCCGGCGGGCCTCCTGCACGTAGGCCGCGCTGGAGAAGAAGCCGCCCTGGTTGGTGAGCACGGCGGCCATGAACTCCGCCGGGTGGTGGGCCTTGTACCAGGCCAACCGGTAGCTGAGCACGGCGAAACTGGCGCTGTGGGCCTTGCAGAAGGCGTAGCCCGCGAAGGAGGCCACCTGGCGCCAGATCTCGCGGGCCACGGCCTCGGGCACCCCGCGCCCGGCGCAGCCGCCCAGGAAGCGCTCCTCGAAACTCGCCAGGGCCAGCTTGTCCAGTCCCTTGCCGCTCATGGCGCGCCGCAGCAGGTCGCCCTCGGCCAGGCTCATGCCGGCCAGGCCGCTCACCACGTGCATCACGTCCTCCTGGTAGACCATCACGCCGTAAGTGTCTTCCAACAGATCCTGGAGCAGCGGGTGCGGGTACTCCACGGGCCAGGGGGCGCCGGGGGGCAGCGCGGCCACCGCGCGGTGCCGCTCCACGAAGGCCTGCATCATCCCGGATTCGGAGACGCCCGGGCGGATGATCGAGCTGGCGGCCACCAGATCCTCGAAGCAGCCGCAGCGCAGCTTGCGCAGCAGCGACTGCATGCCCGGCGACTCGATGTAGAAGCAGCCCATGCTGCGCCCGTCGCGCACCAGGGCGGCGGTGGGCGGATCCAACTCCAGTTCGTAGGGCGTGCGCGGCGGCGGCGGCAGGCCGGCGGCCGCGCCCTGCCGCGTCAGGTCGCTGTAGACACCCAGCCCGCGCTGGGCCAGCAGGTCGATCTTGAGCAGGCCCAGCTCCTCGACGGGGTGCATGTCCAGCTGGGTGACGGTCACGCCGCGCCCGGCGCGCTGCAGGGGCAGCCAGGTGGTGATGGGTTCGGGCGTGATCAGCACGCCGCCCACATGGATGCCCAGGTGGCGCGGCAGGCCCACCAGCCGCCGCACCCAGGGCAGCAGGCCGCGCAGGGGCTCCTGCTCGGGCGTCAGGCCGTGGCGCTCGGGATGCTCCAGCACCTCGCGCTCCCAGTCGCCCGGGGAGCGCGGGAAGTGCCGGGTCAACTCGTCCAGCTCCCGGCCGCCCAGCCCCTCCACCTTGGCCAGTTCGCGCAGCGCGCCCCGCGGCCCCAGGGTCACGGTGGTGCAGAGCAGCGCCGCGTGCCGGGCGCCGAAGCGCTCCAGCACGAAGCGCAGCACCTGGTCGCGGTCGGCCCAGGAGAAGTCCAGGTCGATGTCCGGCGGCGTGGAGCGCCAGGGATTGAGGAAGCGCTCGAAGGAGAGCCGGTGGCGGATGGGATCCACCTCGGTGAAGCCCAGGCAGTAGGAGACCAGCGAGTTGGCCGCGCTGCCGCGCCCGATCATCGGCAGCCCCTGCTCCTGCACGAAGCGGACGATCTCGCGCACCACCAGGAAGTAGCCGGCGAAGCCCAGCCGGCCGATCACCTCCAGCTCGAGCTCCAGGCGCTTCCGGGCGCGGGCCGGGTCCGTCTGGCCCACGTTGCCTGGCCGGCCGTCCGGTCCGCGGCGGCGCCAGGGTCCGGGGGCCGGGTAGCGGCGCGGCAGGGCCTCCAGGCAGTGGGCGCGCAGCCGCTCCAGGTCGTCGCCGGGTTCGTCCAGGCGCGGCAGGTGCAGGCGGCCGGTCTCCACGCCCGGAGAGCAGCGCTCCCAGAGCGCCTCCAGCCGCCGCAGGGCCGCGGGCAGGCGGGCGAAGGGACGCTGGAACTCGCTCCAGGCGGGCAGCGCGCCCCGGGGATTCCAGCGGCCGGCGGCCAGGATGCGCTCTCGACTCGTGTTCTCGTGCAGGGCACGGACGCGTTGTTGCAGGGGGGCGTCGGCCTCGTCCAGGTAGTCGCAGACGCCGTGGGCCAGCACGGGCAGCCCCAGCTCCCGGGCCCGGCGCCAGAGCCGGTTGGCCGCCACACGGTCGGCGGCGGGATCCAGGGCCACGCTCAGCCGGTCGCCCTCGGGTCGATACGCGTCGCCTGTCTCAGGGATCAGCAGTTCGAGGGCCGCCGCCGGCAGCACCAGCTGGCAGTGCTGCAGCTCGCGGCAGGCTGTCAGCAGCGCCCCGCGCCACTCGTCCTCTCCGGCGGGCGGGGGCGCCTCGTCCACCTCGGTGTCTTCGTCGTCGTCCGCCGGTCCGGGTTCGTCGTTGGAGCCGGGAGTCTCCAGTGGGATGTCCCGCCTGGCCCAGCCCAGCGGTGGTCGTGTCTCCCAACCCGGCCCCAGCTGATCCAACGTGGTCAGGCGGCAGAGTTCGGCCAGGCCCGTGGCGCCCTCCGCCAGCACCAGCGCGCCGCCCAGCCGCGGGAAGCCGGCCCCGAGCACGGGACGCAGGGGGATTCCCTCCGCGGCCAGCTGTGTGCTGGCACGCTGGAGTTCCACCATCCCGTAGAGTCCGCGCCGGTCACAAAGGCTGAGCGCCGGCCAGCCCCGGGCCGCCGCCGTCCGGGCCAGTTCCTCCACGGACGCGCAGCCCTGGCCGAAGCTGAAGTGGCTGTGCGCCTCGAGCACGGCCTCACCAGCCGGGCACGAAGAGGCGGTGAATCCAGTGCGCCAGGGTATAGAGGGCCTCCCGGCCCAGCCCAAAGGCCGTTTGCCAGAGGGGCCGGGCCCGCCGCAGGGCGGGCGCGTTCAGGGTCCAGGCCAGGGTTGTCATGATGGGCTCCGTTCTTGATGGTTCGTGTCACGCCGTGTCCCGCGGTCCGGCGTCGGCCTGGCGGGGTCCCAGCCGCACCACCTGGGCTCCCCAGCGCCGTCGCAGCTGGCCCAGCGCCTGGTCCAGCCGCCGCTCCCGGCCCTCCGCCCGCCCGCTCTCCTGGAAGAGCGGCAACTGGGCGGACTCGGCCTCCAGCTCCAGTTCCAGCTCCAGCTCGCGCACGCGCAGGCGGCGCGCGGCCAGCGCCTGCCCGAGCAGCTCGCGCCCCAGGCGCCGCAGGGACTGGCGCCGGCTCTCGCCGTCCCGGAGCTGCAACCGCCGTTCGCCCAGGCTGCGCTGGCCGTCGTTCCAAACCAGCCGCAGCAGCAAGCGCCGGGGCTGGCCCGCCGCCTCCCGCGCGCGACCGAGCAGCTCCTCGAGCAGTTCCAGCAGGACCTCGCCCAGCCGTGCCGGGTCCGCGCTGTCCGCGGGCAATCGGCGTCGGGCCCGCAGGAGTTCAGGTTCAGCGGCCCCGGTGGCCGGATCCAGCTCGTTGAGCAGGGCGCGCAACCGCCCGCCGGCTTCGCCGTGCAGGCGCTCAAGCTGCCCGGACGGCAGGGCGCGCGCCTCCCCCACGAAGCGGATGCCTCCCCGGGCCAGCGCGGCCAGCAGGCTCAAGGAGAGATCCGGCAGCCCGGCCAGGGGCAGGTCGTCCAGGATGCGGCGCTCCTGCTCCCCGTCCACGGCGTGCAGCTCGCCCGGGCCGGCGCGGCGCCCCAGCAGCTGGGCCGCCAGGGGCGAGGACCCCAGCCCCGCGGCGGCCAGCACGCCCTCGCGGATGCGCAGGGATTCCAGCAGCCGGCGCCCCAGCGCGCGCTCGTCCGGGTGCAGCAGGCCGCTGCCGCGCAGGTCCAGCAGGAAGAGGCCGTTGCGCGGCGACCGCACCTGGGGAACCAGGGCCTCCAGCCGGAGCCGGATCCCCGCCAGCAGGGCCTCCACGCGTTCCGGCCGGCCCTCCAGCACCAGCAGTTCCGGCTGCCGGCGCAGCCAGGCGGCCAGCGGCGCCCCGGGCTGGAGGCCGCAGCGGCCCAACGCGGGGGAGAGCCCCAGCACCTGGGCGCGGGATTCCCGGCTGGTGGCCACCACGAAGGCGCGCTCCCGCAGGGCGGGATTCAGGCGGATTTCCACCTGGGCGAGCAGGTGGGGAATGCGCAGAGCCAGGGTTCGTGCGACCATTATGCTGTCCTTTTGAACATAACATAGAGAACAAATGCGCAGGAGGCAAGAACAACCAACCGCGCGCCGCCACCGACCAACGGCCGCTGAGCACTGGCGGAATTCCCGCGGCCCGCCTGTTGATTGTTTCACATAAAAAATCCACACTCAGGTAGCAGAACATGGAAGACAGGGTGTTCCGCGGAGAGGAGGCGGCATGAGCGAGGAAGGGGCCCCGTGCGACCGGGGCGGAATCCGGGCCCGCGGCGTGGCCTTGGCCCTGCTGGGCGGTCTGGCCCTGGGCGTGGGGGCCTTCACCTTCCACTACGCCGAGGGCCTGTCCTACTTCAGCACGGATCCGGCGGCCTGCACGAACTGCCACATCATGCGGCCCCAGTACGATTCCTGGCTGAAGGGCAGCCATCATCAGGCGGCGGGTTGCGTGGACTGCCACCTGCCCGTGGCCTTCCTGCCCAAGTACCTGGCCAAGGCCTCTAACGGCTGGCACCACTCCAAGGGCTTCACCCTGGAAAACTTCCATGAACCCATCCTCATCAAGCCCGGCAACAGCGCCATCCTGCAGGAAAACTGCCTGCGCTGCCACGGCGAGCTGGTCCACCCGCTCTTGGCCGGTGCGCGCACGGATCGGGACGCGGTGAGCTGCGTGCACTGTCACGCGGCGGTGGGCCATGGCGAGAGCGCGGGCCTGGGCGGCCCGGAGCGCGGAGAACAAGCGGAAAGGACGCAGCATGAGTGACGCGAATTCCTTCACCCGGCGCCCGGTCTTCTGGGTGCTGCTCCTGGGGACGGCGCTTGTCGCGGCGGGTGCCACGGCCCTGCTGGTGACCATCGTCGAGCGCAAGGGCGAGGCGGCCGCGCCGCTCACCCGCGTGGTGGAGGTCACGGAGGACACCACGGACCCGGCAGTCTGGGGCAAGAACTGGCCGCGCCAGTATGACGCCTACCTGCGCACGGCCGTCACCACCCGCACGCGCTTCGGCGGCCACGGCGGCAGCGAAGCCCTGCCCGACGAGAAGATCGAGCGCGACCCCTGGCTCAAGCGCATGTTCCTGGGCTACGCGTTCTCCATCGATTACCGCGACCGGCGTGGCCACGCCTACATGCTGGCGGACCAGGAGGCCACCCAGCGCCTGAGCAAGCCCCAGTCGGGCTCCTGCATCCACTGCCACGCCTCGGTGATGCCCCTCTACCGCGAGCTGGGCGGCGGCGACGCGATGAAGGGCTTCGCGGAATCCTACCAGCTCAGCTACCAGGAAATGAGCCAGAAGCTGCACGACGGCGGCCATGCCCATCCGGTCAGCTGCGTGGATTGCCACGACCCGGCGAGCATGGCGCTGCGTGTGACACGGCCGGGCTTCATCCTGGGCATCCAGGCCCTGGCCGCCTCGGACTCCCCCGTGCCCATGCTGCCGTCGGTGGAGCGCTGGCGCCAGGGACCGCGGAGCGCGCCCTACGATCCCAACACCGACGGCACGCGCCAGGAGATGCGCTCCTTCGTCTGCGGGCAGTGTCACGTGGAGTACTACTGCTCGACGAAAATGCCGCTGGAGTTCCCCTGGTCCAAGGGCCTGAAAGTCGAGGATCTTGAGGCGCACTGGAACGGCACCACGTTCCCCGACGGTGCGCGCTTCTTCGACTACAACCACAAGGAGTCCGGCGCGCAGATCCTCAAGGCCCAGCACCCGGAGTTCGAGCTCTGGAGCCAGGGCGTCCACGCGCGCAGCGGCGTCTCCTGCGCCGACTGCCACATGCCCTACATGCGTGAGGGCGCGACCAAGGTCAGCGACCACTGGGTGCGCAGCCCGCTCTTGAACATCAACCGCGCCTGCCAGACCTGCCATCATTTCCCGGAGGAGGAGCTGAAGGCGCGCGTCGACCTGATCCAGGACCGCAACCACAAGCTGCTCCAGCAGGGCGGCGCGGCGCTGATGGACCTGTTGGACGCGGTCCAGGCGGCCAAGGCCGCGGGCACGGACAGCCTGGCCCTGAACCCCGCCCGCGAACTGCAGCGGGCGGCCCAATGGCGCCTGGACTACATCGCGGCGGAGAATTCCATGGGCTTCCACGCCCCGCAGGAAGCGGCCCGCATTCTGGGCGAATCCATCGACCTGGCGCGCCAGGGGCAGATCGCGGCGCTCAAGGCGACGAAGAAGTAGCGCCTTTCTTGGCTTGAACCCGAGGCTCGGGAGTCGACTCTGCGGAGGAGAATCTCGAGCTTCGGCATGTCCAGACCCCACCAGCAGGACCGGACGGACGCGGAGATTCAGGGCGAAGGAAGCATGTGCGGACGCTACGCTTTCAGTCGGTTGGACAGGCACCTGCTCGAGCGCCTGGCGCTTGAGCAGGAGGAGCTACCGGAGGGGCTGGAGCCGCGCTGGAACGTGGCGCCGGGACACGCGGCGGCTGCCCTGCGCCTGCTCGAGGGGAAGCGGCGGTTGGAGCTGCTGCACTGGGGCATCAAGCACCCGGCGCGCCCCATCGGCCTTCTGATCAACGCTCGCGCCGAGACGGCCGCCACCCTGCCGGCCTTCCGCGCCGCCTTCGACGCCGCCTCTCCAGGCGCCGCCTCTCCAGGCGCCGGTCGCTGCCTGCTGCCCTGCGACGGCTGGTACGAATGGAAACGGGAAGGCCGCCTGCGTGCGCCCTGGTCCATCCGTCCGGCGGGGGAGACGGTCCTGCTGGCGGGCCTCTGGCAGCCCGCGCTGCAAATGCCGGACGTGCCGGTTGCGCGGGACTCCTTCACCATCCTCACCTGTCCGGCGGCGGAGTCCATCGCGGTCATTCATCCGCGCATGCCCGTGGTCCTGCCACCGGCACTCTGGAACGACTGGCTGGCCGGTGTGGGCGACGGCGCGGCCTGGGCGCTCCGCCTGCAGCCCTGGCCGGCCGAGCAGCTGGAGTGCTGGGAAGTGGGGCCAGAGGTCAACGGCACGGGAGTGGATCACGAGGGACTGTCGGCTCCGGCGGCGGCTGTGCAGGGCTCCCTGTTCTGATTGGATCTCAGGCGATGCGGCACTTCCACGTTGTCGACCAAGAAAAGGCCTCCCCGCCGGGGAGGCCTTTTGGGCTTCATGAGATGGATCTGATCAGCGCAGCAGGGTCAGTTTGATTGCCTGGTGTTGGCCGCCCGCCTCCAGATTGCAGATGTAGACGCCGCTGGGCCAGCCGGCGGCATCCAGCCGCAGCTGGTGCTCGCCGCGGTCCAGCATGCTTTCGTGCAATACCGTCAGATCCCGGCCCAGCAGGTCCAGCACGCGCAGGTTGACCAGGCCAGGCTCGCTCAACGTGAAGCTGATTTCGGTGCTGGGATTGAAGGGATTGGGCCAGGCGCGCAGCAGGCCGAAGGCCACGGGGGTCTCGTGGGCCTCCACCGTGCCGCCGCCACCCAAGAGTTCCTCCTTCTCGGAGGCGTCCAGGGCGCGGTTGTAGATGCGGATCTCGTCCAGCCAGCCGTGCAGGGGCTCGCGATCCATCGGCGAACTCGCACCGGCGATCCACTGGCCGACGGTCCTGAGGAAGCCCGGAGTGAAGGAGCTGGTGACGCTGGCCACCAGTACGCCGTCGCGCCAGATGCGGCAGGTTCCGCCATCCTGTTCGAAAAGCCAGAAGAAGGGCGTTTGCAGCGGGATGGGATGGGATCGGGGTCCTGGGCCGTGTCGCCGCCGATCCACAGTGTCAGCTTGCCGCCGTCCCAGTTGTCCACGCCCACCGCAAAGGCCTGGGTGTGGGAGCTGACGAAATCCTGCCAGTCGGTCCAGGCGGAGTTGATTTCCTCCACGTAGGCCCAGCCGCAGATCGTCCAGTCACCAGGTGACATGGGCAGGTTCATTCCCATCCGGCTCTGGTCGCCGTCGAACCAAGCAGCTTGACCCTCGTGGCCCGGCACGTAGGTCAACTGATACGGCAAGCCGTGTCGGCCGCTGCCGCTGGCATCCAGGGCATCCCCCTGATACGGATACCAGGCGAGAAGACCCGCTGACAAGTCGGCGCAGGCCGAGTGCGCGCTCAGGAGCAGAGCGATCCCTGTGGTAGATCGTAGAGCTCTGTTCATGATGCACCTCGTTTGATGCTGGAGTTCAAGCAACTTGAGTACCAACTGCACGTGCGATTTGATCTTGTTGTCAATCAATGGACATGCTCTCCAACTTGCGTCTGCAGCGCCCGATCCCGCACACGAGCTGTTGAATCCCGGTCAGAACCTCAGATGGGGACTTGACAGAACGGTGGCATGCAACGATATTGTCAGCACTCGTCTCGGTAGAGTGCCAACAGCACGGCGCGGCGAGCGAACACATTGTCAATCATAATCATTCAAATTCTGGAGGAAGCCATGAAGCTGAAGCCCATGGACGACCGGGTCATCGTCACCCGTCTGGATGAGTCCATCGAGAAGAGCGCCGGCGGGATCATCATCCCGGACACGGCCAAAGAGAAGCCCCAGATGGGCAAGGTGATCGCGGTGGGTTCGGACGCCCCCGAGGGTCGCACCCCGTTGCAGAACCTGATCAAGGCCGGCGACAAGGTGGTCTTCGCCAAGTACGGCGCCACCGAGGTGAAGGTCGACGGCGAGACCTTCCTGATCCTGGGTCGGAGCGACATCCTGGCGGTTGTCGAGTAGTTCTTCAGAAGAAAGGAAGCGAATCATGGCAAAGGCCATCACCTACAATACCACCGCCCGCACCGCCCTCAAGGCCGGTGTGGACAAGCTCGCCGACGCCGTCAA
The DNA here is from genome assembly GCA_020726405.1 of Acetofilamentum sp. Classification (GTDB taxonomy): domain Bacteria; phylum CAIWAD01; class CAIWAD01; order CAIWAD01; family CAIWAD01; genus CAIWAD01. Next base: position 6,880 of record DYSB01000052.1, on the reverse strand, counting down.
GGCCACCCTGGGTCCCAAGGGCCGCAACGTGGTCATCGACCGCAAGTTCGGCGCCCCGCTGGTCACCAAGGACGGCGTCACCGTCGCCAAGGAGATCGAGCTGAAGGACCCCATCGAGAACATGGGCGCCCAGATGGTGCGCGAGGTCTCCAGCAAGACCAGCGACCAGGCTGGCGACGGCACCACCACGGCCACCGTGCTGGCCCAGGCCATCCTGCGCGAAGGCCTGAAGAACGTCACCGCCGGCGCCAATCCGACGGAACTCAAGCGCGGCATCGACGCCGCCGTCGAGGTCGTCTGCGCCAACCTGAAGGCCATGTCCGTGCCGGTCCAGGGCAAGGAAGACATCGCCCAGGTGGGCGCCATCTCCGCCAACAACGACAAGAAGATCGGTGACCTGATCGCCGACGCCATGGACAAGGTGGGCAAGGACGGCGTGATCACGGTCGAGGAGAGCAAGGGCAACGAGACCTACGTCGACACCGTGGAAGGCATGCAGTTCGACCGCGGCTACCTGAGCCCCTACTTTGTCACCAACCCCGAGTCCATGGAAGTGGAGCTCGAGGATCCCTTCATCCTGATCTACGACAAGAAGGTCAGCACCATGCGCGACCTGCTGCCGGTGCTGGAGAAGGTGGTCCAGAGCGGCCGTCCGCTGCTGATCATCTCCGAGGATGTCGAGGGCGAGGCCCTGGCCACCCTGGTGGTGAACAAGATGCGCGGCGTGTTGAAGGTCGCCGCCGTCAAGGCGCCGGGCTTCGGCGACCGCCGCAAGGCCATGCTCGAGGACATCGCCATCCTGACGGGTGGCACGGTGATCAGCGAGGAGACGGGCTTCAAGCTGGAGAACGCCGGCGTGGAGCACCTGGGCCAGGCCAAGCGCATCAGCATCGACAAGGACAACACGACCATCGTCGACGGCGCCGGCGCCAAAGCGACCATCAAGGGTCGGGTGGACCAGATCCGCAAGCAGATCGAGGACACCACGTCCGACTACGATCGCGAGAAGCTCCAGGAGCGGCTGGCCAAGTTGGCCGGCGGTGTGGCCGTGCTGCACATCGGCGCCGCCACCGAGGTGGAGATGAAGGAGAAGAAGGCCCGCGTCGAGGACGCCCTGCACGCCACGCGTGCGGCGGTCGAGGAAGGCGTGGTCCCCGGCGGCGGTGTGGCCCTGGTGCGTGCCCTCCAGCGCGTCGGCAACCTCGAGGGTGACGGCGACCAGAAGGTGGGCGCCGAGATCGTGCGGCGCGCGCTGGAGGAGCCTATCCGCCAGATCGTCGCCAACGCCGGCCTGGAAGGCGCGATCATCGTGCAGGAAGTCCTGAGCAAGTCGGACATCAACTACGGCTTCAACTGCGCCAGCGAGACCTATGGCGACTTGAAGGCCATGGGCGTGATCGATCCGGCCAAGGTGACCCGCACGGCGCTGGAGAATGCGGCCTCCGTGGCCGGCCTGATGCTGATGACCGAGATCACGATTCACGAGATCCCGGAAGAGAAGCAGGGCGGCATGCCCGGCGGTGGCATGGGCGGCATGGGCGGCATGGACGGCATGATGTAGGTCGTTCCCCACGACAACGACGACGGACACCCCGGCCCCGGTCGGGGTGTCCCTGTTTTGGGCGACGTGTGCGGGCTTGGAGCCCTGCATCGCCAGAAGCGCGCCCGGCCTCGTGAGATTCCAGAAGGGACTGGATTGGCGATCGATTTGCTGCATCTTGGGAACCGGGGCTGCCGGGTACCCGTCGCCTGACGCATCAGCCGACACAAATCGTTGACCGACAAGAGAATGGCCGGACAGTCCATCCGACGGATTGTCCAGCGCGATTCTCGGACGATATTGGGTCCTGGAACGGCCGCTTTCAATCTGTCAGGGAGACTTCCATGGACGGACTTCTGCATCTGATGATTGTGCACCTGCCGCTGGGTCTGGCCATCCTGTTACCCCTGCTGTTGCTGTTGTTGGCGATCCTGGACGGCAAGGGGAAGTTGACCCCCTCCGCCTGGCTGGCCGTGGTGCTGGTGCAGGTTCTGCTCACCGCCGGCAGCCTGGCCGCCCTGCGCACCGGCGGGGATGAGGAGGAGCGCGTGGAACGGAACGTGCCCGAAGCAGCCCTGCACGCCCACGAGGAGGCGGCCGAGGTCTTTCTCTGGAGCACTGTGGCAGGCCTGGTCCTGAGCCTCACGCTGCTCTTGCCGCTGGGTGCCACCCTGCGCCGGGTCCTGCCCTTCCTGCTGCTGGGCGTGTCTGTGGTCAGCCTGGCTCTGGCCCTGCGAACGGGCAAGGCGGGCGGCGAACTCGTCTACCGGCACCAGGCCGCTGCGGCCCGGGCGGGTCTGACCCTGCCTGCCGCGGACGGTGCGCCGGCCGCCGTGGCCACCGGCGCCGGGGGTGAAGAGGCTGGGGATGAAGACTAATCTTTTGCCAGAACGGGCGGTTTCCATCCAACAGGAGTGTAGCCAGTGGATCCTGGTGACGATCTGGTGTCCATGATCAACCTGCAAGGAGTTCTCATGCCCGTTCTTCGTCACGCCCCCTGGCCCGGCCGCCTGCGCGCCCTGCGCCCAGTCCTTTCCCTGGCTGAACGAGCTGCAGCAGAAGTACCAGGCGCAGGGGTTCAGCGTGCTGGCCGTCAACGTGGACAAGCAGCGCAAGAAAGCCGACGCCTTCCTGGCCCAGCACCCGGCCTACTTCCCCGCGGCCCAGGCCCTGGACCTGCACGGCCTGAGCGTCGAGCAGGCCACCCTGGTTTACCAGGAACAAGGCCGGATCGCCGTGGTGGAGCCGGTGCTGCAGTTGCGCCTGCCCCTCAAGGGCGAGCAGTCCATCGGCCTGCGCTACGGCTTCGACGCCATGAGCGGGGCCAGTCCCAACGGGGCCAGCCCCACCCACACGCCCCAAACCTTCACCTCGCCCTCGGGTCAGCACTACTCGGCCGGCACGGGCGAGTTGCCGGTGCGCAGTTTCCGCGACCAGCGGCACGCTGTCGCGCTGGAGCTGGAACGACCCCTGACCCGCACGTTGAAACTGAGCGCCGGACTGAATGGCTCCTTTGAGACCGACTATCGCAGCCTGGGGGCCAGCGCTACCTTCCATCAAGACCTCAATCAGCGCCTGACCACCCTGACCCTGGGCTTCAGCCTGAGCGAGGATCTGGTGACCCCGTCGGGCGGGATGGCCGAGCCCCTGGCCGACTATCAGAACCGGATCAGCGTGGGCAGTAGCGACACCAAGCAAATCCAGGATGTGCTGGTCGGGGTTTCCCAGGTCATGAACCGCCGCTGGCTGACCCAGCTCAATCTGGGCTTCGGGCGCGACGCCGGCTATCTCACAGATCCCTACAAGGGCGTGAGCCTGGTGGATTCGGATGGCGAGCCGGTGAGCTGGGTGAACGAGAGCCGGCCCGATTCCCGCAGCCGCTGGACCATCTACTGGGGCAACGCCCTGCACCTGGGGCGCGACGTGCTCCACCTGGATTACCGGCACTATCAGGACGACTGGGGCGTTGCGTCCAACACCCTGGACCTGCAGTACTGGTGGAAGCCCGAGCTGGGATTGCCCGGGCTGCGCGTCCGGCCTCAGGTGCGCTACAGTGACCAGACCCGGGCGGACTGCTACGCCCACAGCCTGCAGGTCACAGACTACAACGCCCTTGCGCCGGAGTTCCTGACGGCGGATTCGCGCCTGGCCGACTTCCAGTCCTGGACCTTCAGCCTGCGCGTGGATCTGCCGGAGGCGGATTGGGGCCAATTCTGGCTGAAGCCGGCCGTGATGACCCAGCGCTTCGATCTCTCCCCGACGCCCGTGGGTACGCAGAACAACCTCGATCTGGTGCCGGATCTGCAGGTCTGGATGGTGACACTGGGCTTCCGCACGACCTTGTGAACGGGAGCGCTGCGGGAGCGATGCGGGAGACGTAGCGACTCCTCTGCTGGAAGAGACCTGACGGATGAATCAGGAACACCCGGCTTCCCCCGGGCCTCTCAAAGAACTGACTCTGGAAGCGGGCGAATCCGGTTGGATCGCCCGCTTTTCCTGTTTCGCCGGACCCTGCGAGATCCACCTGCGGAATTGCCCGCGCAGCCGGGCCCACCCGTTGGCGCAGGCCGGCGCGACGGAGGCCTGGCGCATCCAGGCCTGCTTCAGCCGCTATTGGGCCGACAGTTGGCTGGGGCGCCTGCACGCCGCCGGGGGCGCCTGGGTGGAGACGGACGCGGAGATCGAGGGCTTGCTGGACTTGGCCGACGTGGCCTTTCAGGTGAGCGGCGGGCGCTTCGACCTGACCAGTGGCGTGCTGCGTCGCGCCTGGCGCTTCGAGGCTGGCGCCCGCCCGCCCACGGCCGCCGAGCTACGTCCGCTGCTGGCCCGGGTGGGCTGGAACCGGGTGGAGCGCGACCCCGCCGCCCGGCGCCTCCGGCTGCCAGTGGGCTGGGAACTGGACCTGGGCGGGTTGGGCAAGGAATACGCCGTCGATCGGGCAGCCGCGCTACTGGCCGAGGCTCCCGGCCCTTGGCTGGTGAATTTCGGCGGCGACCTGCGTGCGGGCGGAGCGGGCCCGAGCGACCCGCCCTGGCGCGTGGGCCTGGACGATCCGGCGGCCAGCGGTCGGGCCGCACTGGGCGGATTCGAACTGCGCACGGGCGCGCTGGCCACCTCGGGCGACGCACGGCGCGGCCTGGAGCACGGCGGCGTGCGCCTCGGCCATATCCTCGACGCCCGCACGGGCTGGCCGCCGCCCCAGGCCCCGCGCAGCGTCACGGTCCAGGCGCCCACCTGCAGCCAGGCAGGCCTGCTGTCCACCCTGGGTCTGCTGATGGGCTCCGCCGCCGAGGCCTGGCTGGCCGAGCAGGGCGCGGCCCATTGGATCCTGCGGGACGAGCCGGCCGGACGCTGAATCCATTCATCTTTTTATTGCGTTTCTGCTGCCTACATCCATTCTGTGCCTACAACTGTCGTCCAGAAGACCGACTTCCCATCCGAGGAGCACCATCGCATCTGGTTCCCCGTTGTTCGCCTGTCGTGAGCCATCACCGCCCGCCGCCCGGCACTGCCGATCTGGCTGCAGCTCGGGGGTTGTCATGCGTCCCTGTCCGTCGCCTGAGCCACGTTCCACCTGTTGCCAATCATTTTTCCATTGTTGCCTGGCCCTGTTCTTGTTGTCCACTTCGCTGGGATGCCAGCGTGGCGAGCCGACCGCTGACTCCAGTGCCGGGACGGACATCGAGTCCGCCATCCACGACCTGCGTTCGGCGGAGCCCGAAAACTGGACCTGTCGAGATGAGATCTGGAACGTGATTTTCCTGGGGGAGGATCGCGCAGGCTGGACGGTGGAATGGAGCGTGGGAGGAGGCACGATTCTCGACCAGCGAAGCAGTCGTCTGGTCTGGCGCACGCCCCCGGACACCCTGAGCTGGATAAAGGCCATCCTGGTGCGCGGCGCAGAGCGCCACATCTGCCGACGCAGGCTGGTGCTGCACGACGTGCCGCTCACGATTTCCTTGTCGATTGCGGGTGAAGAGGCTCTGCCAGGTGTTGTCCACGTGACCACAGAAACCAACCGTCCGTTGGATGCGCATGCCGTCTGGTCGTGGGGCTGCGATGAGGGTGAGCTATCGGTCGCGGACGCCGGACAGATGGACTGGGACGTGCACCGCGCGGGCCTGCACTACATCTGGTCGGAGTTTCGCCTGGAAGACCGCGTCGCTCGCGATACCTTGGTGGTGGAGCTTCCCAACGTGCCGCCCCAGTTGGGTCCGGATTGCGGATATCCAGGAGATTTGGACTTGGGGACCGCCAGGGATGTCTGGATCCGGGCACTGGATCCCAACGAGGATCCTCTCACCTTGTCCTTCCACGTGGGCTCTGGCTTGCTGTTGCTGGATTCAGCCAGAGTCAGCGCCGAGTCTTCCGAGGATTTCCAGGTGGTCTGGCAATTGACTCTGCAGGACACCCTTGAGGAAGTGGGCCGGCGCTGGGTGGCCGTGAACCTGAGCGATGGAACCTTCCAGTTGGTGGACACCCTGAACCTCTGGGTCGCTGACTTCGTGGAATGGTAGTCCCGGCTTGCCGATCCCTATCCTCCCCACGTCGAAGGAAATCCTGGAGCGCTTGCACGTGTGACACAAGGTGACGAACTGCGGCAGTGCCGCGCCCACGCTCGGCGCCGTTTTGGAGGTCCCATGACCGCTTCCTTTTTCTCACCCATCCGACCTGCCACATGGATCGTTCTCTTGGCGTTGGGCTGTTCCTTGAATGAGTCCACCCCGACGCCAGATTCCAGTCTGCCGCCCGGCGAGCTGGAATCGCCCATCCATGACATCCGCCTGGCGGAGTGGAATCTGTGGTCGGGCATGCCGACGCCGGTGGAGGTCTTTCTGCCCGTGGACGACCGCGACGGCTGGACTTATGAGTGGTGTGCGGGCGGCGACCAGCTGGACGGGGCGGGCCGGGAAGTGGTCTGGACCACGCCGCTGGCGGACAGCGCCTGGATCGAATCCACCCTGCGCCGGGGAGACAGCGAGTACATCTGTCGCAGGTGGTTCGCCCTGCGCAACGACTCCCTCACGCTGCGGCTGGAACTGGCCCCGATGGGCGTGCAGGTCGGGGCCGTGGAAGTGGAGGCCCGGTTCAACCGGCCGCTGCCCGACACGGCCCGCTGCGTGTGGGGCGAGGACCCCGGCGCCCATTTGAGCGGGACGTCCACCCGCTGTCTCTGGGAGGTCAGCGCCCGCGGATCGCATCGGGTGTGGGCCGCCGTGGAACTGGCGGGCCGCGTGGTGGCGGACACGCTGGAGATTGAGATTCCCAACTACACCCCGCAATTGGGACCTGGCTTTGGAGATAACTGGGGTCCCTACCCTTACGGATCCGTCTTTGAGG
>DYSB01000274.1 GCA_020726405.1 Acetofilamentum sp. | reverse complement strand
GCCCGGATGTGGTGGCTGGTTGAGGACGTGTACCGGCTGGCCCTGCGTTTGGGGGGGACGATTTCCGCCGAGCATGGTGTAGGTTGCTGGAAGCAGCCTTATATTGGATGGGAACTCAGCCCGCTGTCCCAGCGGCTGCAGATGGACGTCAAACGGCTTTTTGATCCACACAATATTTTGAACCCGGGCAAAATCTTTGATTGGCCCAAAACCAAGGAGACCGCCATATGAGCACTCTGCGCACCGCCCTGCTGCTCTCGCTGGTCGTCGCTGTCGGACTGGGCAGCGTGGCTTGCAAGAAGAAGGTTGATCCGGCCGCCGAGAAGACCATGACCGAGCAGACGGATGATGCCGCCGCCGCCGCGGCTGCCCAGGTCGAAGCCGACCGTCTGGCCGCCGAAGCCTCCGCCAAGGCCGAGGCCGAGCGCCTGGCCGCCGCCAATGCCGCCCAGGCCGAGGCCGAGCGCCTGGTCCGCGAATCCCGCGGCACGGCCATCAACTCGCTGTCCGCCGTCTACTTCGACTACGACAAGTTTGAACTGCGCGAAGACACCCGCGGCAGCCTGGCCCACCACGGCGACGTCCTGCGCACGGTCAACGATCTGCGCGTGCGGCTGGAAGGCCATTGCGACGAGAACGGCTCCGTAGCCTACAACCTGGCCCTGGGCGACAAGCGCGCCAACGCCGTCAAGGACTACCTGGTCCGGTTGGGCCTGGATGCCGGCCGCTTCGAGACCATCTCCTACGGCAAGTCCCGTCCGGTGGAGCTTGGCCACGACGAGTCCGCCTGGTCCGTGAACCGGCGCTGTGAGTTCCAGGCGCTGAATCCGTGACCCTGTGGAGTTTTGTCGCCCACGCCTCGCTGTTTTCCAAGGCGGTCCTGCTGATCCTGGTGGTCCTCTCCGTGCTGAGTTGGGCCGCCATCCTGGAACGCATCCGCTTTTTCCGGCGCACGGCGGCAGCTGAATCCACCTTCGAAGAAGGCATCGACCAGGTCCGCGGGCTCGCGGACCTGGTTCGTCTTGCCGAGCATCATCAGGGGGCGCCCAGCGCCCTCATGTTGCAGCAGGCGGTGCGCCGTCTGCTGCCGCCTATCGCTTCCGGGGCCGGCGCACACCGGCCTCTTCCCGCTCCGGCCGCCTGGGATGGCGCCCTCGGCGCCGCCGAGCGTCGCGCCTTGGCGGACGTGGACCGCCACCTCAGCCTGCTGGCCACGGTCTCCAGCGCCAGTCCGTTCATTGGCCTGATGGGCACGGTCTGGGGCGTGATGGTGGCCTTCCTGCGCATTGGCAGCCAGCAGGGCCAGGCCATGCTGGAAGTCGTGGGGCCGGGCATCGCCGAGGCTCTGATCGCCACGGTGGTGGGGCTGGCCACGGCCATCCCGGCCACCATCGCCTACAACTACTTCCTGGCCTCCGCGCGCCGAGCGCGGGAGCGCTGCGAAGCCCTCCGCGACCTGATCTCCGGCCTGGTGCGGGAGGTGGGACCGGCATGAAAGCCGCGCCCGATCGGGGTCCGCTCTCCGAGATCAACGTCACTCCCCTGGTGGACGTCTTCCTGGTGCTGCTGGTCATTTTCATGATCACGGCGCCCGTGCTGAAGACCGCCCTCGAAGTGGGCCTGCCCCAGTCCGAGAGCGGTCAGCGGCGTGGGGATCGCGGCGTAACCGTGGAACTGCGTCGGGACGGCCAGTTGATGCTGGGCCGGGAGAGCGTCCGGGCCCAGGAATTGGGCGCGCGTCTGCTGGACGAGGCCCTCCGGTTGACGGAGGGCGACAGCGCCGCCGCCCGCTCCCTGCCCGTCTTCCTGGCCGCCGACGAGCGCGTGGCCTACGGCGAGGTGGTGGGCCTGCTGGACCGCATCCGTGAGGCCGGCTTCGAGGACGTGGGCCTGATGACCGACCCGCCACCCCGGGATTCTCAACTCCCATGAACACCCTCCGGCGCCGGAAGGGCGGATCGCCCCTGGGGCGCCCGGTGCTGGCCTCGCTGGCCCTGCACGCGGGGATTCTGTTGCTCCTCTGGTGGGGCGGCCCCAGCCTGAAGCGTCCTGAGGCCGTCCATGTGAGGCTGGTGCGCCAGGCCGGCGGCGGGATGAACCGGCCGGGCTGGGTCAGCGACGCGCCTCCCGCGGAGGCTCCGGCCTCCCAGCTGGAGGAAAGTGCGGCCCCCGCCCCGGAACCCGAGGAGCCTGCGGCACGCACACCGGCCCCCACGGTGGCCCGCACGCCCAATCCCCGTCCGATGACGCCCGCCCAGCCCGCCCGGGAACCTGAACCTCCCCGGCGCGAGTCCGACCAGGCCACGCGTCCGGCGGCGCCGGGCGAGCGGACCCGGCGCGGTGGCAGCGACGCCGGGGCCGGACCACGGGGCGCAGGCGGCAGCCGGACAGGCGCCGCGGCGGATCAGCCCGGACTGGAAGGGATGAGTCAGTATCTGGTGCGGCTCGAGAACTCCATCCAGCGCACCTTCAAGTACCCGGCCCGCTCCAGCGGGCGCAAGGCGATCTTCCACTTCCTGGTGGACCGCCAGGGCCGGGTGAGCCAGTTGGAGCAGGTGGGCGAATCGGGCTTGCCCGGGCTGGACCTGGCGGGCCGCAGCTCCATCACTCGGGCGGTTCTGCCCCCGCTGCCACCGGTGTTCCCCTACGACCAGATCGGAGTGACTTTCACTTTTGTGGACGAATAAACCTCCCCAATCGGCCCTGCGCCGGCGCCCGGTCTTTCTATTGCGGATTCTTCTGCCGCTGCTCGTTCTGCTGCTGGCCATGGTCCGGCCAGCGTGGGCGGCGGATGACGAGATGCCAGCGGGCGGCTTCTTCCCGCCCGGGACGGTTCTCGAGGTGGCGCTGGAAGCCCGCACCTTGAGCTACTTCCGGCCCGGTCTGGTGCTGGAGGCGCCGCTGGCGGGCTCCGTGCAGCTCTTGACCTTCGAGAACCGGTTGCGCCAGGCCCTCACGCTGGCGGGCACGCTCAAGCTCTGGTACGGCTCGCCGGACCCTAAGAGCATGAGCGAGGCCGAACTGGCCAGCCTGGTGCGGCTGGACGAGCGCATCAAAACGGGCGGCAAGCCGGAGACCGTGGAAGTCAGCCTGCTGAACTACAGCGGCGGTGCGCCGCTCTCCACCTGGATCATCAAGCTGGACGAGCAGGCCGCGCGCCAGGCCGAGAGCCTGGCCCAGGAAATCCTCCTGCTGCTGACCGGCTTTCGCGCGCCCTTTGCCTCGCGCGTGCTCTACGTGCAGGCGGAGCG
>DYSB01000051.1:4533-16394 GCA_020726405.1 Acetofilamentum sp. | reverse complement strand
CCGCGCCGCCAGCTCCACGCCGCGCCGGTAGAGGGCCAGACTGATCTCCACCAGGTCCGCCATGATCTGCGCGGGCACGTCGCCCCGCCGCACGATTTCCGCCGGTGAGACACTTTCGTCGTGCGTGCCTTCCGCGGCCTTGGTGGAGGGCGTCACGATGGGCGTGGCCAGCTGCTGATCCTTGCGCAACCCGTCAGGCAGCCGGTTGCCGCAGAACTCCCGCACGCCTTTCTGGTAGTGCGTCCAGGCGCTGGTGCTGGTGTTGCCCGTGATGTAGCCGCGCACCACCATCTCCACTTTCAGCGGCTCCAGATCCATCACCACAATGGCGTTGGGGTCCGGCACAGAGAGCACATGGTTGGGCACCAGGTCCCGCGTGTGCTCGAACCAGAACAGGGCCAGCTGGTTGAGCACCTGGCCCTTGAAGGGAATGGTGGCCAGCACGCGGTCGAAGGCGCTTACCCGATCGGTGGTGACGATCAGCCGCCGGCCCTCCCGGGCCCAGGCCTCGCGCACCTTGCCGATCTGGCGCTCGCCCGGCAGGTCCAACTCCACGCGGTCCAGCGTGTGCGCCAGCTGCGCTTGGATGGTGCTCAGTTCCATGGATTCTCCCTTAGAAAAGGACACGAAGGACACGAAGAGACCGAAGCGCACGAAGTACGGGAGAAGGAAGCACGATGGCCGCCTCACTCCCATCGTTCAAGTTCTCATCCGTCTCATCTCTTCGAGCACTTCTCTTCCCTTCGTGGTCTTCGTGTCCGGTTAGAAATCGCAGTTGCCCGGAGTCCGCGGGAAAGGCACCACGTCGCGGATGTTCTCCATGCCCGTGATGTACATGATGGCGCGCTCGAAGCCCAGACCGAAGCCCGCGTGGGGCGCGCTGCCGAAGCGCCGGCTCTCCAGGTACCACCAGTAGTCCTGCTCGTGCAGACCCATTTCCTTGATGCGGGCCAGCAGGCGCTCGTGGCGCTCCTCGCGCTGGCTGCCGCCGATAATCTCGCCCACGCCCGGCACCAGCAGGTCCAGCGCGGCCACGGTCTTGCCGTCGTCGTTCTGGCGCATGTAGAAGGCCTTGATCTCCTTGGGATAGTCCGTCACGAAAACGGGCCGCCCCACGTGGGTCTCCGTCAGCCAGCGCTCGTGCTCGGTCTGCAGATCGATGCCCCATTGCACGGGGAACTGGAAGGTCTGCTTGGATTGCTGCAGCAGGCGGATGGCCTCCGTGTAGGGAATGGTCTCGAAGGCGCTGGCCGCCACCTGCTCCAACCGCTCGATCAGGCCTTTCTTCACCCACTGGTCGAAGAAGGCCATGTCCTCGGTGCAATCCGTCAGCACCGCGCGGATGATGTACTGCAGGAAATCCTGGGCCAGCCGCGCGTTGTCCCCCAGATCGTGAAAGGCCATCTCGGGCTCGATCATCCAAAACTCGCTGGCGTGGCGCGAGGTGTTGCTGTTCTCCGCCCGGAAGGTTGGGCCGAAGGTGTAGATGTTGCCCAGGGCCAGCGCGAACATCTCGCCAGAGAGTTGGCCCGAGACGGTCAGGTTGGTCTGGCGGCCGAAGAAATCCTGGCTCCAGTCCACCTCGCCCGCTTCTGTTCGGGGCGGATCCGTCGGACTCAAGGTGCTGACCCGGAACATCTCCCCCGCGCCCTCGCAGTCGCTGCCTGTGACGATGGGTGTGTGCACCCAGACGAAGCCGCGCTCGTGGAAGAACTGATGGATGGCGAAGGCCAGCCGGTGGCGCACGCGAAACACGGCGCCGAAGGTGTTGGTGCGCGGCCGCAAGTGCGCGATGGTCCGCAGGTACTCGAAACTGTGGCGCTTCTTCTGCAGCGGGAAGCCCGCGTCGCATTCGCCCAACAGCTCCACGCCCGTGGCCTGCAATTCCACGCTCTGGCCTTGCCCCTGGCTGGCCACCAGCACGCCCGTCACTTTCAGGCAGGCGCCGGTCAGAATGCGTGCCACCGCCTCGTAGTCGGGCAGGCTCTCGGCGCTGTAGACGACCTGCAGGCCCTTCAGGCAGGAGCCGTCGTTGAGTTCGATGAACGAGACGGCCTTGCCGGCGCGATTGGTGCGCACCCAGCCCATGGCCGTGATGGCCTGGCCCACATGTTCCGGGCGCTGCAGCGCATCCTTGATGGTGATCCGGCCCTGCATGGTCTGCTCCTCAGCTTGTTCGCCAGAAGTAAGCAATCCGCGACCGGTGCGGTGCCAGAGCGGTGCCAGAGCACCGTCCAATCACCCACCCATTCGCCCGCCACCCACCCAAGCCGCTGTCCGCTCGGATGACAATGGTTCCCCACGGTCGACCCTATCTTGCCGACCCAACCAGGCCGGGCAGCCGGCGGAAAGGACCCATGGCCGAGCGCCGCTTCCGCTTCGACAATCTCTCCTGCGCCTACGACGATCCCCGGCAGCCGCGCGAGCTGCTGGCCCGCCGCCTCAAGGTCGCCCCGGAGGAAATCGGGCAGCTGGAAGTGCTGCGCAAATCCCTGGACGCCCGGCACAAGCCGCGCCTGATCCAGGTCTTCAGCCTGGCTTTCAACCTGGAGGAGGGCCGGCTGCCCGCCGGCGAGACGCAGGTCTCGCCCCACGCGGATCCCGCCCTGCCGCCGCTGCCCGAGCTGCCTTGCGGTGCCCGGCCCATCGTCGTCGGCGCCGGTCCGGCCGGGCAGTTCGCCGCGCTGGGACTGGCCGCGCGCGGCTACCGCCCGCTGGTGCTGGAGCGCGGCCGCGCCATCTCCGAGCGCCGGCTGGACGTGCGCCGGCTCTGGCTGCAGCGCGAGCTGGACCCCGATTCCAACGTGCAGTTCGGCGAGGGCGGCGCCGGCACCTTCAGCGACGGCAAGCTCACCAGCCGCAACAGCAACTGGTTCACGCGCCAGGTTCTGCACTGGTTCTGCCAGTTGGGTGCGCCGCAGAACGTGGTCTACAGCCATCTGCCCCACGTGGGCACAGAGGGCATCCGCCGGGTGGGCTCGCGCCTGCGCGCCCTGCTGGAGGCGGCCGGCGTGGAGTTCCGCTTTTCCGCCCGCGTGCAGGACCTGTTGCTGCAGGACGGCCGCATCAGCGGCGTGGAATTGGCGGATGGCGAGCGCATCGCCACGGACACGCTGCTGCTGGCCATGGGCCACAGTGCTCGGGATACTGCGGAGGCCCTGGCACGGGCGGGCGTGCAGCTGGAGCTGAAGCCCTTCGCCATGGGCCTGCGCGTGGAGCACCCGCGCGACTTCATCGACGTGGCCCAGTACGGCGCCGGCTGCCGGCTGGAGCTGACGGGCGCCGCCAACTACAAGCTGGCTGTAAAGAGCGCCGGACGCGGCGTCTATTCCTTTTGCATGTGTCCGGGCGGGATGGTGGTGCTGGCCTCCAGCGAGGACAAGCGGCTGGTGGTCAACGGCATGAGCTGGTCCTCGCGCCGGATGGCCTGGTCCAACTCCGCCGTGGTGGCCCAGGTGGAGGCCCAGGACCTGCAGCGCTGGGGCCAAGCCTGGGGACTGGCGGACTCGCCCCTGCTGGGGCATCACATCCAGCAGCGCCTGGAGGAGCGGGCCTTCGAGCAGGGCGGCGGCCTGTGGAACGCGCCGGCCCAACGGGCGCGGGATTTCCTCCATGACCGCGTGTCCAGCGACCTGCCGGCCTCCAGCTACCGGCCGGCGCTGAGTTCCACCCGCCTGAGCCGGCTCTTTCCGGATCCCCTTTCCGGCGCGCTGGCGGAAGGCCTGCGCCTCTTCGAACGGCAACTGCGCGGTTTTGTGGACGAGGGGCTGCTCATCGCGCCGGAGACCCGGACCTCCTCGCCCCTGCGGGTGACGCGGGATCCGGAGCTGCGCCACAGCCTGTCCACGGCCGGGCTCTATCCGGTGGGGGAGGGCGCGGGCTACGCCGGCGGAATCGTCAGCAGCGCGGCGGACGGGCTGCGCACGGCGCTGGGATTCGCGCCCGTCGGGGCCAGCCGGGTGTCGGAGTGCCCGCCGGAGGAGTGGGTGTAGCCGGGGTCCCCTCTGCGCTGCCACCCCAGCGAAAGCTGGGGTCCCTTCGGTCGCGCGGAGGTTTCGGCTTGCTGTCACCCCAACGAAAGCTGGGGTCCCGTGGGCCGGGCGGAATCCCACACCTGCGGACTGCCACTCTGCTGACTTATCGCTAACTCCTTTCAACACAAAGACACGGAGGCTCAAAGAGGTGCTGGGTGGGCTTGCATCCATACCCGAAGCGGATGCCCATAATATGCCCCTGTGCTTGCCGCCTTCATTCAGCACGCCAGCTTTTATCTTGTGGACAGAGGGCGAGTTTGCTCTCTTGGCTCGCCGGTCACTGCATCTGCTGGATTGTTGCGGGAGAGGCGCTTGGTCGAGTTTGGACTGATGTCAATTTGATTGCTTCTGCGCAGTTTACGTCTTGGACAATCTGGACATCAGTGGACATCAGATTAGACACTCGCCCGAGTAGCCAAGGGAATGGGCCTTCTGAGTCCGATCAACGACGCTTGATAGAAAAGCTTGTTGCCGGCGTTGCGTCGGTCATGGCGCTTTTCGTCGGAAGAGAAAGGAAGCGGCATCGGAAGAGCCGGAGGAGCCGGAAGTGTGGGTACAACTGCGGTCTCCGTGCCCAATCCCCGTTGCGTTCCCACCCCGGCGAAAGCCGGGGTCCCGTGGGTCGCGCGGAATCCCTCACGTGCGGACTGCCGTCCGGCGACGTTGATTGCAGCCGAAAGCCGGCGGGAATGTGGACATTTCCCAAAGCCGGTGTCAGGCATGATGCCAGAGCAAGCCGCAAAAATGTCCAGCCTGGTTGTGCGGGATCAGCGCCGCCGGCGCTTCATGACCGGCAGAGTGGTGCCGGGGGTGGGGTAGACGGTCTCATGCAGCGCGTCGGACACAGTCCAGAGCGCATGGAACAATTGCGGGCGCAGTTCGTCGGGCTGGTCGGGGTCGGGTTCCGACGTGGATTCGCCGATGACGACGATGCAAAGCTCCATCAGGATCGGCTCGGCGAAGTCCGGCGGACCGCCAGCCTCCGCGCTGGCGGCCAGGGATTCGATGATCGCCAGGTTGGCGGCATCGCAGCGCGCGATGGTCGCACGGCGCACGCGCTTCAGGCCGGGATGGGCGGCCTGGAAGGCGACCACCGCCACCACCAGCAGGTGCAGGCCCAGCGTGGCGGCGGCGTCATCGAAGTCGGCCAGCATCTCCACCACGTAGGCGGTCAGGTCGCGCTGCTGGTGCAGGAGGTTCTCCACCTGCGGGGAGGATTCGTTTTGAGTGGCTGCCTCGGCCCAATCCCAGGCGGCTTCCACCTGCTCCTGGCTGAGGGCGGAGGTGGCCGGCGGGATGGGTTCCACTTCGGTCAGCGGGGCGGGGTCGGGGCTCGGCATGACGGTTTCCTTATTCGCCCCAGCGGCTGTGTTCGCACACCTGGAAAAACAGCTCTTCGTAGAGCTTGGCGCTGTGGGCCCAGGAGAAGTCCTGCTTCATGGCGTTTTTCTGCAAGCGGCGCATGGCGCGCGGGTTGCGCCAGGCGCTGAGCGCCGTGTCCACGGCCTCCAGCAGCGCTTCGGCGTTGTAGTCCTCGAAGGCGAAGCCCGTGGCCCGATCGGTGTCTTCCAGAAAGGGGATCACCGTGTCCTTCAGGCCACCGGTGGCATGCACCACGGGCAGCGTGCCGTAGCGCATGGAGTACATCTGGCTGAGCCCGCAGGGTTCGTAACGGCTGGGCATCAGGAAAAAATCGGATCCGGCGTAGATCAGATGCGCCAGCGCCTCGCTGTAGCCCACGCGCACGGCCATCCGTTCGGGATGGGCCGCGGCCACGTCGCTGAGGAATTTCTCGAACTGGGCCTCGCCCGAGCCGAGGATCACCAAGCGCAGATCCCGCTGCAGCAGTCGGTCCAGGCAGCCCGCCAGGATGTTCATGCCCTTCTGCCCCGTCAGCCGTGTCACCATGGCCAGCACCGGCCCGCCGAAACCCGGATCCAGGCCAAATTCTCGCAGGAGGCGCGGCCGGTTGCCCGCCTTGCGTGGCAGGTGCGAGCTGGAGAAAGGCTCTTCAAGCAGCGGATCCGTGGCCGGATTCCACTCCTCCACGTCGATGCCGTTGAGGATGCCGCGCACACGTTCGCCGTGCTGGCGCAGCACGCCGTCCAGGCCGTGGCCCAGTTCGACCGTGCAGATCTCCCGGGCGTAGGTGGGCGAGACCGTCACCACCTCGTCGGCGAAACTGATGCCGGCCTTCAGGCAGTTGAGTTGTCCGTAGAATTCAAACGGGCTGAGCGGAAAGAGCAGCTCGCGGGGCAGGCCGAGTTTGGTGATGGACACCGCCGGCAGTACGCCCTGGTAGCCCAGGTTGTGCAGGCTCAGGACCGAGCGCGTCTGCTGCAGGGCGCGATTCTCCTGATGCCGGATGCGCAGCAGGGCCGGGATCAGCGCTGTGTGCCAGTCCGAACAGACGATCAGGTCCGGCTGCATGTCGGTCTGGCGGACCAACTCCAGCAGCGCGATCTGGAAGAAGAACCAGCGTTCGTCGTCGTCGGGCCAGGGCTTGCCGGTCAACGGATCGTCGTAGATCCCCGTGCGTTCGAAATAGTACTGGTTCTCGATGAACAGGGCCCGGCACTCGCTGCGCGGATAACTGGCGGCGAAGATGCGGGTGGGAAAATCATTGCCCAGGAAACGCACGTGGATGGTGGCCAGCAGCTCCAGCCCGGCCTCGATGCGGTCCACCGAGGCGAAGAGCGGCAGCACCGTGGCCACCTCGTGTCCCAGGTTGAAGAGCTCGCGCGGCAGGGCGCCCATCACGTCGCCCAGGCCCCCGCTTTTGATCCAGGGCACAGCTTCCGCGGCCACGAAGAGCACGCGCAGCACGCCCCGCCGGGGTTCTTTCATGCCACCTGCACCTTGCGCAGGTGGTCCGCCGCCACCTCCGGCGCCACCGGGTTGATGTGCAGGCCCGTGCCCCATTCAAACCCCGCCGGCTGGGTCATGCGCGGCAGGATCTCCACGTGCCAGTGCCAGTCGTACTGGATGGTGTCCCAGTAGTTGCTGCGGCGCAGGCTGTGCCCCGTGTTGGGCGCGGTGTGGAAGATGAAGTTGAAGGGTGGATCACCCAGCGCGCCGCGCAGGCGCTTGAGCACGATGTGCATGATCTTCGAGAGGTCCTGCACGATCTCCGAGCGCTCCCCGGCGAAATCAAACGAGTGGACGCGGGGCAGGATCATCAGTTCATAAGGAAAGCGCGAGGCATAGGGGCAGATGGCGGCGAAATGGTCCGTCAGGGCCGCCAGCCGCGCGCCGGACTCCATCTCCTGGGTCAGGATGTCGCAGAACAGGCAGCGCTCCTTCAAGCGGAAGTGCTCGCGCGCCGAGGTCAGCTCGTTGGAGACCGTGCGCGGCGTCACCGGCGTGGCGATGATCTGCGTGTGCGGGTGGGCGATGGTCGCCCCGGCGTCGGCGCCGTAGTTCTTGAAAATGATGACGTACTTGAAGCGCGGGTCGCGTTTCAGGTCCACCAGCCGGGCCTGGTAGGCGAAGAAGATGCGCGCCATCTGCTCGGGGCTCATCTCCGCCATGTGTTGCATGTGGCGCGGCGTCTCGATCAGCACCTCATGGGCGCCGATCCCGTTCATCACATCGTAGTAGCCCACTCCGCGCCGGTCGGCGTTGCCTTCCACCTGCAGGGCGGGATACTTGTTGGGCACCACGCGCAGCTCCCAGCCGGGTGTGTTGGGTTGGCGGCCGGGAGGGCCCAGGGCCAGGATCTCCAGCGGCGTGGTGCCTTCCATCCCCTCGCAGAAGGGACAGCTGGAATTGCGCGGAAAGCGCAACTCACCCTCGAATTGCAGGGGGCGCGCCCCCCGCTCCTTGGCGATGATCACCCAGCGCCGCTGGATGGGGTCGTGACGAAGTTCGGGCATGCGTCTCCCGGAGCTGCTGATTCGAATCTCGCGCCTGAAGTGGGACGGCGGACCGGCCGCCGGATTCGTCGCTCAGCTGCTGGTGCCGGCGGCCTTGAAGCAATCCTCCCGCCAGACGCAATCCAGTTGGTCGCAGACGCCGTCCACGGCGGTGGCGAAACAATCGAAGTTGCCCTCGCTGGCCTGCAGCATGCGCACCAGCTCCACGCGCGTAGCGCCGGGCGGCTGCTTGATGCCTCGGGCCTTGATCATGGCGCGAATTTCATTGAAGGTCGGCATGGGTACTCCCGTAGTGATCCTTAGTCATCGACAGCCCGGGCCGGCAGCTGGAGCCGGCGGCATCCTTTCCGTTCCAAATGCGGGAATGGTTGTTGATTGTCAAGGCCTTCCACACCCCGCACCTGCAAGGTAACAACGGATGCGGCAGGTTTGCCCGCCGCACACGCTGCCGCCAGCCCGCAGACCGGCCCCGGGAACGTCGGCTCAAATTGACACCGGCAGGGGTGATTGATAGATTCGAGCCATAAGGAGGCGCGTATGAAGATCTCAGCCGAGAGCCGGGACAACATTGTGGTGCTGACCCTGAAGGGCAACCTCTTGGGGGGGCCGGACGCGGACTCCTTCTACAATGAGGTGAAGTCCTTCCTGGACAAGGGCAATCGCCAGTTCGTCCTGGATCTGTCCAATGTCAAACTGATGAATTCCTCAGGCCTGGGCATCCTGATCAAGGCCCTCAAACCCGTGCGCGAAGCCGGAGGCGATTTCCATCTCGCTTCGGTGACGGAAAAAATCGACTCGCTGTTCATGATCACCAAGCTCTACCAGGTCTTCAAGAGTTTCCCCAACGTGGAGCAGGCGAGCCGAGCCTTCGAATGAACCCCGCCGGGCCGGAGTCGGCCATGTCCGTCCACAACTCCGGGCCCGAGCGCGATGTCCTGGACGCCCTGCGCCAGCTGGTCGAGCGACTGGAAGGACTGCGGCAACAAAAACCCGCCCCGAGCAGCCAGGCCTCTTCAGCCTGGCTGCTTCATGTCCGGCAGGCCCTGGAGGAATTGGACGTCAGCACGGCACGGCTGCGCGACCTGCTGGAACCCGCCCGCACGCTGCGGGAAAACCACTTGCTGCGCGAGATCGGCCGTCGGCTGGGAACCGACCTGGGCACCGAGTCCCTGGCTCTGCTGATCATGGACACCCTGGGCGGCGTGGTGGACTTCGATGCCGCCGGCATCTACTTCCTCGATCCCCGGGACGCCACCATCCGCTGGGAATCCCTGCGCGGGTACGACACGGACAAGCTGCATCTGGTGCGTCAGAAACTGGACCGCGGCATCATGGGCTGGATCGCGCGCCACAAAGTCTCCGTGGTGCTGCCGGACGTGCGCGTGGATCCACGCTACTTCAACGCCCGCGACCACACCTTGAGCGAGCTGGTGGTGCCCATCCTGCTGGAGGACCGGATCATCGGCTTCTTCAACCTGGAATCGGACCGCATCGCCTCATATGGCGAGCAGGAGCAGATCTTGATGGAGGTGCTGGCCAGCCAAGTGGCCCAGACCGTCGAGAACACTTTGCTGCGCGCGGACCGCGAGGAGCGCCGCCGCGTGCAGGCGGACCTCAAAGTGGCCCGCAGCATCCAGCGCTCGCTTCTGCCCAAAACAGATCTGCATCTGCACGACGTGGAAGTGGCCGGGCTCAACCTGCCCTCCACCGAGGTGGGCGGCGACTACTTCGACCACTTCATGATCACGCCCCAGGACATCGGGCTGGTGATCGCCGACGTGGCGGGCAAAGGCATTCCCGCCAGCCTGCTGATGGCCAGCGTGCGCACGGGCATCCACATCCTCACCCAGTACCGGCTGGACATGGCCGGCATGCTGAGCCACCTGAACGAGCACCTGCTGGAGGTCACCGCGGCCGACAGTTTCGTCACGGTTTTCTACGCCGTGTATCACCGGCCCAGCCGGCGGCTGACGTACGTGAACGCCGGCCACAACCCGCCCCAGCTGCTGCGGCGGGCCACGGGCGCGCTGGAATCCCTGGAGACGGGCGGGCTGATCCTGGGCGCCTTCCGCGACGCGCACTACGAGCTGGGGTTTGTGGATCTGGAGCCCGGCGACCGCCTCTTCTTCTACACCGACGGCCTGAACGAGACGGAGAACGCCGGTGGGCGGGAGTTCGGCCTGGAGGGCATCGCCCAGGCCCTGCGCGACGCGGACCGGCTGGACGCGCGCGGTCTGCTGCAGCACGAACTGGCGGCTCTGCGCCTGCATGCCGGGCTGCACGAGCGCGTGACACGCTTTCCCGACGACCTGACCCTGATGGCCCTGGTCTGCGCGGATGAGTGAGCCGCGCCAAGCGAAGGAGACGGCCGTGCGACGGGCCATCTACCCCGGCACTTTCGACCCCCTGACCTTGGGTCACCTGGACATCGTGGAGCGGGCGCGGCGGACCTTTGACGAGGTCATCGTGCTGCTGGCCGTGAACACGGGCAAGACCCCGCTCTTCTCCCTGCAGCAGCGGCTGGAGCTGGTGCGCGCCAGCGTGGCGGGTCTGGACGGCGTCCGCGTGGATTGCCATGACGGCCTGTTGGTGGAGTTCGCCCAGCGCGTCCAAGCCTCGGCCATTGTGCGTGGACTGCGGGCCATCAGCGATTTCGACTACGAATTCCAGATGGCCATCGTGAACCGGAAACTGGCTCCCCAGGTGGAGACGGTCTTCCTGATGCCCAGCGAGGAGTGGAGCTACCTCAATTCCTCCATCGTCCGCGAGCTGTGGCGATTCGGCGGCGACTACTCGCGCTTCGTGCCGGAGGTGGTGCGCAGCGCCATGGACCAACTCAAAGGAAGCACTCGATGAATATCCTGGACACGCTCCAACAGAAGGCCCGCGAGCGGGGCAAGCACGTGGTGTTGCCCGAGGGCGAGGATCCCCGCACCATTCAGGCGGCCAAGTTCCTCAAGGAGAAGGAGATCTGCCGGGTGACCCTGCTGGGCCGCCGGGCCGAAGTGGAGCGGCTGGCCGCCGAGCACGGCCTGACTCTGCTGGCGCGCGAGATCGTGGATCCGTCCGCCAGTGAGTGGACTTCGGAGTTCGCCCACGAGCTGTTCAATCTGCGCAAGGCCAAGGGCATGACGCTGGAGGCGGCCACGGAGGCCGTGCAGAACGTGATGTACTTCGCCGCCTTCATGGTGCGGCGCAAGATCGCCGACGCCAGCGTGGGCGGCGCGCTGCACACCACGGGTGACGTGATCCGCGCCGGCCTGCACGCCCTGGGCATGGCGCCGGGCATCGACACGGTCTCCTCCAGCTTCCTGATGGTGATGCCCGACGGGCGGCTGTTCACCTTCGCCGACTGCGCCATCGTGCCGCAGCCGGACGCCAAGCAGCTGGCCTCCATCGCCATGGCCTCCGCCAAGACCCACCGCGCGCTGACGGGCACGGAGCCCAAGGTGGCCATGCTGAGCTTCTCCACCAAGGGCAGCGCCAAGCACGCGGACGTGGACAAGGTGCTGGCGGCGCTGGAGATCATCCGCAAAGCCGAGCCGGAGCTGACCGTGGATGGCGAACTGCAGCTGGACGCGGCCATCGTGCCTAAGGTGGCGGCATCCAAAGCGCCGGGCAGTTCCGTGGCGGGCAGCGCCAACGTGCTGGTATTCCCGGACCTGGACGCGGGCAACATCGGCTACAAGCTGACCCAGCGGCTGGCGGGCGCCGAGGCCATCGGGCCGACGGTGCAGGGCCTGTCCGCGCCCTTCATGGACCTGTCGCGCGGCTGCTCCTGGAGCGACATCGTCAACGTGGCGGCCATCGCCTCGCTGATGGCCTAGTTACTCGTCGCACCTCTGGGGTTCTCACCACAGAGGCACAGAGACACAGCAAAACCAAAAAGAGAGGGGCGCGCGAGCGTCCCTCTCTCTACTTAACCGTGTCTCTGTGCCTCTGTGCCTCTGTG
>DYSB01000051.1:0-4433 GCA_020726405.1 Acetofilamentum sp. | reverse complement strand
CTCTGTGCCTCTGTGCCTCTGTGTTGAAGAGACAGAGTGGATCAGGCGGATTCCAGCCGCCCGAGCAGGCGCAGCAGGCCATCCAGGATCGTCAGCGGATGCGGCGGACAGCCCGGGATGTAGAGGTCCACGGGCAGGTCGTGCACGCCGTCCTGCTGCTCGGGCCGACCGGCGAACACGCCGCCGCTGATGGCGCAGGCCCCCACGGCGATGACCAGCTTGGGCGCCGGCACGGCGTCCCAGGTCTTGCGCAGGGCCAGGGCCATGATCTGTGTCACGGGGCCGGTGATCAGCAGCCCGTCCGCGTGGCGCGGCGAGGCCACCAGCTGGATGCCGAAGCGCCCCAGATCCCAGCCGATGGTCCCCAGCACGTTGATGTCGGTCTCACAGGCGTTGCAGCCGCCCGCGCTCACCTGGCGCAACTTGAGCGAGCGGCCGAAGAGCCGTTTGAGTCGGCGGTCCAGGGCCGCGGCCAACTGTAGTTCCTCGGTCCCCGTCAACTCCAGCTCGCCGCGTTGCCTCACTGCCAGGCGGTAATCTGCCTCATGCGTGATGGCGCCCACGGGACAGGCCTCGGCACAATCCGGGCAGAAGATGCAGCGGCCCAGATCGATGCGGCCCAGTCCGGCCAGGTCGATGGCCTCCGTGGGACAGGCGACGACACAGGCGCGGCACTCCGCCGGGCAGCGGGTGCGGTCCAGCCGCGGTCGCCCGCGGAAGCGGTCGGACAACTCGGGTGGCGGACCTTGGGGCCAGTCGATGGTCCGGTGTCCCTGCCGCAGGCGCTCCAACAGAATCTTCAGCACGGCGGGATCCTCTCGGAATTCCTACAGGTCATGGCCGCAGTAGGAGAGGTTGAAACTCTTGTTGCAGAACGGGAAGTCGGAGATCTGCTGGCCGCGCAGCGCCAGAGCCAGCCCGCTCCAGTTGTGGAAGGACGGGTCCACCACCTTGCAGCGCGCGATCCGGCCCGCCCCGTCGGTGAGCAGTGTGTGACACACCTCGCCACGCCAGCTCTCCACCAGGGAGACGGCCAGCATGTCCGGCGTAAATCCGTCCACCAGCCGGGCCGCCCCGTCGGCGGCAGCGGCCCGGACGGGACCGCCGGCCAGCGAGCGCAGTTGATCCCGGATGAATTCGATGGAGCGCTGGATCTCCGTCCAGCGCACCTGGGCCCGGGCGAAGACGTCGCCGGCGCCGGCGGAGGCCAGCGGAATGTGGCTGAAGCGCCAGATGCCCGCGGGGTGGTCCAGCCGCACGTCGCGCGCCAGGCCGGAGGCCCGGGCCGCCGGACCCACCAGCCCCAGCTCCCGCGTCGTGTCCTGCGCCAACACGCCCGTGTCCTCGAAACACGCCATGGCCGAGGGCGTGTTCCAGAGCAGGGTGATCGCCGCGCGCGTGTCGCGCTCGAAACCCTCCAGCCGCTCCAGCATCAGGGTGCTGCGCGCGGGATCCACGTCGAAGCCCAGCCCGCCGGGCCGCACCAGACCACGGCCGAAACGATTGCCGCAGAGCAGGGCGCTCAGATTGAGGAAGTCGCCCTCGTAGGCACCCGCACCACGAGGAGGTGGGCAGGAAACCCACGTCGCCGGCCAGGAAGAGCGATCCGGAGACCGGCATGCGGCGCAGGACGCCGGAAATCTCGTCCACCTGTTTGCTGGCGTAGACGCGGTGGATGTTGCCGGCGGAGAGGAAGAGCACGCCCTTGCCCAATCCGTTGGCCAGCACGTGCAGCAGGGTGCCCCAGAGTGCCGCCTTCCCCAAGCCCAGGCCCAGCGCCAGGATGCCCATGTGCTCCACGCTGGGCCAGGCCAGCAGGCGCTTCAGATCCCGCTGCCCGATCATGAAGACCCCGGCCACGGCCATGGAGAACAGCCCCATCACCAGCAGCAGGCGTGAGACAAAGGGACCCTCGCCGGCCATTTGGCAGAGGTGCGTGACCCGCAGCAGGGCCAGGAAGGCGCAGGCCGTGACCCCGGCGGCCAGCGTGGCGCCCACCACGCCGGCGGCCTCGCCGTAGGCATCGGGCTTCCAGGTGTGCATGGGCGCCAGGCCCATCTTGGTGCCGTAGCCCACCAGGAGCAGGATGTAGGCCGCCCGCAGCCAGGGTCGCGAGAGCAGCGGGGCCTGCTCCAGCAGCCGCCCCACCGTCAGGGTGGTTCCGCCGCCGCCGTAGAAGGAGGAGTAGGCCAGGAAGAAAGTTCCCAGCAGTGCCAGCGCGATGCCCACGGAGCCCACCAGCAGGTACTTCCAGGTGGCCTCGATGGAGCGCGGTGTGCGGTTGAACCAGATCAGTGGCGCAGAGAACAGCGCCGTCGCCTCCACGGCCACCCAGAGCAGGCCCAGGTGCTGGGCCAGGATCGCCAGGGCCATGGCGCCGGGCAGTGCCGTCAGGCAGGAGACGAACACGCGGTTGGGGCGCTCCGTCCGCCGCTTGAGGTAGCCCACGGCGTAGAACCCGCAGCAGAGATCCAGCACGGAGATCAGCAGCAGGACCAGCCGACCAGGCGCGTCCAGCGCCAGCCACTCGCCGGCGGGGAGCAGGTCCGGTCGCAGCAGGACGGCCCAGATCAGCAGGGCGTGGACCAGCGCGGAGAGGGGCAGCAGCCAGGGCCGCCGCCCGGCGGGAACCAGCCAGGCCAGCGCGGCCAGCAGCAGTGCGTTGAGCAGGGAGATCACCGGTCACCTCACCAGCAACAGGAAGCCGAAGCCACAGAAGAGCAGGGCGCCCATCAGGAAGTAGGGCACCTGGCGCATGCGCAGTCGCGCCATGACAGACTCCACCACGCCGATGAGCACGGCCAGTCCCAGCAGTTCCAAGGCCAGCCACAGTCCGTCCAGCCAACCGGAATCCGCGTGGAAGGGCAGCCCCGCCTGCAGCAGCAGGCTGCCCAGCACGAAGAGCCTGAGCGCGGCGCCGTAGTGGATGGCGCCCAGCAGCGGTCCGCTGTGATCCAGCACCATCACCTCGTGGATCATGGTCAGCTCGAGGTGCGTGGTGGGGTCGTCCACCGGGATGCGGCTGCATTCCGCCAGCAGCACGACGAAGAGGCCGATGGAGATCATCGCCAGCGGCGCCGCGCCGGCGGAACTGACGGAGGCCAGGGGCAGCAGCATTGTCCCGAGCGCCAGGGAACCGGAAAGGCGCGCCAGCACCAGCAGGGCCAGGAAGATCGCCGGTTCCGTGAGACAGGCGAAGGTCAACTCACGCGAGGCCCCCATGCCCTCGAAGGCAGAACCCGTGTCCAGCGCCGCGGCGGTGGTGGCGAAGCGCGCAAGGCCCAGCAGGTAGGCGAACAGCACCAGATCTCCCTGGAAGGAGATCACGGCGGGTAGCGGTCCCAGCGGCAGCAGCAGGCCGGCCAGCAGAGTGGCGGCCAGGGCCGCGGCCGGGCCGGCGCGGAAGATCCAGGTGGTGGTGGTGCTCAACACCATGTCCTTGCGCAGCAGGCGGAGCAGGTCGAAGTAGGGCTGCAGCAGAGGTGGGCCCGTCCGGCCCGCGAACCAGGCCTTGGTGCGGTTGATCACGCCCAGCAGCATGGGCGGCAGGATGAGCAGAAGCAGGACGTGCAGCAGATGGTTCATCGCGGTTCCCCCACGCTGGCCAGGAGCATCAGTCCCAGCAGCGCGGCCAGGAGGTATAGGATGTAGTGTTGGGTCAGGCCTTGCTGGAAGACGTGCAGTCCCTGCAGCAGATCGGTCAGGCGCTTCCAGGCCGGGCGCAGGCAGCGCTCCAGCAGCAGCTCGGGTTTGGGCACGGGCTGGCGGACGGGCGCCGGAAACAGGCCCTGCGGGCGCACCGGCCGCACGTGCAGGGAGAGGTCCGGGGCCAGCAGACCCGTCACCGTCTGCGCCAGGGAGCCGGCCGTGGTCTGCATGCGCCCGTCGGGCCGGGCATAGCCGCAATCCCAGGTGGGGACGCGTGTCGCCCGGCGGATCCGCGCCCGACCCAGCCGCACAAACATCGCGCCCAGCACCAGCAGTAGCAGGGCGCAGCCGCTGAGCCAGCCCACAGCCAGCTGGACGTCGGCCGGGAGTCCGCCGGTCGAGACACCGGACCAGACCCCCGCCGCGGCCAGCAGGCTGGGCAGAGCCAGCCCGGGCGCCAGGCCGAGCACAAGGACCAGGGTCGCCGCCAGGACCATGGGCGCCAACATCAGGAAGCCGGGATCGTGGGCGAGCTCCGCCGCGGGGCTGCGGGCCGTGCCCAGGAAGCCTGTGCCCAGCGCCTTGGCGAAGGCCGCCAGAGTCAGTGCACCTGCCAGGGCCAGACCGGCGGCGGCCACGCCCGTCAGGCCCGCAGGGCTGGCAGCCTGGGCCCGGAAGCAGCCCAGATAGAGCAGCCACTCGCTCACGAATCCGTTCAGCGGGGGCAGCCCGGCGATGGCCAGGGAGCCCGTCAAGAAGCAGAGGGCGGTCCAAGGCAGCCTGCG
>DYSB01000273.1 GCA_020726405.1 Acetofilamentum sp. | reverse complement strand
GGGCCCGGCCTGCCCCGAGCTGCCCGCCCGGCTGCGCCTGCGCGGCGTCGTGCAGGTGGTCCTGCAGTCGTTGCCGGACTGGGCGCCACGCCCGGCCTGGCTGCTGCTGGGTCTGGACGGTCAGCGCGAGCCCCGCGACCTGCCCGGACTGGGCACGGCCCTGGCCGCCCTGCTCTGGGCGGCGGAGGCGCGCCAGGTGCTTCGCGAGGAGCGACGCCACCATCTGGAGAAGGACGACCGCCTGATCGTCCAGGGCTTCGAGATGGTGCGGATCCGCGAACAGGCCGAGCGCGAGGAGGAGACGGCCCGCCGCCGCGTGGAGGAGGCTGAACGCGCCAAGAATGAATTCCTCAGTTCGGTCAGCCACGAGCTGCGCACGCCGCTCAACGCCATCCTGGGCTACACGCGCATGGTGCTGCGCGAGTCCAACCTGACGGACCGCCAGCGCCTGAGCCTGGAACGCGTGATGAGCAGCTCCCAGAACCAACTGCGCCTGATCAACAACATCCTCGACTACTCGCGCCTGGAGGCCGGGCGCATGCGGCTGAAGCTGGAGGAGCTGGACGTCGTGCAGGTGCTGCGCGACGTGGTGGTCCAGGTGGAACCGCTGGTGAGCGAGCAGGGCCTGGACCTGCGCTTCCAGCCCGATCCCGCGCTGCTCAGCCTGCGCACGGTGAGCGACCGCGCCAAGCTCGAGCAGGTGCTGATCAATCTGCTGGGCAACGCCATCAAATTCACGGCCAAGGGGAGCATCACCCTGGGCGTGCGCCAACAGTCCGGCACCGTGCTGCTTTCCGTGACGGACACGGGCATCGGTGTGGCCCAGGCGGAACAGGAGCAGATCTTCGAGCGCTTCCGGCGCAGCAGCCAGACCGAGGGCGTGCGCAGCGCTTCGGGCACCGGGCTGGGGCTGGCCATCAGTCGCCGGCTGGGCGAGCTGCTGGGCGGCTGGCTGACCCTGGAGAGCGAGCCCGGGCGGGGTTCGACCTTCACGCTGACCTTGCCGCATTTCGTCGACCAGGAAACCGCCCGGCTGGCGCTGGGACAACCAGGGGAGGCTTGATGGAGACCTTTCTCAATCCCGGCCGGGACGAGATCCGCACGCTGCTCGAACGGACCCGCAGCATCGCCGTGGTGGGCCTGAGCAACAACCCGGCCCGCCCCAGCCACCGCGTGGCCGCCTACCTGCAGGCCGCGGGCTACCGCATCCTACCCGTCAACCCGCACCTCAGCCAGGTGCTGGGCGAGCCCGCCTGGCCCGACCTGGATTCCGTGCCCGGCGAGCTGGACATGGTCTGCCTCTTCCGCCGCAGCGAGGAAGTGCCGCCGCTGGCGGAAGCCGCCCTGCGCCGGAGTGCCCGCAGTCTCTGGCTGCAGGATCACGTCATCCACGTGGCCGCAGCCCTGGGCGCCCGGGCAGCCGGGTTGACGGTCGTGATGAACGACTGCCTGCTGCGTCAGCACCAGAGCCTGTTTGGTGCCCGCGGCGCATGAACCTGCTGCTCTACCGCGGCGCCGAACAGTTGGCGGACGGCCGGCTGGAGCTGCCGGCGGGGGATCGGCGCCTGCGCCACATCCTGGAAATCCTCAAGGCCCGGGCCGGCGATCGGCTGCGGGTGGGCCGCTTGAACGGCCCGCGCGGCTGGGCCGTGTTGGAGGAGGACCCGGAGCTGGAGCGGCCCTGCCGTTTGCGAGTGACAGAAGATGAACCGGACCCGCCACCAAGCGCTCCGGGCCGCGTGCTGCTGCTGGCCCTGCCCCGACCGCCGGCCCTGCGCCGCATTTTGCAACTGGCGCCCCAGTTGGACCTGGAACGCGTGGTGCTGACGGGTAGTGCGCGGGTGGAGAAATCCTACTTTCACAGCCCGCTGCTCAGCGCCGGGGAGTGGCGCGAGCAGTTGATCCTCGGGCTGGAGCAGGCCCAGGTCACGCGCCTGCCTGAGGTGCGGGTGGTCCTGCGCCTGCACGAGCTGCTCAGCGGGGATCTGGAGGCGCTGTTGCCCGCAGGGGGCCGCCGCCTGCTGCCCCATCCCGGCCCCTGGCCCGGCGTGGCGGAGCTGACACCGGCGCCAACCGCCTGGTGTCTGGCCGTCGGACCCGAAGGCGGCTGGGTGGAATCCGAAGTGGCGGCCCTTGTGCAGCACGGCTTCGAGCCCCTCAGCCTGGGGCCGCGCATCCTGAAAGTCGAGAATGCCCTGCAGCGGCTGGTGGCCCAGTTGGATTTGCTGCAGGCCCTGCAACCGGGAGACCGCGCATGACCCAGTCTAGCGGCTACACGGACCAGCATGCCCGCGCGGGCCGGGACAATCTGGCCTTGCCCCCCCTCTCCGCCTGGCCCAACCAGTACGCCGACCGCGACTACTGGATCGAGATTGAGTCGCCGGAATTCACCTGCCGCTGCCCCAAGACCGGCCAGCCGGACTTCGCCCACGTCCGCGTGCGCTATGTGCCGGGCGCGCTCTGCGTCGAATTGAAGAGCCTGAAGGAGTATCTGCAGGCTTTCCGCGAGGCCGGGATCTTTCACGAAAACGTGGCCAACCGCCTGCACGACGACTTGCAGCTCCTGCTGGACCCGCGCCGGCTGGAGGTCCAGGTGCTCTTCCTGCCGCGCGGTGGTATCACCACCACCGTCCGGGTGGAGAGCTAGCGCCTACCCACATGACGGGCAGCTTTTGCCCTCTGGAAGTCCACAAATTCCAAAGTTCCGCAGCAGGTCCCGCCCGCCCGGAGAGGGAGCCGTTGCCGTTCAAGGACTTCTCCCCGCCGTTCATTCTGGCATCCGGCTTGCCTATAGCATTGCATCCGCATGGAGGATGCATGAATTTCTATCCCAACGAGTTGGTCCGGTCCCGGTTGAAGACCGAGAAAAAGCCCCCGGACCACATCCCCAAGTACCAGACCTACGAGGCCAAGCTCTCCATCCTGATCTCCTCCGACCAGCACAAGTACCTGGAGGAGACGGTGGCGGCCGTCATGCGCAACCGCCGCGACAAGCGCGAACGGATCACCAAGAACAGCGTCTTCCGCTGCCTGATTGATTTCATGCAGACCCTGGACGTGGATCTGGAAAACGTGCCGGACGAGCGCGAACTCCTCAAGCGGTTGTTCATGGCCCGCTTGAAGAAAGTGCTATAGATGGTTGGCGCCCAGGACCCCGCTGCGGGTCCCGGGCGGCCCCGTGTGCCCTGCCACTCCAGCACCGCCACCAGGAGTCTGTCGGACCTGGCCACTTGGCGCGCATCATCGTCCCCGCCCGACGCTAGCGTCGGGCC
>DYSB01000272.1:1910-3285 GCA_020726405.1 Acetofilamentum sp. | reverse complement strand
TTCTCGCTCGCGACAGATCGTGACATGCCTGCAAAGTGATAGAGAGTGTGGGCACACCCTGACGCGGCTCCGAGATCGACGCAATCATCAACTACGCCCTTGCCCTTTCCGTGTTAGACTGTGTCAACCTTCGCGGAGTTGCTCATGCGCCACCTGCTCCCCCTCCTCGCCATCACGCTCTTCGGCTGTAGAAAGGGGGATCCCCCCGTCGATGCGGACAAGGACGGATCCCCGAGCACCTTCGACTGCGACGACGCAAACGCCGCCATTTTCCCTGGCAATACCGAAGTCTGCGACGGGCTTGACAATGACTGCGACCAAGAGGTCGATGAGGACCCTCTGGACGCGCGCACCTTCTACACCGACGTGGACGGCGATGGCCACGGCAACCCCGCATCGGCGGCGGGCGCCTGTGCCGCGCCGTCTGGCTACGTCGCGCTTGGCGATGACTGCGATGACGCCCGCGCCGATATTTTTCCCGGCGCAGCGGAGAACGACTGCGCCGACCCAACAGATTACAATTGCGACGGTTCGACCGGATATACCGACGCAGACTCCGACGGCCACGCCGCCTGTCAGGACTGCGATGACAGCCGTGACGACGTGCATCCAGACGCCGCGGAGACCTGCGACGACCTCGACAACGACTGCGACGGCGCCGTCGATAACGACGCACTAGACGCGACCGCCTGGTACCACGATGCGGATCGCGACGGCTACGGCGACCCGACTGCCTCCACCCTTTCTTGTGAGCAGCCCCCCGACCACAGCGCCGAGGCCACCGACTGCGATGACAGCCAGCCCCTCGTGTTCCCTGGAAACCCCGAGGTCTGCGACGAACTCGACAATAACTGCGACGCCGAGGTGGACAATAACCCCACCGACCCCAGCACCTTCTACGCGGACAACGACGGGGATGGCCACGGCGACCCCGCCCTGAGCGCCGCCGCCTGTCAAGCGCCTGACGCCCACGTCGCGGATGGCGATGACTGCGATGACACCCGCGCCGACATCCACCCCGGCGCCAGCGAGGACAACTGCACCGACCCCACCGACTACAACTGCGACGGGGCCACAGGCTACGCCGATGGAGACGGCGACGGCTATCCCGCCTGTCAGGACTGCGATGACAGCCTTCCTTCCGTCTTCCCCGAAAACCCCGAGTTCTGCGACGACCTCGACAACGACTGCGACGGCGCCGTCGATAACGACGCCTCCGACGCCACACCCTGGTTCCAAGACCAAGACCTCGACGGCTTCGGAAATCCCTCCGTCTCCGAACGCGCCTGTCACGCCCCAGAGGGTTTCCTCGCCGACGACCAGGACTGCGATGACAGCCTTCCTTCCGTCTTCCCCGAAAACCCCGAGTTCTGCG
>DYSB01000272.1:1457-1810 GCA_020726405.1 Acetofilamentum sp. | reverse complement strand
GAAATCCCTCCGTCTCCGAACGCGCCTGTCACGCCCCAGAGGGTTTCCTCGCCGATCACACCGACTGCAACGACGCCGCCGCTGGCACCTACCCCTCCGCTACCGACGCACCCGGCAATAACGTCGATGAAAACTGCGATAACTTTATCGTCTGCTATAACGACGCCGACAACGACGGATACGGGGCCTCCACCTACGGCGTCTCCTCTATCGCAGCAACCGGCGGGCTAAGCGCCTCGAACTGCGGCGCCAGCGCCTCGGACCGCTGGGACGACAGCAACACCGACTGCAACGACGCCGCCGCTGGCACCTACCCCTCCGCTACCGACGCACCCGGCAATAACGTCGATGAA
>DYSB01000272.1:0-1357 GCA_020726405.1 Acetofilamentum sp. | reverse complement strand
CCAGCGCCTCGGACCGCTGGGACGACAGCAACACCGACTGCAACGACGACGCCGCAGCCGCCCATCCAGGTGGCAGCGAGGTCTGCGATGGGCTGGACAACAACTGCAACAGCGTCGTGGACGATCCTGCGACCCTGCTCGGGTCTGCCGTCGCCTGCGGCGCTCGTAACTGCAATGAGATCCAAGACACCCGCACCAGCGCACCGAGCGGTGAGTATTGGCTCGATTTCGAGGGAACGCCGCTGGAGGTGTACTGCGATATGAACAACGCCGGCGGAGGTTGGACGGTCATTCACCCTGACGACATCGGTTCACTTGGGAGCCTGGACGCGATGCGCGACGAGCCAGACACCGCGATGGCCTATTTGCGGCACACAGGCGGAACCCAGTATTTCACCGAAATGCAGCAGCTCGCGGCCTTCTCCGCCTACGACATCGACGTGAGCGATGTGGACAGCACCAAATTGCGCATCACCTTCGTGCCGAGGACCGTCGCGGCGGTCGCCGGTGCTACACAGGGATTCAATTCCAATGGCACCAACCTTACCTTCACGAACTGCGACGGAAACCCCAATTCCTACATCGAATTCTGGGCCACGGGGCAGAGCTACACGTTTAATTCGGACTACTCCATGAGCGTGTGGTGGCGC
This sequence comes from Acetofilamentum sp., assembly GCA_020726405.1. GTDB lineage: Bacteria > CAIWAD01 > CAIWAD01 > CAIWAD01 > CAIWAD01 > CAIWAD01. The sequence continues at coordinate 707 of DYSB01000272.1, read as the reverse complement.
GACACCAAGCTCGCCTCCTCGACCACGGTGCCGGCCGACTACTTCACCTTCACCGCCGTCCACTTCGGCGGCTGCGGGACGCACAGCACCTCCCCAGCCTGGGCCGCCTACGACGGGATGCGCGACGCCGCTGTGGCCATCCGCTGATCCCCCTGTCATCCCGCTGTTGTCGGGGAGATCGCGGGTAGGGGTGTGGACCTCTTGCGCGACGAGGGTTCCTGTCTGGGCGTGCCGCCGCGCTTGCCGCGCGGCGTCGCCGTCCCTTCCGCGCTCGCGCTAAGCGCTTCGGTCGCTCGCGCGACTGCGCTGCGCGCACGCTCCGGGCCGGCTCACGCTCCCAGTTTCGATTGGTTCGATGAATTGTACTTAACTCCACGCATTTCAGAGGGCGTGATTCACAAGCCGGTCTGTCGTCGTGCCGAAGACCGCGCCCACCGGGGCAGGAGCAGTAATTGAACCACAGAGACACAGAGAACACAGAGGAGCGTCACGGGGCATCGGGACCGGACTATGGATCGCACCCATTTCAGAGGACAGTGGAGATCCAGCGGTCGTAATGAAATCCCTGTTTAGCGCAGCGCGCACAGGCTGTCAGGCTACCTCATGAGCGAGAAGGAGCGCCTCTGACAGGGGCCTGAGTAGACGTGGGCACGCCCACACTCTCTGTCAGTTTTCACAAAAAAGGCGTCTTTCCTACATTTTCAACT
>DYSB01000271.1 GCA_020726405.1 Acetofilamentum sp. | reverse complement strand
CCGCTGCCCGATCCCCGGCCTCGTTTGGTCGCGCGTGTGGTTCCGGACCTCACTTGCTCTACGGGCGCGTGCAGTCGTTCTGGCAGTAAGCGACCAAGGTCCTTTCGCGCAACGTCGCCGCCCTCTGCTGCCTGACGGTCCTCCTCCGGTTCATTTCTCCGGCACCAACTCGACCCCCGCACCACGTGCGAAACGCTCATCGAATGTCAGCACAGGGAGGGCGCCAGCCTCACGAGATGACTCCCGGATGACGTAGTCAGAGAAGTCAGCGGGCCCGGCCTCGAACGCGATGATCGCTCGACGGACAATCGCGTCGTGCTCGACTGTCACGCCAGCGGAACCGACAAGCCTGCCGAGCGCCGCGGCGATGGTCGCGCGATCCAGCTTGCAGGCGACTCGAAGGACCCAGGCGACCTCGACCAGGACGGTCGCCGCGAAGAAGACGCCGCCCTCGGCGACCGCCCGTCGGAACGCGATTCCGGCTCGCTCGCATTGCGCTGGGTCGTCCTCAATGACCAGCCGGAGAGCAACGTTGGTGTCAAATGACGTCATCGTCCAAGCGCCCCTTGGGCGATGGCACGGTCGATGTCCTCCGGCGAAAGGGGCCCGACCCCCGTCGGTAGCCTAATCCGCAAGGCCAGAAGTTCATCGACCGCGAGCTTCCGCTCCGTCAACGGGACAGGCGCTGGGTCCAGGGCGATGAGCTCGACGTGCTTGCCGAGGAGCGGGCGGAGGGCCGGGATGGCGTGGGCAGCCGCCTCGTCGATCACCGTCTCGATCTTGATCGCGTTCATGTGCGCATCATGACGGTTCTTTGCGGCCCGAACAACCGGCTGCGTCACGCTTTGGCTGCGCCCAGCGGCAGCCGCGGCTCCAAGGTGCTGCGTGATTGCCGGTCGGTCGCTGCCAGGTGGACCCGTTGCTTCCTGTCATGAAGACGGAGGGCCCTGAGCCTAACGTTGTGCTCAGCTGAGGCGCTACCGGGGCCCTCGGCCCCGGTAGCGCCATCTGCCGCAGCACAGTGTTAGGCCTTGCCAATCGGAGGTAGGGACTCGCATCCGACACCGTCTTGACCCGATGCGGGCTCCTTCAGCGCGGAGCGGTGCGGCGTGCTGCCGCACCGCGGCAGCTTCATGTCTTCAGGCGCCGAAACCAGCCACGTGACGTTTCGGCCAGGGTCGGCGGCGGCGTGGTCGGCTGCAGCGGGGAGTCAGGCTCCCCCGCCGCGCGACTACGGCAAGACAAATTCCCCGGCAAAGTGGATTTCAACGGAACGCGTCGCCCCCCCGGCCTCCTGTGCGACACGTGTCACGATGTCGCCGGAAATGCACATGGCCTGATGAAAGACGATCTCCGCGCTCTCCAATGGAGCAATTGCCAGGGTGCCGTCGTTGTGGCGACCGCCTTCCCATACCGGCGAGCCTTCGGACTCGCGATAACTGACGGCAACAATGGGGGGGGAGACTGCAACTGGCCATCTATCCGGAAGTCCGTTGGGGAGGGTCACTACTACATCGACAATAGATGGTCCACAAATTTCCGCGAATTCGAGAGCCCAGCCCGGCGCAACATCAAGTGGGGCGCGCAGCCGGCGCACGTCAGGCGTGGTGGCGCAAAAGGGGGTACCATCGATCACGACCGATGCCGAGGCGACGCAAGCAGGTGACGCAGCATCTTCATCTATTTGTGTCATGGCATCTTCACCCGACGAAGAATCGAAGGGGTTGGCATCCTGCGCGTCTGCAGCATCCTGCGCGTCTGCAGCATCCTCGCCCATCTCACGGTCAGAGCCGGCAGAATTCGTCGACTGCTTCGAGTCGCCGCAGGCGCAAGCCCCAATTGCAACGCAGGCGGCTACACAAATGCAGCGCAGGCACTTCATCGCCGGCTCGGTTCCTCCGCAGACGTTCCAGGCTGGCACCCGCCTTCCTGCTGGGTATCCGGTATCCCATCGCAGTCATGGTCTCTGCCATCGCATCCGGGTCCATGACCGGGGAAGACGTCCTGGTCGGTGTCGTCGCAATCAACTTCGCCTTCAACTACACTGCTCTCGCAGTGTGGCCATCTGTCAGCATCGCCATCGCGACAATCATCTGGCCATGGCCTCGGCGGTGGGGCATGGCCGCTACCGCCGCCATGTCGGTCCTCATTCGGGTCGGCGTGTCCTTGCGTGCACCCGTTCTGCTGCTCGGTGTCTACGACGCCATCGCAGTCATGATCGAGGCCGTCGCACACTGGCCCATGGCCAGGGAATATGTCAGGGTCCATGTCGTCACAGTCCCACTGTCCGACAACTCCATCGGGACAAATATGCCATTTGTCTCCGTCGGAATCAGTACACTCGGGTGGGAGGTTCTTGACAGGCTGTCGTGTGGCTTTGTCAATAACGTCCGGCTCAACACGCTCGGGAGCGGGCGGAGCCTGAATCGGGAGCGACGCCGGTTCGAGGAGCGCAGGTCTAGCGTTAACTCGCGAAGGCGAAGCATCGCTGTCATAGCTCGATGTGGTTTCAGCGCCGCATCCTCCGACTGCAGCAGCGCACAGGCTCGCCAGCAAATGCTGGAAGGATAGAGTGCTCATCATGGCACATCATACGCGATTTCCACATTCCACAGCCGCAGCAGTTCCGGGCTGAGCGCATAAGGAATCTGGAAATAGAAGTAGTAAGTGTTGTTGAGGTTGTCCACCGCTTCAGTCACTATGGCACTCGTCCATTGAGCTTGAGTACACGCTGGATCGGCATTGTTGTCTGTCGACGACCACGTCGCGATACTCGCATAGGCTTCTGAGCAGTAATTCGCCTTGCGAATCGAGAATGTCATTGTCTGTATGCTTGTGTCGCTCCCATAGGCTCTTCCGCTCTTGATCGTGGCATTGTCGGGGAGCTTGACGCTGCAGTATCCGTAGGTCGTCCGGTCTGTGAACGCGCGCAGTGCGTCATTCCCCGTTCTATTTCCGGTTCCGGGCGGCGCCGTGTTCGTGAAGGTGGAGCAGGTAGTTGCGCGGGTGATCCAGTACTTCGTTGCCGCGGCCGCTGGTGCGCCTATCAAGCAGGATGTAATCACCAAGACCCCAAATATGCTCTTCATTGCTGCTGCTGCTCCTCCTCGTGTGGATCAATTCAACTACTCATCTGCGAGGTTGCGGTCAAGTGGAAATTGCGATTGTGGGTGAGGCTCTGGGCGCATCGCGCTGACGAGTAGCCTAACGTGGTGCTCAGCTGGGACGATGGCGGGGCCCTCGGCCCCGCCAGAGACATCTGCTGCAGCACCGTGTTCGGCCTTCCTGTGCGAATCGGCTTTCTCACGACACACCTCAGCCTTGCGCGGTTTCAGCG
>DYSB01000270.1 GCA_020726405.1 Acetofilamentum sp. | reverse complement strand
GTGCTGGCAAGCAGCGCCTGGTGGTCCAGACGGGCTTTACGAACGGCATTGTTGAGGTCGTTCCAATCCGGATTGGGGACCTCGCGCAACAAGTCATCTTCGTGTCCCCTCGGCAAGCATGCCCGACACCCCCCTGACCGCTGCTTAGAATCGTGGGCCTCGGCGCCGCGGCAATCCCGCCCCGGCACTCCGAGGAGGAGGAAAGCCCATGATGTCTGTAGAAAAGGGGACGTTGTCAGCCGAAGTGACGTCGGTGCGCCAGCAGTTCAGAGACTGGCGCGCGACACGGAAACCCGGCTCGGCCATGCCGGCGGAGTTGTGGACCGCTGCTGTCCGCCTTGCCCGTGAGCACGGCCCATACGAGATCGCGCGGTCACTGCCTGTGGACTACGGCGCGTTGAAGAAGCGCATGGAAGCGGAAGAGGCGGATCGGACTCCCCGATTCGTCGAGTTCACGCCCCCCCGGATTGCCAGCCCCTCCGATGGGGTAGCGATGGTCGAACTGGTGGACGCCGATGGAACGAGGATGACGGTCCGCGTCTCTACCCATGAGGCGTTGGACGTGGTGGGCCTGGTCAACGCCTTCAGGAGGAGAGGCGCATGATCCAGGTGACTCCCCAGATGCGAATCCTGGTTGCTGTCCAGCCGGTGGACTTCCGCAAGGGCATCGACGGGATCGCGCGTCTCTGCCGGACGCGCATCGAGTCGGACCCATTCTCCGGTACGGTCTTCGTATTCCGGAATCGGAGCAGCACAGCCCTACGAATCCTTGTTTACGATGGCCAGGGGTTCTGGCTCTGTCACAAGCGCATGTCCGTCGGGAAGTTCAGGTGGTGGCCGGCATGCACGGAAAAAGAGGCGACATCCCTGGAGGCCCATGAGCTCCAGGTCCTGCTCTGCGGTGGTGACCCGACCGCGACGAAGGCCTCTCCTCCCTGGCGTCGTCTCGGCATGGCTGGTTGAAAATCGTTCATTTTAGGACTTGCGTTCAGAATGCCGGCCCGATAGACCAGCCGGCATGGAAACACTCCTTCGATATCGTGGACGCGAGGTCACGGACCAGGATGCTTCGTTCATCCAGGACTTGATCCGCGCGAACCTCAGTGCGAGCCGGTGGGCCTTGTCGGTAAAGCTGTGCGAGGCCTGGAACTGGCGTCAACCCAACGGCAACCTCCGAGACATGGTCTGCCGAGGACTCATGCTTGCGTTGCACCGTGCGGGTCACATCGAGCCACCGCCGGCTCGGCGGCCACCGAGGGATAGCCACGTTCTACGTCCCAAACCTCTGCCGGTCGAGACCGACCGGACTCCCCTGCGATGTCGCCTGGCCGATCTGGGGCCGCTGACGTTCCTCCAGGTCCGGAGACGCCCCGAGGAGCCGCTGTTCGACGGTCTCATTGAGATGCATCACTACCTGGGCTACACGCGACCGGTGGGAGAGCATCTCAAGTACCTCGTGTTCTCCGGAGAACGACCCGTCGCCTGCTTCGCCTGGAGTTCGGCACCGCGGCATCTTGGCCCACGAGACCGCCACATCGGGTGGTCGGCCGACCAGCTTCGGCGCAACATCCGCTTCGTGGCCTACAATACTCGTTTCCTGATACCGCCGTGGGTCGAGGTGCCGCACCTGGCTTCGCACCTGCTGGGCCGGATGACGAGGATACTGCCTGGAGAATGGCAGAGAGTGTACGGACACCCGGTCTACTTCGCGGAGACCTTCGTAGATCCGGCCCGAAACCGTGGCACCTGCTACTACGCGGCGAACTGGGTGTACCTGGGCCAGACGACCGGGCGAGGCAAGGACGACCATACCAACAAGGTCAACCGGTCGATCAAGGACGTCTTGGGGTTGGCGCTGGTGCGACGATTCCGTCAACGACTGGTGGAGGAAGGATGAGCCAGAAGAAGAAGAAGCAGGAGAAGAAGAAGCAGAAGGCGAAGCGGCAGGAGGTGTCCATCCAAGAACTGCACGACATCCTGGATCGCGCGAAAGGAAGCCTGAGTGACTCCGACCATGAGAGGCTCGTGGGCGCGGTCGATACACTGGCCAGCATCACGCAGTTGCTGGAGTCGAAGGATGCGTCCCTCAGACGGCTGCGCAGTATGCTTTTCGGGCCGAGCACGGAGAAGCTGCGCCAGCTTTTCCCCGATGCCCCTGGAAAGACCGGCGACAGCGCGACAACACCGGACCCGACCGAGGGTGCCACGGCGGCCCCTTCGAGCGAGGGTGCTGCGGCAGCCCCTTCGAGCGATGCGACGCAGGGTCAGACCCCAGAGAAGACGAAGCGAAAGGGCCATGGACGAAACGGGGCGTCTCAGTACACCGGAGCGACAAACGTACACGTCGACCATGCCTCCCTGAAGCCTGGCTGCGTCTGCCCGGACTGCAACAGCGAGGGGTGCAAGGTATACGAGCAGAAAGATCCGGCGCTCATCGTTCGCATTACTGGCATGGCGCCGATTACGGCTTCGATCTACAAGTTGCAGCGCCTCCGTTGCCACATCTGCGGGAAGGTCTTCACGGCCGCTTCTCCGGAGGGTGTCGGCGACGAGAAATACGACGAGACCGTGCCGAGCATGGTCGGGATGCTGCGATACGGAGCCGGAATACCTTTCTATCGATTGGAACATCTTCAATCGAACATGGGGATCCCTCTTCCTGCGGGAACGCAATGGGATCTCGTCGATGAAGCAGCCGACCAGCTCGAACCGGCTTTCGAGGAACTCGAACGACAAGCCGCCCAGGGCGAGATCCTGCACAACGACGATACCACCATGACGATTCTCGACCTCGACAAGGAGAGGCTGAAGGAAGCAGCCAAGGAGGATGGCACGGCCGACCGGACGGGGACGTTCACGACAGGAATCGTCTCCACAGGCGATGATCATCCGATCGCCCTCTTTTTCACCGGCCGTCAACACGCGGGGGAGAACCTGAAAGACGTACTTGCCAAGCGATCAGCCGAGTTGGAAGCCCCGATACAGATGTCCGACGGCTTGTCCCGGAACACACCGGGCAGCTTCCAGACCATCATGGCCAACTGCATGGCGCACGCCCGGCGGAAGTACGTCGAGGTTGTGGAGGCATTCCCGGACGAGTGCCGCCACATCCTGGAGACCCTTGGCGAGGTGTACCGTTTCGACGATGAGGCTCGGTCTCGAAAGATGTCCCCCGAGGAGCGACTGCGTTGGCACCAGGTGAACAGCGCCCCGCTGATGGATGGACTCCGGCGGTGGTTCGAGGAGCAGTTCGAAGCCAAGCTCATCGAGCCAAATTCGGAACTGGGAAAGGCCATCCGCTACATGACGAAGCGATGGGACAAGTTGACCCTGTTTCTC
>DYSB01000050.1 GCA_020726405.1 Acetofilamentum sp. | reverse complement strand
TATGTGCAAGAAAGCTCCGAAAAATCCGGGCCGGGTGGGACGATGAAGCCTGCCAAGTGGCCAAGCCCGACAGGCTCCTTGGCATGCTGCGCCCCGCCCAGGCGGGCTGAACGCGGGGGATTCCGGGGTCCCGGAAGCGCTCCCATCCCCTTCATCTTCCGCTTTTCCCCTCGCCAACCATCGGGTCGCCCCCCTGTCGGCTTCGCTTCGCGGAGACCGACGACAACGGCCGTTTCAAGCTTCAGCCATCAGCCATCCGCCTCGCGCGTTGCGGGGCCGAACATCGGGAGACGTGCATATGAAACACAAGCTGGCCCTTGGATTGGCCACGCTGGGTCTCGTTCTGGTCGCACAGGCGCAGTACAACGTGGGCGACGTGCCCGCGGACTTCACCTGCAACGACTGGAACGGCGGCAGCTGGAATCTCTATGAGCAGCGCGGCAAGGTCGTGGTGCTCAATTTCGGTGCCACGTGGTGACCGGGTTGTAACACCGAGTTTCCGGTGCTTCAATCCGATTTCGAAGCAGTCTACGATCCCGCCGCAGTGGAAATCGTCCACATCGACGTCGACAACATCAGCGCCGCCGCCCTGCACGCCCATTGGGATGTCCATGATCCCACCTTCCCCGTGCTGGTGGGCTGCGGCGGCCTCTTTGCTGATTATGGCGACGGGTATATCCCCTACAATGCCATCCTCGACACCGAAGGCATTCTGCGTTACACGAACAGCGGCTTCGATGAAACAGTCATGCACGCCATCATCGAACAATACATGGCCGTGGACTTTCCCGTCTTCGCCATTCACGAGCTGACAGTGACCGGGGACGACAACGCCGACGGCCGGCCCGATGCCGGCGAGAGCGTGGAGTTTGTGGTCGACGTGCGCAACAGCCCCATCGCCGTGCCCGCCACCGGCTGCGCGGTGACCATGAGTTGCAGCGATCCCACCGTCACCATCACCAACGCCACGGTGAGCTACCCGGCCGCCGATCCCGGCGAGGTGGTGACTAGTGGCTCCTTCGCCTTCACTGTGGACGCGGGCATCACGCCGCACTGGGCCACCTTCACCTTCAATTATTCGGCCACCTACGCCGGCGGAACGCAGACTGGCTCCTTCGAGCACGTCCAGCGCATGGGCCGGCCGAACCTGCTGGTGGTGGACAGCGACGGGGGCCAGGACGACAACGAGACCTTCGTGCAGACGGCCCTGACGGCCCTGGGCATGGAGTCCGACCTCTGGACGGAAGCCGGCGCGCTGACAGGCGCCGAGCTGGGCCGCTATCCGCAGGTCATCTGGCTGGGCGGCGTCAATGAGACGGACATGAGCGATGGCGAGGAAGCCGGCCTACGCGCCTTCGTGGACGCCGGCGGCCAACTGCTGCTCTCCAGCCAGTACTTGTCGGACAACCCCGAGCGCCTGGACTTCCTCCAGGACGTGTTCGGCGTGACGGTCACCGACGACGACGGCGGCACCATTTTCCTGATGGCCTGCCCCGCCGGTGATCCCTACTTCGGCGGCGCCTCCATGGTTGTCTCCGGCAACCAGGCCGCCAACAACAACGAGGATCCGGACATCCTGGCCAGCGACGGCAGTGCCACGGTCTTCGCCACCTGGAGCCAAGCGGCCAATGTGCCGGCGGCCGTCTACACCACGACCCCGGGCCGCAATGCCATCTTCTGCGGCTTCCCGGTGGAGGCCAACCGCGTGCACAGCTCGGCCCCCGGTTCAGTGACCGTCCAGGGCTTCTTGGAAAGAGCGTTCAATTACTTCGAAGGCAATGTGGGAGTGGAGCCCGCCCCGTTGGTGGCCGCCGGCTTCCGCATCCTGGGCGCCACGCCCAACCCCTTCAACCCCGTCACCCGGCTGGACTACCGGCTGGATGCTGCCGGTGACGTGAGCGTCTCGATCTTCAACGTGCTGGGACAGGAAGTGCGGCGCCTGGTCCCGGGCATGCGGCCGGCGGGTGAGCACAACCTGCTGCTGGACGCCTCCGACCTGGCCAGCGGCCTTTACCTGGCCCGCCTGAGCGTGAATGGCCAGGCCCGTGACACGCACAAGCTGATACTGGTGAAGTGACCCCGATTTGCCTGTGGCGAAATCCCCGGTCCCTGCGAGGCCGGGGATTTCTTTTTCTGTGCAACCGGCTCCACCCTGAGAGATCTTCTGTCTCCAAGTGGGGCCGGTCGCCCGCCTCCAATTGGCAAGATGTGCAGGCAGCGGATGGTCCCTGGAACATTTTGAATGAGAATGAAAAAACGGACTGGAATCCCAGCAGTTGAGCGTTACATTCCCGCGTCGCTGATTGCGCACAGTCTTGCTCGGCATGCAGATCCGCTGAGGAGAATCCGGCCCTTGAGGGGTCCGCGGGCGGTTGCGAGTTGGGTGAAATCGACGACTTGATGCAAAACGAGGCAGCTCCGGTCTGACCAGTTCAAGGCACGGCGTGGTTCCTCACAGTTCTTCTTCCAACAGGAGTCTCTTTCGATGAGCAAGAAGTTGTACGTCGGCAACTTGAACTTCGCCATGGCCAACCAGGACCTTGAGGAGCTGTTCAGCCCGTACGGGCAGGTCAGTTCCGCCACCGTGATCATGGATCGCGAAACGGGTCGTTCCAAGGGCTTTGGCTTTGTGGAAATGAATAATGACAACGAAGCCCAGGCTGCCATCTCCGCGCTGAACGGCAAGGAGATCAATGGTCGCGCGCTCACCGTGAACGAGGCTCGCCCCCGCGAAGAGGGTGCCCGTCCGCGTAGCGGCGGCTTTGGTGGCGGCGGCAGCGGCGGTCGTGGCGGCTTCGGCGGCGGCGGCGGTGGCAACCGTGGCGGCAGCGGCGGTGGTGGCGGCTACGGTGGTGGCGGCGGCAATCGTCGCTTCTAGTTCCTCCGTCTTCGGCTGAACACAAGAACCCCAGCTTTCGCCGGATCGGAAGCTGGGGTTTTTCAGCTCCAGGAGTGGACCCATGACGGCGGAACCGGACGGCATGCGGCGCCAGGATCGCGAGATCCTCGACCGGCGGGAACTGGACGAGCTGCTCCATGCGGCCGCGGTCTGCCGGCTGGCCCTGGCACGCCACGACGAACCCTATCTGGTGCCGCTCTCCTTTGGCTACGACGGTCGGCGCCTCTACTTCCACACGGCCCTGAGCGGGCGCAAACTGGACTTCGTGGCGCACAATCCGCGGGTCTGTTTCGAGGTGGAGGAGGAGCCCCAGGTGGTGGAACACGCCGAGCGCGGCTGCGCCTGGGGCATGGCCTACGCCAGCGTGATCGGCTACGGCCGGCTGGTGGAGCTGCAAGGCGAGGCGGAGCGCAAGCGCGGCCTGGACGAAATCATGCGGCACTATTCCGGTCGCGCGGACTGGCCCTATGCTCCGGCCGTGCTGGCGCGCACCCGTGTCTGGGCGCTGGAGATCGACTCCCTGACAGGAAAACGGGCGCCGGGCAAGCCGGAAGAAGTCTGAGGCCTTGGCCGAGACGCGGCCCCTTCCTTAGCTTGCAGCGCAACTCCAGCCAGGCTGCGTGGACCACTGCATGAAGCTCGCCTCCTCCGTTCCCACCCCTGTTCCGCCGGCCGCCGGCGGCCGCTGGAGAGCCGTGGTCCGCGCTCTGCACCACCGCAACTACCGACTCTTCTTCATGGGGCAGGGACTCTCGCTGGTGGGCACCTGGATGCAGCGCGTGGCGCTCGCCTGGCTGGTCTACCGGCTGACCGACTCGCCCTTCCTGCTGGGCCTGGTGGGCTTCGCCGGGCAGGTCCCCAGTTTCCTGCTGGCGCCGCTGGCCGGCGTGCTCGCCGACCGCGTGGACCGGCACCGGATCCTGGTGGTCACCCAGACGCTCTCCATGTTGCAGGCCCTGCTGCTGGCCGTCCTGGTGCTGGGTGGCTGGATTCAGATCTGGCACGTGCTGGCCCTGAGCATGCTGATGGGCGCCATCAACGGCTTCGACATGCCCGTGCGCCAGACTTTCCTGATCGAGCTGCTCGACGACCGCCGCGACCTGGGCAACGCCATCGCGCTCAACTCCAGCATGATCAATGGCGCGCGTCTGCTGGGGCCGCCGCTGGCCGGCCTGCTCATCGCCCTCACCGGCGAAGGCGTCTGCTTCCTGCTTAACGGGATCAGTTACGTGGCTGTGCTGGGCTCGCTCTTTGCCATGCGCCTCAAGCCGCGACATCTGGCGGATCCGCGCCGGCCGGAACGTCAGGGCCTGGCCGCCGGTCTGGCGGAGGGCTGGCGCTACGTGCGGGGCAATCCGCCCATCTGGGCCATTCTGATGTTGCTGACCGTGTTCAACTTCGTGGTGATGCCCTACACCGTGCTGCTGCCGGTCTTCGCCCGCGACGTGCTGCAGGGTGGCCCGGACACCATGGGCCTATTGATGGGCGGCGCGGGACTGGGCGCGCTGGGCGGCGCACTCTATCTGGCCTCGCGGCGCAGCGTGCTGGGCACCGGGCGTCTGATCACCCTGGCGGCGGGCGTGTTCTGCCTGGCGCTGATCGCCTTCAGCCTGACCACCCGACCGCTGCTGGCCATGGCGCTGATGGTGCCCGTGGGCTTCGGGCAGATGATCCAGATGGCGGGCAGCAACACGCTGCTTCAATCACTGGTGGACGACTCCATGCGCGGCCGGGTGATGAGTTTCTACACGATGGCCTCCATGGGGACCTTCCCTCTGGGCAGCCTGATGCTGGGCTTCGTGGCGGAACACTGGGGCGCCGGCCTGGCGGTGGGCGGCGGCGCGCTGGCCTATCTGATTTGCGCCGCCATTGCCTTGCCGCGCCTGCCCCGGCTGCGGGCGCTGGCTCACGAGCTCTACCGACAGCGCGGGATCCTGCCCGAGGAATCCGCCGGCGTGGCCTGAGTCTGCTCCGCCGAACGCGTGCGGCGGTCCCGGGTAGCAGTGCGATATTCCAGTCAAAGAAACAGGAGATCACACCCATGCTGCACCGCGCCTTCCTGCCGGTCACGCTGTCGATCCTGCTGCTGATGGCGGCCTGCAGCACCGTGCCGCTCACGGGACGCCGCCAGCTCTCACTGATGCCGGCCTCGCAGATGCAGGCCATGAGCTATCAGGAGTACGACGGCTTCCTCAAAGAGAACAAGCTGAGCAGCGACGCGACCAAGACCGCCCTGGTCAAGCGCGTGGGCCAGCGCATCCAATTGTCCGTCGAGCAATACATGCGCGAGAAGGGCCTGGGCGACCAGCTCGCCGGCTACGCCTGGGAGTTCAACTTGGTGGAGAGCGACGAGGTGAACGCTTGGTGCATGCCCGGGGGCAAGGTGGTGGTCTACACGGGCCTGCTGCCCGTGGCCCAGGACGAGACCGGCCTGGCCGTGGTGATGGGGCACGAGATCGCCCACGCCATCGCCCGGCACGGCGATGAGCGCATGAGCCAGAACATGCTGCAGCAGTTCGGCGGCCTGGCGCTTTCCACCTACCTGGAGACGAAGCCCGCTGAAACCCAGCAGCTGTGGATGACCGCCTATGGCGTGGGCAGCACGGTGGGCGTGATGCTGCCCTACAGCCGCACCCACGAGAGCGAGGCCGACCACATGGGCCTGATTTTCATGGCCATGGCCGGCTACGATCCGGCGGCCTCGCTGACCTTCTGGGAGCGCATGTCCGCCGGCAAGTCGGGCGCGCCTGTGGAACTGCTCAGCACGCACCCCTCCGACAAAACCCGCATCGCCAACCTGCGCAAGCTGCTGCCCGAGGCACGGAAGCGCTACCACCCGAAGGGCTGATCCCCGGGGGCTTGCGAATGAACGCACCGAGGACGGCATGGCAAGGGCCGACTGGCTCGGCCGGCGCGGAAGTGGCGGCCAAAGCGGGCCCAGCTTGAACCCAAGCCCGCGATTTCCTTCCTTCCAGGGGGTGAATTTGTATGGACACAGGTCGGGGGAACCGGGCGTGAAACCGCACATTCTGTTGGTTGAAGATGAAGACGCGGTCCGCGAGATCAGCACGCAGATGCTGACCATGCTGGGTTACCAGGTGACCTCAGCCGTGGACGGACCCGAGGCCATCCGAGTGTTCACCCGTGAACCGGACCAGTTCGACCTGTTGATGCTGGACTTGAACCTGCCCGGCATGTCGGGCCGCCAGCTGCTGCGGGAGCTGCGCAAGCTGCGTCCGGACGTGCGCGCCATCTACTGCAGCGGGGATCCCGAGCCCGATTCGTCGCCCGGTGATCCGCCCCATCTCTACAAGCCCTACCGCTTGATGGAATTGAAGTCCTGCATCGAGTCCCAATTGTCCTCCTCCAGGTAGGACCGGAAGGGGCGAGGAGACTGTGTCGCATCCCGTCAGCCCGCCTACTCACCCAGCGGCTCCCGCCCGCCTCTCCCTGGCCGGCGACAGTCTCGAACAGTTGCGCGCCCGGCTGATGACCGACGGCCAGGCCTCCTTCCGCGCCGACCAGGTCTTCAACTGGATCCATGCCCGGCGCACTTTTGACTTTGATGAAATGACCAACTTGGCCAAGAGCCTGCGCCTCCACCTGAACGAGCGCTACAGCGTGGTCGACTTGGACGTGCAGCGCCGCGTGCGCAGCCAGACCTCCAACTGCGAGAAGTTCCTCTTCCGGCTGGCGGACGGCGCCTGGATCGAGGCCGTCTGGATGGGCTTCGAGAAGCGCAGCACGCTCTGCGTCTCCACCCAGGTGGGCTGCGCCCTGGACTGCGCGTTCTGCGCCACGGCCACCATGGGTTTCCGCCGCCACCTGAGCGCCGCAGAGATCGTCCAGCAGGTGCTGTGGGTGACGGCCCAGCCCGGGCTGGAACTCAGCAACGTGGTGTTCATGGGCATGGGCGAGCCGCTGCACAACTACGAAAACGTGGCGGCGGCCCTGCGCCTCTTGCACGACGATCGCGGACTGGCCCTCAGCCGGCGCCGGATGACCGTCTCCACCGCTGGCCTGGTGCCCCAAATCCGCCGCATGACCGCGGACGATCTGCCCTGCAAACTGGCGGTCTCGCTCAACGCCGTCACCAACGAGAAGCGCTCGGCCCTGATGCCCATCAACCGCAAGTATCCGCTGGATCCGCTCTTCGCCGCCTGCAAGGAATGGACGGAGGCCACGGGCCAGCGGGTGACCTTTGAGTACATCCTGATGGAGGGCGTCAACGACGGCCCGGATGATATCCGCGGCCTGCGCGCGCGCCTCTCGCGCCTGCCGTCCAAGCTCAACCTGATCTACTACAACCCCACCGAGCGCGGCTTCCAGAGCAGCGGGCAGCCGGTCTACCAGCGCTTCTTCGACGAGTTGCAGAACGCGCCTTTCACCGTAACCCTGCGCCAGAACATGGGCACGGACATCGACGCCGCCTGCGGCCAGCTGCTGGTCAAGGAGGAGCGGGCAGAGGCGGCTGAATGACGCGCATCCCCACCCCCGAGCCCAGCGGGCGCCCGCCGCGGCAGGTTGTGGAGCAGCCGGGCCTCTCGGTGATCGTCGTGCACTACAACACCGAGGAGTTGACCCGCGCCTGCCTGGAGTCCATCCACGCGGAGGCCCGCGACCTGGCCTGCGAGGTCTTCCTGGTGGACAATGGCTCCAGCGACGGGTCCGGCGAGCGGCTGGCCGCGGCCTACGACTGGCTGCACTTCCTCCGTCTGGAGCGCGGCGTGGGTTTCGGCGCCGCCAACAACGTGGCCGCCCGGCTGGCCCGCGGTCGCCATGTGCTGTTCCTCAATTCCGACACGGAGGTGCAGAACGACGCGCTGCGGCGCGTGGTGGCCTTTCTGGACGGGAATCCCCGCGCGGCCCTGGCCGGCTGCCGCCTGCTCAAAAGCGACGGCACCCTGGACAGCGCCTGTCGCCGCTCCTTCCCCACGCCCAGCGTGTCGCTCTGGAAGATGCTGGGCCTGAACCAGCTCTTTCCCCAGAGCCGGCGCTTCGCCGCCTACGACCTGCGCTACCTGCCCCAGGACGAGCGCTACCAGGTGGACAGCCTGGTGGGCGCCTTCCTGATGGCGCGCCGGGAGGATCTGCCCGCCGGCCCCTTCGACGAGGACTATTTCTTCTACGGAGAGGACATTGACCTCTGCTTTCTGGTCAAGCAGCGGGGTCGCGAGGTCTGGTACCTGGGCGACATCAGCATGCTGCACCACAAGGGCGGCACCACCAACAAACGCGAGCCGTGGGTGATCTTCTACTTCCACGACTCGATGCGCATCTTTTACAACAAGCACTACCGCAGGCGCTACACATTGCCGCTGACGATCCTGGTCTTTACCGGCATCTATCTGCGCATGGCCGTGTTCCTGCTGATGAACCTCTTCAAGACGCGCCGCCGCTGATGGCCCGCTACCTGCTCCGCGCCGGCCTGGTCCTACTGGATCTCCTCAGCCTGTGTTTGGCCTTCTGGCTGGGCTGGTGGACGCGCTTCTACCTGCTGCCGCCCCTGTTGCCCGGGCTGGTGAGCGTGCAGCAGCCCTGGAGCCTCTACCTGGAAATTCTGCCCTCCACGTTCATCCTGCTGGTGATCTTCGCCACGCGCTCAGGGCTCTACCGCTTCACCGACACGGACCGCCGCCGCCAGGTCTACGGCTCGCTGCAGGCCGCGGCCTGGCTGCTGCCCGTGGTGCTGGCCTACTTGGTGCTGTTCCGGCTGGACTACGAGTTCAGCCGGCTGGGGACCCTGTTCGCCATGGGCTGGCTGCTATTGTTGCTGCCCACGGCGCGCGCGCTGGTTTTCGCGCTCTGCGAGGGCCTGGACGTGCTGCGCACTCCCACCCTGTTCATCGGCAGCCGGGAGCGCGTGGAGGCCTATTTGGAAGCTGTGGATCGGCGGCGCTACCAGCGTCGCAACGTCGTGCTGGGGCGTTTCTCGCCCAGCGACCTGTTCGACGAGAGCGACCAGGATTTCACACCCGCCCGCAACGCGGAGGTGGAGCGTCTGCTGGGCGAGGGGCGGCTGCAAAAGGTGGTGGTGTTCCTGGAAGGTCTGCCGCGACGGCGGGTGACCACCGTGCTGCGGAAATTCGAGATCCGCGTGAAGACCATCAAGCTGGTGCCCGACGCGGCCAGCATGGCCTTCATGGGCTCGCGCATCGTTCGGCCCGACACCAGGCCACTACTCAGCCTGCAGCAGAACCTTTGGCGGCCGGCTGTGCGGACCTTGAAGCGCGCGCTGGACCTGGCCGTGGCCCTGGCGGCGCTGCCCGCCGTGCTGCTGGTCATCCTGCTGGCTGCGCCCTGCCTGGGCTTCCGGCCCCTGATGCGCATCCGGCGCTACGACCTGGCCCGGCGGCCCATCCAGTTGCTGCAGCTGCGCGTGGACTACGAACAGGGCGGCTGGCTGTTCCAGTCCGGCATCTACAAACTGCCCGAACTGCTGGGCGTGTTGCTGGGCCGGCAGAGTTTGGTGGGACCGGCACCGCTCATCGAGCGGGAGTTCGACCTCTACGGCGGCAACAGCACAGCCTTCGCCCACATCCGGCCCGGCCTGACCGGTCTCTGGCAGGTGACTGATTACGGGTATTTTGAGCCCGGTCAACGCCTGGCCCTGGACATGTATTACACCATGAACTGGAGTCCGCAGCTGGACCTGCGCATTCTGCTGGAATCCGTCGGCAAAGTCCTGAGCAGCCTGCGGCGACCACGGATTGGCGGGTGGCGCTCCTGACGTCTCCACTTGCCGGGGAGAATCCCATGCGACGTGAAGTCTCCTTCGCTTGGCTCTGCGCGCTGCCCGGCGTGCGCCGCGCCCAGTTGACCGCCGACGGCCGCGCGGGGCTGGAGAGCCTGCCCGGTGACGGCCCCTGCCTGCGCACCGACAGCCGGCGCTGCCGACCGGGTGACCTGTTCGTGGCCCTGCGCGGCACGGGCCAGGACGGCCACGATTTTGTGCCCGGGCTGCTGCGGCAGGACGTGACCTGCGTGGTGGAGCGAGCCTGGCAGCTGGAGCAGCCGGAGACCCTGCGCGCGCTGCCCGGGCAGATCCTGGTGGAGGACACGCGCGACTGGTTGCCCCGGGCGGCGGCGCGCATCGCCGGGCTGGAGGGCGACGAGCTGCGCGTCCACGGCATCACGGGCACCAACGGCAAGACCAGCACGGCCTGGATCCTGCAGCAGTTGTTGCGATTGGAGGATCCGCGCGCCGGGTTGGTGGGCACGATCTGCAGCCGGCTGGGGGCCGACGAGCCGCTGCCCTCCGCGCTGACCACGCCGGACGCCCCCTGGCTGGCGGCCTTTGCCCGCAGCCTGCTGGACCAGGGCGGTCGGCAGTTGGTGATGGAAGTTTCCAGCCACGCCATCCACCAGCGGCGCGAGGCCGTCTTCGGCTTCCACAGCGCCGTGTTCCTCAACCTGAGCCCCGAGCACCTGGACTATCACGCCGACATGGAGGACTACTTCCGCGTCAAATCCTCCTTTCTGCGGCGCCCGGAGCCCGCCCTGCGACTGGTGAACGTGGACGATCCCTGGGGTGCGCGGCTGGCGGAGGGTCTGGACCCATTGCCCGTCAGCACTCTGGGGCACGGGCCTGCGGCGGAGTGGCGGATCACGGAGCCTTGTCTCACGCCGGAGGGCCAGACCTTCACGCTCAGCCGGGGCGGGGAGCGCCACGCACTGGCAATTCCCATCCACGGCGATTTCCAGGTGGGCAACGCGGCGGCGGCCTGGATCACGGCCCGCTGTCTGGGCCTGCCCGCCAACGAGCTGACGGAGGCCCTGGCCCGCGTCGAACCCGTGCCCGGGCGGATGGAGCCTGTCCGGCTGCCCGGCGGTCCGCGCGTGCTCATCGATTATGCCCACTCGCCGGACGGCTACGAGAAGGCCCTGGCCGCCGTGGCGCAATTGCCGCGCCGGCGCCTGCACGTGCTGTTCGGCTGTGGCGGCGAGCGCGACCGGGGCAAGCGGCCCGTCATGCTGGAGATCGTGCTGCGCCACGCGGAGCGGGTCTGGCTGAGCCTGGACAATCCGCGCCGGGAGGATCCGGAGCAGATTTTCGCTGACATCCTGGCCCGCCAGGGTGGCGATCCGCGCATCACGCGCCTCGACGACCGCGCCGCGGCCATCCGCGCCATGTTGGCCGACGCCGGACCGGAGGATCTGCTGCTGCTGCTGGGCAAGGGCCACGAGCGCTACCAGCTGCTGGGGACGGACAAACTTCCCTTCGACGAGCGCGCCGTGCTGCGCGAAGCCTGGGAGAACCGTTGATGGAACCGTCACTGCATGTAGTGTTTGGCGCCGGCCAGGTGGGCGGCCGATTGGCGGAGCGTCTGGCGGCCCGCGGCCTGCGGGTGCGCGTGGTGCGGCGCTCCGCGGCGAAAGCCGCCGCCGGGATCGAGACCTTGAGCGGGGACGCGGCTGGTGGTGCTGGAAAACCTCTACATGCTGGGCCGGCCGGACGGCCGCCGGCTGGATGAGGACAGTCCCGTCAATCCCTGCAGCCGCAAGGGTGAAGTGCAGGCCCGGGTGGCCGAACAGCTCTTCCGCGCGCACAGGGAGGGTCGGGTGGAGGCGGTGGTCGGCCGGGCCTCGGATTTCTACGGACCCGCCGGACGGCTCAGCTCGCTGGGCGACTGGTTCTGGCCCGACGCCCTGGCCCTGTTCATGCCCATGCTGCGCGAGCTGAAGGAAATGGGCTACCAGTGGGATGAACCCTTCGTGGTGGACGAGCAGCGCTTCCGGGCGCAGTTCGGCACGGGACCCACGGATCCGCGAACCGCGCTGGCGGCCACGGCGACCTGGGCGCTGCGTCAGTACGGCGTCCGCTGAGTCGAAATGCCGGGAGGAAGCATGTCCGAACCTGAGCCCGCCGTGCCCCGCGGCGGACATCTGCTGATCATCGGCGCGGCGCGCAGCGGGCTGGCGGCGGCGCGCTTGGGCGTGGCCCGGGACTACCGGGTCAGCCTGCGCGACGACCATCTGGCACCGCAGGAACTGGCGGAACGGCTCGACGGGCTGCCCGTGGAGATCGTGCGCGAATCTAGCCTGCCCGCCGACGTGGATTTGCTGGTGCCCAGTCCGGTGATCCCGCCCCGCCATCCGCTGGTGGCTCGGGCCCTGGAACTTGGAATCCCGGTCCACAGCGAGCCCGATTTTGCCCGGGCCTGGTTCCGCGGCTCCGTGCTGGCCGTGAGCGGCTCCAACGGCAAGACCACCACCACCCTGCTGGCCGAAGCCGTGCTGCGGGCCTGCGGGCTCACCGCCACGGCCTGCGGAAACGTGGGTCATCCCTTCAGTCTGGTGGCGCTGCGGGCGGATCAGCCCGCCTGGGCGGTGTTGGAGATTTCCAGTTACCAACTGGAACTCAGCCGTTGCCTGCAGGCGCGCTGCGGCCTGCTGCTCAACATCAGCGAGGATCACCTGGCCCGCCACGGCGACATGGAGGGCTACCTGGAGGCCAAGTGGCGTCTCACGACGCAACTCACGCCGGACGGCTGCCTGGTTGTCAACGGGGGAGATCCCCTGCTGGCGCCGCGGGCCTGGAACCTGGGTTGCCGGGTGCGTGCCTTCCGCACCGGGCCGGGTCCGGCGGAGGCCCATGTGGACGAGGCCGGACTCTGGCTTGCGGGGCAGGACGGCGGGCCCTTCATTCGGGCCGGCGAGCCGCGGCTGATCGGCGCGCACAACCTGGAGAACCTGGCGGCCGTGCTGTTGGCGGCCCGGGATCTGGAGCTGGACCTGGCCACCGTGCGCCGAGCCATGTTGGACTTCGCGCCGGTGGAGCATCGCATCGAGACCGTGGCCGAGCGCGCCGGCGTGCGCTGGATCAACGACAGCAAGGCCACCAACGCGGATTCCACGGCCAAGGCCCTGGCCGGCTTTCCCCCCGGCGGTGTGATCCTGCTGGCCGGCGGCGAGGCCAAGACCGACGAGTACCGCGCGGTGGAGGAACTCGTACTGCGCCACGTGCGCGAGCTGGTGGTCTTCGGGCGCGACGGCGGAATCATCGGCGACTGGTTTCAAGGTAAACTGCCCGTCCATCGGGTGGAGGGCTTGGAGAGCGCCGTGGAGCTGGCCGCCGGGCTGGCCCGCTCGGGCGATGTGGTGCTGCTCAGCCCCATGTGCGCCTCCTTCGACCAGTTCGCCAATTTCGAGGAGCGCGGCAGCCGCTTCCGGGACTGGGTGCGCGCGCTGCCCGAAGGCGGCTTCGTCAAGCGCCCCTGACGGTCTCCCGCCGGGACCGAACTTGACTCCCCCCGTGCCATTGCGTAGCATGGACCCCGTGCTATGCTGGCACCATGATACTCACGTTTCATGACCAAGGCACCGAGGTTGTTTTCTACGGGCGAGACAGCGTCCTCGCGCGGCGGGTCTGCCCAAGTCAGCTATTGGCGGCTGCCGAAGGCGGTTGGAGCAGATTGACTCCGTCCGCTTCATTGAGGAGTTGCACATTCCGCCCGGTAATCGCCTTGAGCTGTTGGCGGGGAGTCGCAGCGGCCAGCACAGCATCCGCATCAACCGACGCTTCCGCATCTGTTTCACGTGGGGATCGTCCGGCCCGCTGGATGTGGAGATCGTCGACTACCATCGGTAGGAGAAGGGATCATGATCCGCATACCGACCCACTGCCCCCCGACCCATCCCGGCGAGATGCTGCTGCTGGAATTCCTGCGGCCGTTGAAGCTTTCGCAGAAGCGGCTGGCGGAGGGTATTCAGGTTCCGTTCCAACGCGTCAATGAGCTGGTGCGCGGCAAGCGCGGCATCACGCCCGGCACGGCCCTGCGACTGGGCAAGTTCTTCGGCACCACGCCCGATTTCTGGCTGAACCTGCAGCTGCGCTGGGACCTCTGGCACGCCCTGCGCGAAGAAGAGGAATCGTTGCGCCGGATCCGCCGCTACCGTCCCACTTCCCACGCGGCCTGACCCATGCCCTCCACCAAACCCATCGGCATCTTCGACTCCGGCGTGGGCGGCCTGACGGTCGTGGCCCGCGTGCTGGAGCTGCTGCCCCGCGAGGACATCATCTATTTTGGCGACACGGCCCGCGTGCCCTACGGCATCCGCAGCCCGCGGGTGATCCGCGAATTCAGCCGCGAGATCGCCGCCTGGCTGGTGGCCCGCGGCGTGAAGGCGCTGGTGGTGGCCTGTAACACAGCCAGCGCCGTGGCCCTGCCCGCGCTGCGCCAGCTGCTGGACATCCCGGTGATCGGCGTGGTGGAGGCCGGCGCCCGGCAGGCCGTGGAAGCCACCCGCACGGGCGAAGTGGCCGTGATCGGCACCGCCTCCACGGTCAACAGCCGGGCCTATCCCGACGCCGTGTCCCGCCTGGACGCCCAGGTGCGCACCCTCTCCCGGGCCTGCCCGCTCTTCGTGCCCATGGTGGAGGACGGCATCGTGGAGGGCCCGGTGGCCGAGGCCGTCATCCGGCACTACCTGGCCGACATCCGGCAGTCGCGCATCGACACGCTGGTGCTGGGCTGCACGCACTATCCCCTGCTGCAGAGCGAGATGCGCCGCGCCCTGGGTCCCGAGCTGCGCATTGTGGACGCCGCCGAGGGCACGGCCGTGGAGCTGGCGGAGATCCTGGCCCGGCTGGATCTGGCCTCGCCCAACCTGGAGAACGGCCGTCGGCGCTATGTCTTCAGCGACCGCACCGACGCCTTCCAGGCCCTGGCCCGCCGCATCCTGCCCGGCTTTATGGGAGACATGGAGACCGTGGACGTGGAGGGAGGCGAGTTCCGCGACGCCCTGCGCCTGCTGGAGTCTCCTGCAGGCGAGGCGTAGCCAATTCCCTTCCCCCGCCCCTGGCGGGGGAAGGCGCCGCGTAGCGGCGGGGGATGGGGGCACTCGATGGTTTGAAGCCTCCATTCGCGCCTGCGGCGCGGCATCCCCCACGGGGCGTGGGGGATGGAGAACGCTGTCATCCCAGCGGAAGCTGGGATCCTGCGGGCCATCTTCCCGTCCACCTTTTGCCACGTGGCGCCTGGAGGACTGCCTGTCCGCACGGAATCCCGTCCCAACGCTAATGGCATTGGGCGCGTTCGCTGGGATGACAGACCAGAGTGGAGTGAGAGTCAGGAGTTCCCATGACCGACGCCGAGCACCTCAACTTCTCCTTCGTACTACCCGGCCGGCTGGCCGGACTAGCCTGGCCCTTTCCCCGGCGCGCGGCCGTGGACAGCGGCGCCTTCCTGCGCTCCCAGGGTGTCGGCCTGCTGGTCAACCTGAGCGGCGAAGCCTACGACCCGGAGCAGCGCGCGGCCCTGGCCGGCATCGAGCTGCTGGACCTGCCAGTGGACGACTATTGCCCGCCGGCGCCCGAACAGGCCGACCGGCTGTGGAAGCGACTGCGCGCGCTGCCGCCCGGGCAGGCCCTGGCCCTGCATTGCGCGGCGGGGATGGGCAGGACGGGTACCCTGCTGGCCTGCCTGCTGGGTCGCCAACTGGGGCTGGACGGCCCGTCCGCCGTGGCCTGGGTTCGCCAGTTGCGGCCGGGCAGCGTGGAGACCGTCGCCCAAGAGGAAATGGTGGAGCATTGGCTCCAGCTTGGTACGGAATAGTCTAACACCACCACTTCGCCCCGACAATTTTCTGTCTCGCCACTCATCCCTTTCTGACTTGGCCAAATTTGGCGGAGGCCCTCCGCCCGCTGCCACAGCGATGCGCGGCCCTGTTAACCCCCCTGGACCCGCTCTCGCGCTCGCTCGAAGCCCTGCCCGGCTCTCAAGTTTTTTTTGATTCTCCCGACAACACAACTGTCCAGCGACGCAGGGGGACGATGAGAACTCAAGCGCAACGGACGCCACGTGTATCCAGGAACGACAGACGGCAAAAGAGTGATCGCGGATTTTGTTCGTTAGCAGGTCGCAATCCAAGGGGGATTGACTGATGAGTCTGAGAATCAACCAAAACTCGTTGTCCATTGGCGTCCATCGCCAGTTGGGCATCACGCAGAACGCCCTTGATCAGGCGGTCACCCGGCTCTCATCCGGCCTGCGCGTCAACTATGCGTGGGACGATCCGGCGGGACTGGCTGTGTCGGAGCGGATGCGGGCACAGATCTCCAGCATGACGGAGGCGGAGCGCAATGCGAACTACGCCATCAACATGCTGGCCACCGCCGAAGGAGCCCTGGCGACCATCGACGAGAAGCTGATCCGCATGCGGTCCCTGTCTGTGGAGGCCTCGAACGGCACCATGAGCAGCCTGGACCGGAGCTATCTGGACACGGAGTTCCAGCAGCTCAAGAGCGAGATCACGCGCATCGCGGCGGTCACCAACTACAACGGCCTTCACCTGATCGACGGCACCTACTCCGAGGGAGCCTCGGGAGCGGGCGCACAGGGAATCAAGCTGCACATCGGCACCTACAACGTGTCCGGCGAGGACTACTACTACCTGCATCTGGCCGACATGACCGCCTCCGGTCTGGGCCTGCTGTCGGTAAACTTGCTGAACACGGCCGCCGCGCAGAGCGCCATCGACACCATGGACACGGTGATCGACACCAAGGACACCGAACGCACACGCATCGGCTCCTATGTCTCCCGCTTGCAGGCCACGGTGCAAAACCTGCAGGTCTCCAAGGAGAACGCCACGGCATCTGAGAGCATGATTCGGGATGCGGACATGGCGGAGGAAATGTCGGCCTTCACGCGGGCGCAAATCCTCATGCAGTCCGGCATCGCCATGCAGGCGCAAGCCAACCAGATGCCCTCCATGGTGGCCCAGCTGCTGCAAGGCTGATCGATCAGTTTCGGCAGAACAAGGAGCCGGCGTTCGCAGGAACGCCGGTTTTCCTTTGTCAGACCGGCTGGGGCGCCC
>DYSB01000049.1 GCA_020726405.1 Acetofilamentum sp. | reverse complement strand
CCGCTTGGCCGTGAAAGTGATGCAGCAGGAGAGCGTGCCTCTGCGCTTCAGCATCGCCGGGGCCTCACCCCTGCCGCGCTGGTCGCCCGAGCAGCCCGAACTGCTCGAGTTGGTGCTGGTGCTGAGCCAGGGCGGCCAGGTGGTCCACCGCATGCGCAAGACCCTGGGCATCAAGGAACTCAGCGGCGGACCGGAGGGCTTCCGGCTCAATGGCCAGCCCTATTTCCTGCAGGGCATCAGTTACGTGGCCGACCATCCAGCCACGGGCATGGCCATCTCCGTCCAGCAGCTCCAGCGCGACCTGGAGACCATCAAGAACATGGGCGTCAACCTAGTGCTGCACATGCGCGGGGCGCCCCATCCCGCCCTGGGGGAAATCTGCGACCGGCTGGGCCTCCTGGTGATCAGCGAGCTGCCCATTTGGCAAATTCCGCCGCGCCTGGTGGCCCGCGAGGCCTTCCGCCAGGCGGCCCTGGCCCAGGCCCGCGAACTGGTGCGCCAGTCCCGCGGCTCGGCCTCCTGGCTGGGGCTCAGCCTGGGCAGCGGGTTGGACTTCAGCGAAGGCGCGGAGTCCTGGATCGCCGAATTGCAGACCCTGAGGGCCGAAGGCCCACTGCTGCTGGGCGCCGGCGGCTTCTTCTCGCGCCGGGTGGGCGACGAGGCCGCGGCGGTCCAGGGGCTGGACTTCCTGCTGCTGGAACCCTTCGGCTCCCGCAGCCACCAGGTTCTGCCCCAGGCCCGCGTGCCCGTGCTGCTGGCGCGCGTGGGCTGGGCCGTGGAGACCGGCAATCTGGAAGGCTACGAGAACCCCTGGGGCGAGCTGCACCAGGCTTGGGCGATCCAGACCACCGTGCTGGGCGCCCAGCGCGCCTGGGCGGCGGGTGGCCCCCTGCGACCGGCGGGCACCGTGGTGCATTCCTTCGCCGATTGGCGCGGCGGCCGGCCCCAGCTGGCTTCGCCCCCCGGCCAGGAGCCCACCCTGGTCACCTTCGGCCTGCACAACGAGGAGCGCGTGGCCCGCGGCTCGGCCAAGGAACTGGCCAGCCTCTATTCCGGCGCGGCGCCGTCCACCCTCAGCCGCGGCGAGTACTCGCCCCAGCATCCGGCCGCCTTCCCGCTGACGGGCTTCGCGCTGCTGATCCTGCTCTTGATCGGCTGGAAGCAGAACAACGTCTTCGGCCAGAACCTGCGGCGGAGCTTCATCCACTCCCACGGTTTTTTCACGGACATCCGCGACCGGCGGGTCTTCCAGTTCGGCCAGGCCCTGTTCCTGCTGGTGCTGGTCTCGGGCACCCTGGCGCTGCTGGGCAGCGGCTGGTTGCACCTGCTGCGCAAGAGTCCGCTGATGGACCGCATGCTCGGGTTGGTGGTGGTGCTGGATCCCCTGCAGCAGTGGATCCACCGCCTGGCCTGGACGCCCATGGAGAGCATTCTGCAGCTGGCGCTGGCCCTGCTGGGCGGCCAGGTGCTGTTCGCGCTGGGTCTGCGCGTCCTGGGCCTCTTGACCAACGCGCGCTTCACCTATCGCCAGGCGGTCACGCTGCTGGCCTGGAGTTCCACCAGCCTGCTGTTCGCGATCCCCATCGGGATCGTCTTCCAGCCTCTGATGCAATCCTCGGCGACGCGGATTCCCACCGTGATCCTGCTCGTGCTGCTCGGGCTCTGGTATCTGGCGCGCCTCTTCAAGGCTCTGCGCATCGCCTTCGAGCGCCGCTTCTGGGGCATGTTCGCCCTGATGTCCCTGCTCGGGCTGGTCCTGCTGGTGGTGGTGATCGTCTGGTACGAGCGCAGCCAGAGCCTGTTCGAGTACCTGGACTACTACCGCCACGTCTACGGGGGCGCCTGATGGCCCGCCGGCTGATCGCCGCCGAACAGGTGCGCCGGGCGGCCCGCGCGCCCAAGGGCCAGGCCCGGCTGGTGCTGGTGAAGGGCCGCTGCGTGCTGACCGACGAGGCGCGCGATTTGGCCGTGCGGCTGGGCGTGTGGCTGGAATGGGTGGAGGAAGCCAGCCTGCTGGCTCCCGTGCAGGCTCTCGTGCAGGCTCCGGGTGGCGAAGTGGGGTCGGTCGCTGTGGGCGCGCAGTGGAGCGGGCGCGAGCGCGTCCAGCTGGCCCTGGCCAGCGACCACGGCGGCTATCCGTGCCGGCGCCATCTGGCCGCGGAACTGGAGCGGGCCGGCTACAGCGTGCTGGACCTGGGCTGTCCCGATCCCAGCCCGACGGATTATCCGCACTGGGCCCGGCAACTGGCCGCTTGCGTGGCCCGGGGCGAGACCGCCCGCGGAATCATGCTGGACACGGTGGGTGTGGCCTCGGCCATGGTCTGCAACCGCGTCCCCGGGATTCGGGCCGCGGCTTGCGAGTCCCTTGACACCGCGCTCTCCAGCCGGCGGCATAACGACGCCAATGTGCTGACCCTGGGCGGGCGCCTGGGGGAGGCACTCTGCCTGCAACTGGCCCTGGCCTGGCTGAAGGAGCCCTACCAGGGCGGCCGCCACCAGCGGCGGGTGGAGATGATCATGGCGCTGGACCGCCGGTAGGAAATCGACACCGTCGGCCTGCCACGATGGCTGGCCGAAATCCCACCGAAGGACGATTCCCCGTCATCCCAGCGCAAGCTGGGATCCTATGGATCGTCCATGGGCAGCATGCCGGCAACGTGACTCGCGGTCAAGTTCCGGCCAGGCGCCGCGAGGCGACTGGAGAGTTTCCGGTCCGCCTGTCATCCCAGCTTGCGCTGGGATGACAGGCTTTGCTCACAGGATCCCCGCATCCTTGGGGATGACGGCGGATCGGCAATCCACTCTGTTCCGGCTTAGGTGAAGAAGGCAGCTGAACCTATAGGTCGGCGCTTAGGTCAAGGTAGCCCAGGCCTTGCCCCAGGGCGGCCGCCACTTTGGCCAGGATGGCCTCGGCCTGGTCCAGATCCTCCCCCAGATTCACCATCTGCTCCTCCTTGCCCTTGAAGAACAGGCCGAAGCATTCACTGTGGGTGATGGGCCGCAACTGGATGGAATCCAGCCGCGCGGGGTGCGCGCTGATCAGCCGATGCCGTCCCGCCTGAATCCACATTTCGCCGTCTCCCGGCTGGGGGCCCCCACGGGCCGCTTCCTTGTTTCCCATGCGTTCGCAGGCTAAATTACTGGCACGCAGGCGTATCCACCAGCGTTCGCCGGCTCCTGCGGTCAGAATTCCTCGTTTCTTCGTCTCCACGAACAAGGATGAAGGGCTGAGGGATTTTCCGGATGAGCAGCATGCAAGGAGGCAGGAGCCCCGATGTCCCGCACCCCGTCCTCTTTCCCTTCACCAGCCTCGCCCTGGACGCAGGCGCCTCTGCTGCGCATTCTGCTCGCGGAACGCCTGGGAAAAATCGAGTTCCGGGTCAGCGGCCCTTTCCGGCTGGAAAGCCTGGACGGCACCCTGCTGCTGGATTCGCCGGGCTCCGAGCTGCGTTGGATGGCGCGTTCCCTGCACAGCACGCCGGCCCGTCTGCGCCACGCCGTGATCGTGGCGGCCTACGCCGACGCCAAGGCCGCGCGCAAGCTGGTGGCGGAGCTGGAGACGTTGGGTTACAACCCCCGGGTGATGGAGCTGGGCGTCCGCCAGCAGGCCGAAGGCGGCCTGCGTTTCGGCAAGCTGCGCTATCGCGTGCTGGTGGGCGGCTTCGGCGAGATGGCCGAGGCCGCGGAGCTGATGACCCACTTCCAGAATCGCTGGCGTCCGTGCCTGGTGCGCGAACGGGTCGATGCGCCCGCCGGCTGCGTGGAGATCACCAACGCGGGCTTCGCCTTCGACCGCGAAGTCCAGCAGGGCGTCCGCCTGCTGCCCGCGCCGGGCGGACAGGTGACGCTGTTCCGCCTGCCCTGCGAGCGCTGGCCGGACAGCCCGCTGGAGGATCGCAGTTTCGAAGGCGGGCTGGAGTTCCGGGTGGACAACCAGGGCCGGCTGGCCGTGGTCAACGAACTGGACGTGGACGCCTACCTGCGCGGCGTGCTGCCCTGCGAACTGGACTGCGACTTCCCGGCCGAGGCCCAGCGCGCCGTGGCCGTGGCCGTGCGCTCGATGGTGCTCTCCATGCGTGGCCTGCGTCACGTGACCGAGGACTGGCACTTCTGCGCCGGCGGGCACTGTTTCCATTACAGCGGCCTGACCCGCGGCCGCGAGGCCACCGAGGCCGCCGTGCGCACCACGGCGGGCGACGTGCTGCTGATCCGCGACGAACTCTGCGACGCGGTCTCCCACTCCTGCTGCGGCGGTCACGGGGAGAACAAGGAGAACATCTGGTCCACGCCGGCCGAGAGCGTGCTGAACGGCCGGCCGGATCTGCCTGTGCGCCGGGCCCGCAAGCCGGCCCTGAGCGAGGAGGCCGCCGCCCGGGACTGGATCCTCAACCCGCCCGACGGCTGCCTCTGCCGCGTGACGCGCAGCGCGTGTCCGGCCCTGCTGGAGCGCTCGCGCAAGGGCTTCCGCTGGAAGGAGGTCTACAGCCGCGGGGAGCTGGAGGAGATCATCCAGCGCAAGACGGGCGTGGACCTGGGCACGCTCTACGAACTGGTGCCCGTGCGCCGGGGCGTCTCCGGGCGCATCATCGAACTGGAACTGATCGGCAGCCGGCGCAACCTGCGCCTGCAGAAGGAACTCAAGATCCGCGAGGCCCTCTCGTCGGGCCGCCTGTTCAGCAGCGCCTTCGTGGTGCTCGCGGAGAAGGACGACGAAGGCCTGCCCCAGCGCTTCACGCTGACGGGCGCCGGACAGGGCCACGGCTGCGGGCTCTGCCAGGTGGGGGCCGGGGCCCTGGCCGAGGCGGGGCTGGACTGTCGCGGCATTCTGGAGCATTACTTCCCGGGGACGGCCCTGCATCGGGTCTACTCGCCCCTGGAAGCCTGAAAGGAGCACAAGGGATGGGTCTGCAGAAGAGCGATCTGCGCCGGGTGGTGAAGTTGGGCGAAGAGCGGCTGGAACATCTGCGGAGGGGCCTTTGACGTCGAAAACCGCCGCTCGCGCGCCACGGAGCTCGACTCCCTAAGCCTGGTCGCGGATTTCTGGGAACAGCCGGAGAACGCGCGCACCGTGCTGCGGGAGGCCGCGCGCCTCAAGCAAGTGGTGGAGCGTTTCGACCGCGTGGCCCAGGAGTGCCAGGACCTGACCGAACTGCTGGAGCTCTCCCTCGATGAGGAGCTGGAGGACATCGCCCCGTTGATCGGCACGCTGGAGCAGGATCTGGACAGCCTCGAGCTGGCCACCATGCTCTGTGGACCGGACGATTCCAAGAACGCCATCCTGACTGTCCATTCGGGCGCCGGCGGCTCCGAGTCCGAGGACTGGGCCGGCATGCTGCTGCGCATGTTCAAGGCCTTCGGCGAGAAGCAGGGCTGGAAGCTGGAGATCCTGGACGAGCAGCCGGGCGAACTCTCCGGCATCAAGAGCGCGTCCATCGAGATCGACGGTGACAACGTCTTCGGCTACCTGCGCAGCGAGATCGGCGTGCACCGCCTGGTGCGCATCTCGCCCTTCGACAGCCAGAGCCGGCGCCACACCAGTTTCGCCAGCGTGTTCCTCTATCCGGTGGTGGAGGAGGAGGACAACAGCGAGATCGTCATCGACCCCTCGGAGATCCGCGTGGATACCTACCGGGCCTCCGGGGCCGGCGGCCAGCACGTCAACAAGACTGACTCGGCCATCCGCATGACCCACATCCCCACCGGCATCGTGGCCCAATGCCAGAACGAGCGCAGCCAGAGCCGCAACCGCGCCACGGCGCTGAAAATGCTCAAGAGCCGCCTGCTGGCGAGGAAGCGCGAGGAGGAGGAGGTCAAGCGGGCCACGCTGGAGGGCACCAAGCTCGACAACTCCTGGGGCTCGCAGATCCGCTCCTACGTGCTGCACCCCTACAACATGGTCAAGGACCATCGCACGGGCGTCGAGACCAGTGACACCACGGCCGTGCTGGGCGGCGAAATCCTGCACTTCGTGCGCGGTTTTCTGCTGGACCCCGTCCTCAATCGGCCCCGCGCCGCGAAGTAAAGGAAGATCCATGACGCATGAGCAGGAGGGGATGAAGCGTCCCCCGGTGGTGCAGGAGCGCCTGAACAAGCTGGAGAGCCTGCGCGCCCTGGGCGTGGATCCCTGGCCCGTGGGCTTCGTGCGCGAGCAGCGGGTGGCCGGCGTGCTGGCGGAGTTCGCCGCCCTGCAGGAGAGCGGCGCAAGCGTCTCCCTGGCCGGGCGCCTGATGGGTTTGCGCAGGATGGGCAAGGCAACATTTGCCGAATTGCGCGACGGCGCGGAGAAAATCCAGCTTTACGTCCAGCGCGAACAGGTTGGTGCCGATACCTACGATGTCTTCAAGCTCTTTGACATCGGCGACATTGTCGGCGTGACGGGACGAGCCTTCACCACGCGGACGGGCGAGCCTTCCGTGGAGGTCAGGAGTATCCAGTTGCTGGCCAAGAACCTGCAGCCGCTGCCCGCCAGCAAGGAGAAGGACGGACAGATTTTCGACGAATTCAGCGACAAGGACCAGCGCTACCGGCAGCGCTACGTGGACCTGCTGGTGAACCCGGCCACCCGGACGGTGTTCGAGCAGCGCAGCCGGATCGTGTCGGCCATCCGCCGGCACCTGGAGGGCGAGGGCTACCTCGAAGTGGAGACCCCGGTGCTGCAACCCATTTACGGGGGAGCGGCGGCCAAGCCCTTCGTCACCCATCACAACGCGCTGGACATGCGATTGTACCTGCGCATCGCCAACGAATTGTATCTGAAGCGCCTGATCGTGGGCGGCTTCGACCGCGTGTTCGAGTTCGCGCGCGACTTTCGCAACGAGGGGATGGACCGCTTCCATAATCCCGAATTCACCCAGGTCGAGTGCTACGCGGCCTACCAGGACTACCGGGACATGATGCGGCTCGTGGAGACTCTCATTGCCGGAATCGCCGTGGACCTGCACGGCGGCACCAAGGTTCTGCTCAAGGGCCACGAGGTGGAGCTGGCGCCCCCCTGGCGCCGCGCCACCATGATGGAGTTGCTGCAGGAGGCCACGGGCGAGCACGTGCTGGAATTGGACGAACCCGCGCTGCGGGCCCTGGCCAAGCGGCTCCACGTGGAGGTGGAGCCCACGGACGGCTGGAGCCGCATCGTGGACGAAATCTTCGGAGCGCTGGTGGAGCCCACGTTGATCCAGCCCACCTTCGTCTGTGACTACCCGCGGGAGATGAGCCCGCTGGCGCGCCGCCACCGCGACGACCCGAGGCTCGTGGAGCGCTTCGAGGCCGTAGTGGCGGGCAAGGAGCTGTGCAACAGTTTCACCGAACTCAACGATCCCCTGGACCAGCGCCAACGCTTCGAGGAGCAGAACCGTCTGATCCAGCGCGGTGACGCGGAAGCCCACCCGATGGACGAGGATTTCATCCGCGCCCTGGAGACGGGCATGCCGCCCACCGCCGGCTTGGGCATCGGCGTGGACCGCCTGGTGATGCTGCTCACGGGGGCCGAGTCCATCCGCGACGTGATTTTCTTCCCCACCATGCGGCCCCTGGCATGAGGGGCAACTGGGAGTGGGCCGTGGCCCTGCGCCACCTGCGCGGGCGGCACCAGACCGGCTTCATCTCGGTGGTGACCTGGTTTTCCGTGCTGGGGATTTTCCTCGGCACTGCGGCACTGATCCTGGTGCTGGCCGTGATGAGCGGCTTCGAGAGCGAGGTGCAGGGCCGGATCATCGGCCTGGACGCGCACCTGCGCATCCGCAGTTGGCACGAACGCGGCATTCCCGACCCCGAGGGCCTGACCAAGAAACTGGCCGGCCTGCCCCACCTGAAAGACATGCAGCCCTACATCCTGGAAAAGGGCATGCTGCGCTTCCGGGGCGAGAGCGAAGGCGCCGTGGTGCGCGGCAACACGGCAGAAGGTTTGGCCACGGTGCTGGTGCGGCCCGAATCCGTTCTGGAGGGCCAGGGCACCACGGCTCCGGTGATTCCGGGCGGCCTGCCCGGCATTCTGGTGGGCCGCTACCTGGCGGCCGGGCTGGGCGTGGTGTCCGGCGACACTCTGTTGTTTGTCTCCCCCTCAGGCATCGTTTCCTCCTTCAGTCAACCCCTGGTGCGGCGCTTCCTGGTGCGTGGCATTTTCGAACTGGGCATCTACGAGTTCGACGACGCCATTGCGTTCATCGACTTGAAGGAGGCCCAATCGCTCTTTCGGATGGGCAGCCTGGTCACCGGCCTGGAAGTGCGGCTGGATGACGTGGAGCGGGCGCCCGAGGCCAAGGAGTGGCTGGCGGACCGGCTCGAGTACCCGCTGGGTGTTTGGACCTGGTACGACATGCACAAAAACCTGTTCAGCATGATGAAGCTGGAGAAGTGGATGATGTTCATCATGCTCAGCTTGATCGTGCTGGTGGCGGCCTTCAACATCATCTCCGTGCTCACCATGGTCACGATGGAGCGGCGCAAGGAGATCGGGATTCTCAAATCCCTTGGCGCGGACCCGGCCTCCATCCGGCGGATTTTTGTGCGAGAGGGCCTGCTGCTGGGCGGCACGGGCACGCTGCTGGGCGCCCTGCTGGGCCTGTTCATCTGCTGGCTGCAGATCCGCTTCAAGATCCTCAGCCTGCCTCCGGACGTCTACTTCATCAGCACCTTTCCCGTGGAATTGCGCTGGCCGGACATCCTGGCCGTGGTGGGCAGCGCCCTGTTGATCAGCCTGCTGGCCACCCTGTACCCGGCCTGGCGGGCGGCCTCCCTGCATCCCGTGGAGGTGATCCGCCATGAGGGATGAAATTCTGCTGGAAGCCTGTGGCCTCTGCAAGAGCTACCCCCATCCGGGCGGCGTGGTGGACGTACTGCGCGACGTGGATCTGACGGTGCGCGAGGGCGAGGTGCTGGCCGTGGTCGGACGCAGCGGGGCGGGCAAGAGCACGCTCCTGCACGTGCTGGGCGGGCTGGAGGCCCCCAGCGCGGGCACGGTGACCCTGCTGGGACAGGCCCTCTGGGAGGGCGGCGAGACCGCGCGGGCCCGCCTGCGGGCGCGGCATGTGGGTTTCGTTTTCCAGTCCCACCATCTGCTGCCGGATTTCGACGCCCTGGAGAACGTGGCCCTGGCCGGGCTGATCGCCGGCCTGGACCCGGCCGAGGCCGAAGCCCAGGCCCGGGGCTGGCTGGAACGCTTCGGCATGGCCCATCGCATCACCCATCATCCCGTGGAACTGTCGGGCGGCGAATGTGCCCGTGTGGCTCTGGCCCGGGCCCTGGTTCCTTCTCCCGCCGTGTTGCTCGCCGATGAACCCACCGGCAACCTGGATCGCCAGCAGGCGGACCGGGTGCTGGAGGACGTCCTGGGAATCATGGCCGAATCAGGCAAGTGCCTGATCATGGTCACCCATGATCCCCATCTGGCCAGGATTGCCGGCCGGGTCCTGGAATTGGATGAAGGTCGAATCAGCGGATAGCGGCGAGCGGACACGCCCGTCGCGCACGTGGAGGTGTCCGATGATTTGCCAGGTCTGCAACGAGCGCTCCGCCGCCTTTGAACGGGGGGCGGGCTCTCACGCCCTGCGCATTTGTTATTCCTGCCTGAGCCGGTCCGGCATGCACCTGCTGGGGGGGTGGCGCCTGCTGCCCGTGGGGGTCATGCCGCCGCCCTGCCCGGATTGCGGGCAGAGTTGGGAGGCCTTCGCCCGCAGCGGCCGCTACGGCTGCCCCGGCTGCGCGATGCGCTTCGCTCCGGCTCTGAGGGCACTGCTGGATGCTCCAGTGGACCCGCCGGCCGAGGAACGCACGGGGAATCCCGTGCCGGCCCGCGCCCGGGAGGCCCTGGCCTCGCCCCAGGAGGCGGAGTTATCGCTGGCCCTGCTGCTGGAGGACTACGAGCTGGCGGCCCGGATCCGCGATCGCGCTGGTGGCTGAGGCGCTCGATCTTCCTGAATAGAGTCACAGAGGCACAGTCCAGACAAGGGTGGATGTGTCACGCAGTCTGTCGTGATGCGTCAATTCCGTGTCTCTGTGACTCTGTGGTGAGATGGCGCAGCGAGTGAAAGGTGAAAGCGGAGTGGACGAACTCATCACGCTCCTGTCCGCCGCGGATCCCGCCTGGCTGCCGGGGGACGCCTCCATCCTGCTGTTCGGGCGCCTGCAGCTCGGGCTCAATCTGCGCGACCTGGCCTTTCCCGCCCAGCTCTCCGAAGGCCAGCGCGCCGTGCTGCTGCCCTCGCTGCAGCAGCGGCTTTGGCCCGCGGAGCTGCCCGCGCACAAGGCCCGGCTCAAGGGCCTGGGTGACTCCCACTGGGAGTTCCTGAGTGAGCGCTGGCTGCTGGAACCGCTGGAACTGCGCCACGACGATGCCCGGCTCCTGGTGGACCGGGACGAGCGCCGCAGTTGGCTGCTGCTGGCGGAGGACCACCTGCGGCTGGATCTGCGCGGCGACGAGGCCAGCCTGCGGGCGGGAGCCCTTGAGCTGGACCAGACGGCCGCGCGGCTGGAGGCCGAACCGGGACTGGCGCTGGGGCCGGGCGGCGAACGTCTCACGGCCAACCCCTTCCTCTGCGGCAGCGGTTGCCATGTCACCCTGGTCCTGCATCTGCCGGCGCTGGCCTGGTGGGGCCAAGTCGAGGACAGCCTGGATCCGCTCTACGAACGGGGCCTGAGCTACCGCACGTGGCAGGAGGGCTTCGGCGACTTCCTGGTGCTGGAGAATATCCGCGGCGAGGATTGGCCGGATCCGGCCTGCCGGGCCGCGGGACCGGCCCAGGCCACCTTGGAGCGCCTGCTGGCGGCCGTGACGGAGCTGGATCACCTGGAACAGGCGGCACGCGAACAGCTGCGTCGCCACCGGCGGCTGGAGCTGGAGGACAAGCTCCACCGAGCCCTGGCCGCCTGCCGCTCCGCCCGCCTGCTGGGCTATCCCGAGCTGGTGGAGCAACTCTCACTGCTCCGCCTGGGCGCCCAATTTCCGGCCTCCGGCTGGAACCTGCCCGAGCTGCCCGTGCCGGTCACGCCCCTGCTGCTGCGGCTGGCCCCGGCCCACCTGGCGGCGCGCTCCGACGCCGGGATGGGGGGCAAGCAGGCCTCCGCCCTGCGCGCCCGCCTGCTGCGCGCCACGCTGGCGCGTTGATTTCACGGGAAGACGCGAAGAAATCCAAAGGGGGATGGATGGAATGGCTCATCCGAGTCAATAGAATCACTCCCTCTTTTCGCTTCGGATTTCTTCGCGTCTTCCCGTGAGGATCACAATCCCCAACCGATAGCCGCCGCGCGCCGCGTCCACCCGTTGGGCTTCCGCCAGACGCTTCCGTGACAGGCGGCGCGTCGTCATGGCCTACCTTGGCAATGCACAAGTAGCATGCGGCGCATGCGGAAAGGACCCCATGACCCCGCCTCCGGCCAACCGGCTGGCCCAGGCCGCCAGCCCCTATCTCCTGCAGCACGCGCACCACCCCGTGGACTGGTGGCCCTGGGGCGACGAGGCCTTCGCCGAGGCCCGCCGGCGCGACTGCCCGGTCTTTCTCAGCATCGGCTACGCCACCTGCCACTGGTGCCACGTGATGGAGCGCGAGCCCTTTTTCGCGGGCACCTATTTTCCGCCCGTCGGCCGGGGCGGCCGGCCCGGGCTGCAGGAGCTGATCCCCCGGGTGGTGGAGCTGTGGAGCGGGCAGCGTGAGCGCCTGCTGGAGAGTGCCCGAGCCATCACGGCCGAGCTGTCGCGCGCCGGCGAGTGGGAGCCCGCCCCCGCCCCCGCCCCCAAGTCCACTTCTGTGGCCTGGGCCGGGCAGCTGCGCAGCGGAGTGGAGCGTTTGAAATTCCGTCACGATGCCCGCCACGGCGGCTTCCACCGCTACTCCACCGACGTGCGCTGGCGCGTGCCACACTTCGAGAAGATGCTCTACAACCAGGCCCTGCTGGCCCTGGCACACTGCGAGGCGCTGGAGGATCCAGCGGCATCAATGGAAGAGCGGGCCGAGCTGCGCGAGCTGCTGCCGCAGGACAAGCTGGCCGTGGCGCTGGCGGCCTGGCAGGTGCTTGAGGAAGGCAACTGGAACGACGAGGCCAGCGGCCGGGCGGACCCGCGCAACATCCTGCACCGCGTGCCGGGGGCGGAGACGGTGTCCGACTCCGCTCGCGACCGGTTGGAGTCGGCGCGCGGCCGGTTGCTGGCGGCGCGCGCTGCGGGTGCATCCCCTGCGCGACGACAAGGTGCTGGCCGACTGGAACGGTCTGGCCGTGGCTGCGCTGGCCCGGGCCGCCGCCTGTCCGGCCGCGGGAGAGGCTGGAGCGCGCCACACCTGGCGACAGGCAGCGGAGCAAGCCGCGCGCTTCGTGCTGGCTGAATTGGACGGCCCGGCGGGCTTGCGGCATCGCTGGCACCAGGGCCGGGCGGGCGTGGAGGGCCAGCTGGACGACCACGCCTTCCTGATCTGGGGCCTGCTGGACCGCGCCGAGTTCCTCGAACAGGCCCGCACCCTGCTGGCCGCGCTGGCGGGCCGGCTGGCGCTGGATTCGGGCGGCCACAGTTGGTCCCTGGCCGCCTGCCAGCTGTTCGAGGACCCCGAGCGCCGGCTGGCTCTGCGACGCGGCGGGCTGCCGGCCGCCCACAGAGAATCCCCTTGACTTGCGGGCTTGGCTTGAGAGCTGAAGCCGGGCGGGTCCGGGGACTTCCGACGGACGGCGCGATTCAGCATCTTTCGACACCACGCATAGCCGCGTGCCGCGCCGCGAAATCGCGCCGGCCGCAGAAAAGGAACAGGCATGCACAGCAAGTTTTCGGCCCACGTGCAGAAGGTGATCCAATACTCGCGCGAGGAGGCACTGCGCTTGGGCCACGACAACATCGGCACCGAGCACATGTTGTTGGGCATCGTGCGGCTGGGTGAAGGGGTTGCCATCCAGATCCTGCAGAACCTGGAAGCCGAGCCCGGCCTGATCCGGGAGCGCATCCTGGAGCGGGTGGAATCCAACGAGAACCTGATGAAGATCGGCAACATCCCCTTCACCAAGAAGGCGGAGCGCGTGCTCAAGGTCACCTACCTGGAGGGGCGGAGCTTCAACGCCGAGCAGGTGGGCACCGAGCATCTGCTGCTGGCCATTTCCAAGGAGGACGACGGGGTGGCCGGCGAGGTGCTGGGCTCCTTCGGCATCACCTACTCGGCCATCCGCGAGCAGGTGGAGGCCTTAAGCGGCGGCGCGGCCGCCGAGGCGGCGGAGGGCAAGCCGGCCTCCAAGAGCAAGACTCCGGCGCTGGACCATTTTGGTCGCGACCTGACCCAGATGGCCCGTGAGGGCCGACTGGATCCGATCATCGGCCGCGAGCGCGAGATCGAGCGTGTGGCCCAGATCCTCAGCCGACGCAAGAAAAACAATCCCGTGCTCATCGGCGATCCTGGCGTGGGCAAGACGGCCATCGCCGAGGGCCTGGCGCTGCGGATCATCGAGCGCAAGGTCAGCCGCGTGCTCTACGACAAGCGTGTGGTGGCCCTGGACCTGGGCGCCCTGGTGGCCGGCACCAAATACCGCGGCCAGTTCGAAGAGCGCATCAAGAGCGTGATGACCGAGCTGGAGAAGAACCGCAACATCATCGTCTTCCTGGACGAGCTGCATACCATCGTGGGCGCCGGCTCGGCCTCGGGCAGCCTGGACGCCTCCAACATGTTCAAGCCCGCCCTGGCCCGCGGCGAGCTGCAGTGCATCGGCGCCACCACCCTGGACGAATACCGCCAGCACATCGAGAAGGACGGCGCGCTGGAGCGGCGCTTCCAGAAGATCATGGTGGAGGCCACGGGCGTGGAGGAGACCGTGCGGATCCTGATGGGCTTGAAGTCCAAGTACGAGGAGCACCACGGTATCCGCTACACGGACGAGGCGATCCAGCAGACGGTGATCCTGAGCGACCGCTACATCAGCGACCGCATGCTGCCCGACAAGGCCATCGACGTGCTGGACGAGACGGGCAGCCGCATCCATTTGGCCCACGTGGTGGTCCCCGAGGGGCTGGTGGAGCTGGAGGAGCGCATCGAGCAGCTCAACCATGACAAGGAGGCCATGGTCGAGCAGCAAAACTACGAGCGCGCCGCCGAGATCCGCGACCAGAAGCACAAGTGCGAGGCCGAGCTGAAGGTCGTCCGCGAGGAGTGGGAGCGCGAGCGGATCGCCTGCGCCGTGGAGGTGGGCCCGGATGACGTGGCCGCCGTGGTCAGCCAGATGACGGGCATCCCCGTCGAACGGGTCACGCTGGACGAGTCCGGCCGCCTGCTCAAGCTGCACGAGGCGCTGGGCCGGCGGATCATCGGCCAGGCGGACGCCATCGACCGCCTCTGCCGCAGCATCCGGCGCAGCCGCGCGGGCTTCAAGAGCAGCGAGCGCCCCATTGGCAGCTACCTGTTCCTCGGGCCCACGGGCATCGGCAAGACCGAGCTGGCCAAGGTGCTGGCCGAGGTGATGTTCGGCGACGAGAACGCGCTGATCCGCGTGGACATGAGCGAGTACATGGAGAAGTTCGCCGTCAGCCGCCTGATCGGTGCGCCGCCCGGCTACGTGGGCTTCGAGGAAGGTGGCCAGTTGACGGAGAAGGTGCGCCGCCGGCCCTACTCGATCATCCTGCTGGACGAAGTGGAGAAGGCCCACCCGGAAGTCTTCAACCTGCTGCTGCAGGTGCTGGACGACGGGCGCCTGACGGACTCCACCGGCCGCAAGGTGGACTTCCGCAACACGATCATCATCATGACCTCGAACATGGGCACGCGCGAGCTGGTCAAGGAGACCTCCATCGGCTTCGGCGGCGAGGGCCTGGACCTGCCGGGCTACGAGTCCATGAAATCCGACATCACCAAGGAAGCCAAGCGCCATTTCCGGCCCGAGTTCCTCAACCGGCTGGACGAGCTGATTGTCTTCCGCATGCTGGACCGCACGGACGTGAATCAGATCGTGCGCCTGATGATGGACGACCTGCGGCGCCGGATGGGCGCCCGGGGCTTCCAGATCGTGCTCAGCGACGAGGCCATCGACCTGCTGGTGGTGGAGGGCTGGAGCCCGGCCACGGGCGTGCGCCCGCTGCGCCGGATCATCGAGCGCCGCATCGAGGACCCCATTGCCGAGGAGGTGCTCAAGGGCGAGTTCACTGCCGGTGGCACGGTGCTGGTCTCCGTGCGCGACAACGAGCTGGTCTTCCGCGAGTCCCGCCTGCAGGCCACGGACGCCGAGAGTCCGCGGATCCTGCCGGCCCCGGAAGAGCCCGTGGCGGGCTGAGTTATAGCAAGCCAGTGAGTGCAAGCCGGCGGCTGGTGCCGCCGGTTTGCGTTGGAGATCCATGAGCACGAGCGGCGAGACGGAAATCCTGCGCATCGAGAGCGTGGCCTTCGGGGGTCAGGGCGTGACCCGGGCCGCCTCCGGCCGCGTGCTTTTCGTGCGTGGCGGCCTGCCCGGCGACCGGGTGGAAGTGCGGGTGGGCAAAGGTCGGCGCCGGCACGCGGAGGTGCGGCTGCTGCGCCTGGTGGAACCCTCCCCCGAGCGCGTGGCGGCCCGTTGCGCGCACCAGGGTGTCTGTGGCGGCTGCCCGCTGCAGGGTCTGGACTACCAGGCCCAGTTGCGCGAGAAGCAGGCCATGGTGACCGACGCCTGGCAGCGCATCGGCGGGCTGGCTGTGGAGAGGGTGGATCCCATCCTGCCCGCGGAGCGGCTCTTCGAGTACCGCAACAAGATGGAGTTCGGCTTTTCGGACCAGGCATGGACGGAGACACCCGATCCGGAGCAGCCGGCGGAGTTCGGGTTGGGCCAGCACGTGCCCGGCATCTACAGCAAGGTCTTCGACCTGCTGGAGTGCCACCTGCAGTCCCCCTGGACGGCCCGTCTGCTGGCGGAGATCCGTGCCTTCGTGCGCACGGAGGGTGGCGGGGCCGGCGCGGTCTGGAACGTGCGAACCCAGCAGGGTTTCTGGCGCTTCGTCGTGCTGCGCGAGTCCCGGGCCACGGGCGAGCGCCTGCTCAATCTGGTGGTGAACGCAGCGGGCGACCCGCGGGTGGAGGCGCTGGCCGCCCGGCTGCTGGAGCGCCTGCCCGGCGTGCTGAGCGGGATCGTCAGCACCGTCCACGCGGGCAGCGGCATGGTGGCCACCGGCCAGCTGGACCGCGTGCTGCACGGGGACGGGCTGCTGCGCGAGCGGCTGGGCGGGTTGACCTACGAACTGGCGCCCCAGGCCTTCTTTCAGACCAACACCGAACAGGCCGAGCGACTGTTCGCCCTGGTGCGCGAACACGTGGGCGCGGAGCCGGTGCGGACCTTGCTGGACCTCTACTGCGGCACCGGGGCCATCGCCCTGCTGCTGGCGGATCGCGCGGAGCACGTGACGGGCGTGGAGCTGGTGCCCGAGGCCGTGGCCTCCGCCCGGCGCCAGGCCGAGCTGAACGGATTGGCGGAGCGGGTGGAGTTCCACTGCGGCGACGTGCTGGACCTGCTGCGCAGCCAGGCCTTGCCGCGGCCCGAGGTGGTGGTGGTGGATCCGCCCCGGGGCGGCTTGCACGCCAAAGTGGTGGCGCACCTGCTGGAGTTGGCGCCGCGCCGGCTGGTCTACGTGAGCTGCAACCCGGCCACCCAGGCCCGGGATGCGGCCTTATTGGTGGCGGGCGGCTACCGGCCCGTCCGGCTCTCGCCCGTGGACATGTTTCCCCACACCTTCCACGTGGAGGCGGTGGCGACCTTCGAGCGAGTCGGGTAGGCTGGGGAAGAGTCACCACAGAGGCACAGAGGCACAGAGTTTTTTTGGATTTGCCTGGGTCGGGCGTGGCTCGTTCGAGTGTCTGGTTGAGCACGAAGGCTCTAAGACTCGAAGATGATTTGTGTCACGTGAGGTGAAGGCCTTCAGGCCTGAACCAGAACCAGGTGGTGA
>DYSB01000269.1 GCA_020726405.1 Acetofilamentum sp. | reverse complement strand
CGAGTGGCGCCACCACCCCTGGCGCCACGGCGTGGCCCTGCTCGCCGTGGCGCTCATCGCCCCGGGGTGCGACGAGAAGCTCAAGCAGGTCGACTACCCGCAGATCGAGGCCGTACCGGCGACGGTGTCCCTGAACACCGTGCCCATCGGGCAATCGGTGCAGCAGAACATCACGCTGCGCAACGTGGGCGGCGGGCGCCTCGCCATCAAGCGGGTGCAACTGTCGGGCACCCTCGACCCCCGGGAGTTCGCCCTGGAGCACGCGCCCCTGATCGTGGTCCTCCGCCAACTGGAAGACACGACCGTCATCCTGACCTACATACCCCGGGACTCCGGCACGGACGGCGGCGAGCTCATCGTCGAGAGCAACGACGCCACCACGCCTGAGCTCCGCATTCCGATCTTCACGAACGAGGCGGCGGCGGAGATCGTCGTGACACCCCCGGAGCTGGACTTCGGACCGCTGCCCGGCGGCCAGACGAAGCCCCTGGAGGTGGTCGTCTCCAACCAGGGCTCCGTGCCCGTCACCATCACCGACATCGCCCTCTCCCCCGACACCAGCACCGACTTCCGCATCACCCGCGGGGGCGCCGAGCGCCCCACCATCACCCGCGAGACGAGCCTGACCATCGAGGTCACCTACGCCCCCTCCGGGCTCGACAGTGACACCGGCACGCTGCAGATCCACACCGACAACGAGGGGTTGCCCATCCTGGTGGTGCCCCTCTCCGGGCGGGAGCCGAGCCCGGACATCCGCGTCTCCCAGCCCAACATCAACTTCGGCGCTGTGGATCTGGGGAGCGACTCGGAGCCTGTGGAGCTGATCGTCCTCAACGAAGGCAGCGCGCCGCTCTCAGTGGACCAGATCGTCTTCGGGCTCGCCGAGGATGGCGTCAACGAGCAGTTCGAGGTCGTGGGTGTGCCCGATCCGATGCCGGCTGTCCTGTTGGAGATGGAGCAGTTCGCGTTCACGGTGCAGTACCGCCCCCGCACGGACGGCCCCCACTCCACGGCCCTCGAGATCCACAGCAATGATCCCGATGAGGACCCGGTCATCATCCCCCTCGACGGGCGCGTGCGGAAGCAGTGCATCCACGTGACACCGCTGGTGGTGAGCCTGGGGGTCGTGGCGCGGACCGTGGAGAGCGCGCGCCAGATGGTGGAGGTCACCAACTGCGGTGACTTGCCCGTGACCGTGACGGACCTGGCTTTGGAGGGGGACGCCGGCTTCGCGTGGGCCTGGGCTTTGGAGCCCGCCCCCGAGGTGCCCCTGGTGCTGGAGCCCCTCGTCTCCGTGGATCTGGAGGTCTGGTACAGCAACACCGCGCTGGACGAGGGCATCAACGCCACGGGCGTCCTGAGCATCACCAACAGCACGCCCGACCAGCCCATCGTGCCCGTCAGCCTCAGCGTGATGGGCGGCGGCGCGCCGTCCTGCATGTTGGGTCTGCTGAACGGGCAGGTGAACTTCGGCTTCGTCAGCCGCGGCACGTCCCGGTCCCGGGAGATTCAGGTCCTGAACCGCGGCACCGGCAACTGCGAGGTCCGCAACGAGTCCACGACCTTCGTCGGCATCGGCGGCAACCCCTTCATCGTCTCGGGTCACCTGCCCCGCGTCATGGCGCCCGGACTCATCGCCCCGGTGACCCTGGAGTTCCACCCCCTCGCCTGGGGCCCCATGCAGGGCATCGCGACGATCAC
The DNA here is from genome assembly GCA_020726405.1 of Acetofilamentum sp. Taxonomy (GTDB): domain Bacteria; phylum CAIWAD01; class CAIWAD01; order CAIWAD01; family CAIWAD01; genus CAIWAD01. The sequence continues at coordinate 1,698 of DYSB01000269.1, read as the reverse complement.
CTACTGGGACCCCTACCTGGAGGAGGAGCGCCAGCTCACGGCCAACCTGCAGGGCGTGGGCGGGGACAGCGACATCGAGGTCATCCCCGGCCACCTCGACTTCGGGCTCGTCACAGCGGGCGACTGTGCGTCCCGCACCGAGCGCGTGACCGTCTACAACACGGGCATCGTGGACCTGTGCATCACGGGCCTCGACCTCGTGGGGGACGGCTGCGACGAGTTCTTCATCATCGACCGCCCGGTGGCCAACGCCGACGGGTGCATCGTCGTCAGCCGCAATCGGCCGGCGGACGTGCAGCTGGTCTACGAACCCGGCAACCTGGGCGGCGACGCCTGCGAGCTGGTCTTCACGTCCGACGCGAGCGACAACCCGGAGCTGCACGTGCCGCTCACCGGCACCGGGACCGCCGACCGCCGCCAGACGGACGAGTTCGTCCAGAGCTCCGGACAGGAGGTGGACGTGCTCTTCATCATCGACAACTCCGGCTCCATGCAGGAGGAGCAGGACAACCTCGCCGAGAACATCTCCAACTTCATCCGCGGCGCCGACCAATTCCAGAACGACTTCCAGCTCGGCGTCGTCACGATGGAGTCCGACGCCGACGAGGGCGGCTGGCTGCAGGGCGAGCCGCGGATCATCCGCCGCAGCCCCCAGACGGAGGCGCAGTTCCAGGAGTCGGCCAACGTGGGCACCGGGGCCAACTTCGACGAGCGGGGGCTGGAGGCGGCCCACAAGGCGCTGACGGATCCGGTGGCTTTCGACAGCGGCGTGGCCTGCCAGAACGACGCCGCCTGCCAGGCCCCCGACCGCTGCTGGGACGGCACATGCGGCGGACGCAACCGGGGTTTCCTGCGGGAGACGGCCGCCCTGGAGATGGTCTTCCTCTCCGACGAGGAGGACCAGTCAGCGGCCACGGTCAACTTCTACGTGGATTTCTTCAAGAGTATCAAAGGCTTCCGCAATGAGGCGCGCATGCACGCCCACGCCATCGTGGGGGCGGACGAGCACGGGCAAGCCGAGGCCTGCCAGAGCGAGACCGGGGCCGCCGACGCGGGCCGCCGCTACGTGGAGGTCGCCAACCGGACCAACGGCACGGTGCACAGCATCTGCGCCGACGACTACTCCAACGACCTGCGTTCCATCGGCACCGCCGCCTTCGGCCTCCAGGTGCAGTTCTTCCTCTCCCGGCCGGCCGCCCCCGGCTCGGTCACGGTGGAGGTGAACGGCGCGGCCCAAGGCAATGGCTGGTCGTTTGACGAAGAGAGCAACTCCGTGATTTTTGAAGACGGTCACGTCCCGCAGCCGGGCACCCGCGTCCGCATCACCTACGACGCCCAGTGTTTCCCCCGGCACGATCAGTGAGGCAAGGCAAGACGATGAAAACCCGGTTTCTGGTCGGCCTCGGGGCCGCCTTCCTGCTCCTGGCCTGCGGCAACGACGGGCTCCGGCGCGAGCGGTCCAACGAGATCTCCATCAACAAGGACCAACTGTACTTCCAGCGTCCGCCGTCCAATCAGTACGACAGCGAGGCGCAGACCGTGCAGATCACCAGCACGGGTGAGCTGCCGCTGAAGATCACCAACGTCTACCTGGAGGGGGACCTGCGTCCCTGTGACCGGGTGGCGCTCGACATCGGCCCCTTCGAGCTCCTGCCAGGCGAGCTGGAGACCACATGCTCCTTCATCATCCAGGGTCGG
>DYSB01000048.1 GCA_020726405.1 Acetofilamentum sp. | reverse complement strand
GACGCACCCGCCGAGACCCCCACCACGGCCCGTCCCGCCACCCAGGCGGGCTCCAGGCCCCTTTCGTCCTCGATCAGCAAGGCCGGCCGCCCCATCTCCGCGGCGATGTCGCGCAGGCGGCGGGCGTTGGCGCTGTTCCCCGAGCCCACCACGATCACGGCCTCCGCCACGACGGCCAGCTCGGTGATCGCCTCCTGGCGTTGTTCCGTGGCGTGGCAGATGGTGTTGTGCACCTCCAAGTGCGGGAAGCGCCGGGTCAGCGCGCGCTCCATCAAGTCGAACTCGGCCATGCCCTGAGTGGTCTGGGAGACCAGCGCCACCTGGCTCCACTCGGGCAGTCGGGCGGCCTCCTCGGGCTGGCGGATGCGGTGGATGTGCTCCGGGGCCACGCCCAACACGCCCTCCACCTCGTCGTGGCCCTCGTCACCCAGCAGCAGCACCTCGTACCCGCGCTTGACCAGCCGGTCCGCCGTGCGGTGGATCTTGGTCACCAGCGGGCAGGTGACATCCAGCACCTCCAGGTTGCGCGCCTTGGCCTGGGCGACAATCTCCGGGCTGACGCCGTGGGCGCTGATCACGAAGATCCCGTCCCGGGCCTCGTCCACGGAGTGCACGCTCTGCACGTCCTGACGGGCGAAGTCGTCGATCACGTGGCGATTGTGCACGATCTCGTTCAAGATGTCGATGGAGCGTCCGGGCTGGTCATCGCGCGCCGCCTGCACCAGATCGATGGCCCGTTCCACGCCGAAGCAGAACCCCGCCTCGCGGGCCAGATGGATGATCATGCCTCCCTGCTTTCTCCCCCGTGGGGGCCTTTCCTCACTCGAATGCGATTTCGTCCCGCCATGCCCAGCTGCTCAGCGCATGCCCAGATCCTGCTCCACGCGCTTGGCCAGATCCACGCCGGTCAGGCCCACGGTGTGTAAGAGAATGCGGCGCTCGCCGTGCTCGACCCAGCCGTCCGGCAGGCCCAGCAGAGTCAGCGGACCGGCGTGCCCGCGCGCCGCCAGGGCCTCGCGCAGCATCACGCCGAAGCCGTTCAGCAGCGTGCCCTCCTCGAGCGAGTAGATCGGACCCGGGTGGCAGGCCAGCTCGTCCAACAGCACGGGATCCATCGGTTTCAGGAAGCGTGCGTTGACCACGGCCGTGGAGATGCCCCGGGCCTCCAGCAGGTCGGCGGCCTCGAGGGCCTCCTGCACCAGCGCCCCGCAGGCCACCAGCACGGGCCCCGGCGCACGCCGCAGCCACTCCCACGATCCCAGCGGCAGCACGCGCGGCTCGCGCCCGGGCGTCCAATGGAAACTGTTGTCCTTGGGATAACGGATGGCGACGGGCCCTTGCTCGTGGGCCATTGCCGTGGCCACCAGGTCGGCCAGCTCGTCGCCGTCCTTGGGCGCCGCCAGCACCAGGTCCGGGATCATGGCCAGATAGGCGATGTCCAGGGTGCCGTGGTGCGTGGGCCCGTCCGCCCCCACCAGACCGGCGCGGTCCAGCAGGAAGAGCACGGGCAGGTGCTGCAGGGCCACATCGTGGACGATGCTGTCCACCGCGCGCTGCAGGAAGGTCGAGTAAATGCAGACCACGGGTCGCATGCCCGCCGCCGCAAGACCGGCGGAGAAGGTCACGGCGTGGCCCTCGGCGATGCCCACGTCGTACACGCGCCCCGGATGGGCGGCGGCGAAACCCGCCAGGCCCGTGCCCTCGGCCATGGCGGCAGTGACCGCCACCACGCGCGGATCCTGTTGCACGTAAGGTTCGAGGATCCCGGCCAGCAGCGCATTGTAGCTGGGTGCGCTGGGGCGTTCCAGCGGCGGCGGCGGGGCGGGCAGGTCGCCCGTGTCCACCAGTTTACCACCCACGCCGTGATACTTCACAGGGTTCTTCTCCGCCACCTCCAGGCCCTTGCCCTTGACGCTCAGAACGTGCAGCAGGCGCGGTCCGCGAATCTGCTTGATGCGCTCCAGGATGCGGATCAGGCCCGGCAGGTCGTGGCCGTCCACGGGCCCGAAGTAGCGGAAGCCCAGTTCGTCGAAAAGCAGGCCCGGCGTGACCATGCTGTGCAGGCTCTCCTCCACCCGATGCCCCAACTCGCGGGCCAGCCGGCTGCCGCCGCCCGGCAGGCGGCCCAGGGCCTCCCAGAGCTGGTCGCGCAGCTTGTTGAGCTTGGGGCTGGTGGTCATCTCGGTGAAGGTGCGCGAGAGGGCGCCCACGTTGGGGCTGATGGACATGGCGTTGTCATTGAGGATGACCAGCAGGTCGCGCCCGCTGCTGCCCGCGTTGTTGAGGGCCTCCATGGCCATGCCGCCGGTCATTGCGCCGTCGCCGATGATCGCCGTCACGTGGCGCGACTGGCGCAGATGGTGGGCGGCCTCGGCGAAGCCCAGCGCGGCGGAGATGGACGTGGAGGCGTGGCCCGCCCCGAAGGCGTCATGCTCGGATTCCGCGCACTTCAGGAAGCCCGAGAGCCCCTTGTACTGGCGGATGGTGGAGAAGCGCTCGCGCCGGCCGGTGAGCAGCTTGTGGATGTAAGCCTGGTGCCCCACGTCCCAGATCAGCGCGTCCCGCGGGGTCTCGAAGACCCGGTGCAGGGCCACGGTCAATTCCACCACGCCCAGACTGGCCCCCAGATGGCCGCCCACCTGGGTGATCACGTCGATGACGTGGTCGCGCAACTCGCGGCAGACGTCCGGCAACTGCTGTTCCGGCAAGGCCCGCAGATCCGCGGGGCTATTGATGCTCTCGATCAAGCGGGCCATCGGCGATCCTTCCTTCCGTCCGCGGCGCGGGTCAAACCGACCCGCCACGCCCTCATCGCTCCCTCAGCTGGGCCAGGGCCAGTTCCAGCACCCGGGGCCGCAGCTCCGCCAGGGGAGTCGCCACCGTGGCCCCGGCCGCCAGCCGGTGGCCGCCGCCGCCCAGTTCCCGGGCCAGGGCGCAGACGTCGTAGGGTTCCACGCAGCGGAAGTTGACCTTGGTCCGGCCGTCCTCCAGCTCGCAGAAGAGCAGGCTCAGGCAGCAGCCCCGGATGGACAGCCCCAGATTGACGAAGCCCTCGCTGTCTTCCCGGGCCGCGCCGGTTCCGCGCAGCATTTCTAGGGAGAGTTCGAACTCCGCCAGCCGTCCGTCCGCGTGGGAGCGGCGCGTGGCCAGAAAGCGGGCCAGCAGATCGAAGCGGGCCGCCGGATAGTTCTGGTTCAGCTGGTCGTGGATGCGCGCCGGCTGCGCGCCCGCCCGCACCAGCGCGGCCGCCAGCTCCAGGGTGTCTCCCGTGGTGCAGGCGAAAGCGAAACCACCGGTGTCCGAGGTCAGGGCGGCGTAGAGCGAGCGGGCCACGGCCGGCGAAGGTGGCGCGCCCCAGGCGCCCAGCAGGGCCCCCAGCACCTCGCCCGTGCTGCTCAGGCCGGGATAGACCACCTGGAAGGGATCGACGGCCTCGTTGGAGAGGTGATGATCCAGCACCAGGCAGGGCAGGCCGCGGCTGTCCAACAGGCCGGCCACCGCGCCGATGCGCTCACGCCCGGAGACGTCCAGGATCACGGCCCGGTCCAGGTCGGCCAGCTCCTCCGCCGGCACCTGGGCCGGATCCTCGTACACGGGGGCGTCCAGCTCCGCCAGCAGGAAGCGGCAGAACTCGGGCATGGGGCTGGGCAGCACGACCAGCACGCGGCGGCCGCGCTCGCGCAGGCTATGCGCCAGCGCCGCCAGCGATCCCAGGCCATCGGCGTCGGGATTGACGTGGGTGGTCAGCAGGAAGCCGCTCCCCGCCTCCAGCCAGCCAAGCACGGCGCTCCAGTCGTGGGCGCGGGGATCCCCGGATCCCGCGTCGGGCCGGGGAGGCGGAAACTGGGCAGGGGACAGGGCGGCGGGTGCCGTGGGCATGGGTTCCCTTCTGAAGCAGTGGGCTTCCAAATAGGGCGGCAAACGTACCAAATGGGGGCAGGGGGGGCAAGCTGCGCGGCCTGGCAGGGTCCTCAGGCGTGGCGGAAAAGCTGGCGCATGCCTTCCACGTCCAACCCGGACTGCACCAGCCGCTCCAGTCCATGGTGGAAGAAGGCCGGATCCGCCGGCCGCAGCAGGCGCAACTGCTGGGTGACTTCCAGCACAGCGCCCCGGCTGGGTTTCTCGCGCTCGGTCAGCTTCAGCCAGCGCAGGCGGTCCAGGATTGCCTGATCCAGCGGCAACAAGAGCTGGTCCGGCCGGGGCAGGCTCCAGAGGCCCAGGTCCGCGCCGTCGTCGGGCCGGCAGACGGCCCGCATGAACAGGTGCAGGCGCGCCGTGGACGAGCCCTTGGCCGGCCGGGGCAGCAGGTGGCCCAGCCGCTGCTCGCGGCACTCCTCGTCGCTCAATCCGTAGCCCAACTCCACCACGAAGCGGTCCAGGGCCACCAGGGGCGGGCGATTGCCCGCCGGACCCAGGCAGGAGGTGTAGAGGTCGGCCAGGCTGCGATGCCGGCGCAGGGCATTGCGCAGCGCGGCCAGCCAGAGCGCCAGGCCCAGCGGCTCGATGAAGCCCAGCTGCAGATCCTGGCAGAGGTCCTGCAGCATCTGGCGGTTGGCCTTCACCAGGGTCAGGGCGGGCTGGGGACCCAGGCGGTTGAGCAGCAGACCACTGGTCCGCTGGCTCTCCTCCGCGTCCCCGGCCTGCAAGAGGCAGATCAGGAAAGCGGCGAACTCTTTGTCCCGGGGATGCGCCAGCAGGCGGGCTGCGTGCAGGGGCTGGCTGGACGGAGGCTGCCGAAGCTGCTCCTCGGACAGCCCCCCCAGGAATCGTCGCAGGCGCAGGAGCCGGGCAGGTTTCACTGCTGGTCCTGCAGGACCTTGTTGATGACGTCGTATTTGACAGCGGCGGCGAAGCTCTTCAGCTCGTCGACACTCACGCCGTTGCCTTGCACGCTCACCAGGACTTTTTGCCCCACCACGATCTGGATCGTGCCCGACTTGTCCGCTTCATCGTAGTCCAGCGAGGCCTTGTTCTCCCCGACCTTGATCAGCTTCTGCCCGGAGGCTGAGAGCATCATGGGGGAAGCAAAGGAGGCCAGCAGCATGCCCATCATCGGATTGTCCGTGGCAATGGAGATGCTGCAGCTGCTGAACTCGTCGCCGACTTGGCGTTCGTACGAGGCGTTGGCCCCGGTGGCGCCGCCGAAGAAGGCCGCGCCCGCCGCGGACGAGCCACTGTCGGTCTTCCTCCAGCCGTCCACGGGCTGGGGCAGGGCCTGCTCCAGCCGCTCGCCCTTCTGCTGGCGGATCAACTGCGAGGCATAGTCCAGGTTCTGCACGGCCTCGTCGGCCTTGCCGGCCAGCCAAGCCTTGCGGGCCTCGTCGATCCAGTCCGTCACATCGTCGGCCATCAGGGGCTTCCACAAAAGAAGAACAAGCAGGGCAAGCGTGCGCATGGGGAACTCCTTGTCTGGGACGGGGTCCGCGGGCCCCGATGGTTGGTGTCGGTGGACAAGATACCAACCGGCCGGGGAGGAAAACCCGCGGGTGGTCCGGAAGGCGAGTCAACTGGGATGGAGCAGTTGACGATACTCGCTTATAGGGGTTCTCGAAAGTTCTTGTGGATCGGTCACGGCACGGTCGCGGCGTCCAAAGCAGGGACCGAATGTCCCAACCCTCAAGGACTTTCAAGAACCCCTATCTCGTTAGAAGGAAGGGAGTCCTCATGCGGATCCACGTTCGTCTGCTGTTGCCGGTCCTGGGGGGACTGGCCGTCCTGGCCCTGCTGCTGGGTTGGCAGGGGCATCAGGCCACCCGGAATCTGGCCGGACACCGGGTGGAGGAACTCTTCCAGGCCCGGCGAATGCGGATGGAGATCCAGCTGGCCGACCTGGCCGCCTCTGCGTTGGAAGAGGCCAGCCTGTTCAGCCGCTTGCCCCGGGTTCAGGAGATCCTGCGCCACTCAATAGCGGGCAACCCGGCCGATCCCGCGGATCCGCAGAGCGACGCCGCCCGGGAGGAGTTGCGCGCCTTCCTGGCCCCCTTCATCGCGGGTGGACGCAGCCTCAATCCCAGTTTCCACTACGGCATCCACTTCCTGATGCCCAACTCCCACAGCCTGCTACGGGCCTGGCGGCCCTCCCAGCAGCTGGACGGCCGCGATCTCAGCGACGATCTCAGCGCCAAGCGCAGCAGCCTGCGGGAGATCGCCGCCCCGCCCCACGCGCCGATCCAAGGCATCGAGACGGGGGACAACGGCTTCGTGGTGCGGGGCATCGCCCCCGTGCTGGACGCCCAGGGCGCCTTTTTGGGCAGCGTGGACCTGCAGGCCGAGCTGGACCGCGTGCTGCTGGTTCTGCGCGACAATTCCCTGGAGAACCTGGCCGTCTTCATGCACCAGGATCAGTTGAAAGTGGCCAAGGCCCTGCAGCGGGACAGCCTGGCGCACCCGCGGCGGGGCGAATTCGTGCTGGTCACCTCCACTCTGCCGCCGGACAGTCTGCAGGTGGATCCCGCCCGGCTGGCGGAGGGCTACGCCGACCAGGCCGGCACCTTCCGGCTGGGTCCCCACGACGCCCGCTGCTGGCCTATTCGCGATTACTTGGGCCGGCACGTGGGCGTGCTGCTCTTCCTGAGCGACGGCCGACCCGTGCAGCAGGCCCTGGCCTCCGGCCGGACCCGCACCCTGCTGCTGGCCATCGGCGGCCTGCTGGCAGTGGGACTGGCCGTGGCCTGGGTGTTGCGCGGGGTCACAGGGCCCATCGCCCGACTGGCCGGAGCCGCCCGCGCGGTGGGGGAAGGTCGCTCGAACCTAGACTGGGAACACCTGCGGGCGGAAGTCTCCTCCACACCCGAAACCGCCGTGCTGGGGCAGGCCCTCCAGGACATGGTGCTGGCCCAGGCGGCCTCGCTGGCCGAGGCGAAATCCCGGCGCGCAGCGCTGGCGGAGCGCGTGGATCATGCGCTGACGGATGTGGAGGAGCTGGCCCGGGGCAACCTGGGAGTCCGCATGGCGGCGGGGACCGAGGACGAGCTGGGCCGGCTGGCCACGGGCTTCAACCAGGCCCTGGACTCGCTGGGCGGGTTGATGCAGCACCTGCAGCAGGAGGCGGCCTCCGTGGAGGACTCTGTTGCCCGGCTCAGCCAGATCGCCAGCTCGCTGGAAGAGCAGGCGGACCAGACCGCTGGCCGGGTGGAGGCCGCCACGGGCTTGGCGCAGCGCGTGGACGCCCATGTGCAGGGCGTGGCCGTCGCCGGCGAGGAGCTGGACGCCACGATCCAGGAGATCGCAGGCCAGGTGGCCAACGGCGCCCGGAAGGCCGAAGGGGCCCACCTGGCCGTGGAGAGTTTCCAGCGGACGGTGAGCCAGCTGCAGGTGGCCTCCGCCGACATCGGCCGCATCGTCCAGGTGATTCAGGCCATCGCCGCCCAGACCAACCTGCTGGCCCTCAACGCCACCATCGAGGCAGCCCGGGCCGGCGAGGCAGGTCGCGGTTTCGCCGTGGTGGCCGGTGAAGTCAAGGAATTGGCGGCCGCCACCTCTCGAGCGGCGGGGGAGATCGCCCAGATGATCGGCCAGGTGCAGGAGAGCACGAACCGGACCGGGGAGTCCATCGGCGAGATCGCCCAGCTGATCCGTGAAATCAAGGAACAGGAAGGGAGCATCGCAGGGGCGGTGGAGGAACAGGCCGCCACCACCCGCGAGATCGGCCGTTCCATGCAAGAGGCTGCTGGAGAGACCAGCGGGATTGTCAACCATGTTCAACAGGTGGCAGAACTGGCCCAGGCCGGCCGCGATTCCAGCGCCGAGACACGGCGGGCCGCCGGAGACCTGGAGCGCATGGCGGCCAGCATGCGCGGACGCCTGGCCGCCTTCCGGCTCAGCTGAGTTGGCGCGGCCCGGAACCGTTGAATCAATCAAGGGCCGGACCCCGCGGGGGATCCGGCCCTTCCATTGGCTGGAAACCGGCTACTCGAAGGAGACCATTTCCACTTCGAAAATCAGCACGGCGTTGGGCGGGATCACGTTGCCCGCGCCCCGGGCGCCGTAACCCAGCGCCGGCGGGATGAAGAAGCGGTACTTGCTGCCCGCGCTCATGAGCTGCAGGCCTTCCGTCCAACCCGGGATCACGCCCTTGAGCGGGAAGGTGGCGGGCTGACCGCGGTCCACGGAGCTGTCGAACTTGGTGGAGTCAATCAGCGTGCCCGTGTAGTGCACGGTGGCCGTGCTCTCACTGGTGGGTTTGGGGCCTTCGGCGGCCTGCAACACTTCGTACTGCAGCCCGCTGGCCGTCACCATGATGCCGGGCTTCTGGGCGTTGGTCTCCAGGAACACCTTGCTCTTCTCCTCATTCAACTTGGCCTGTTCTTCCGCCCGCCGCTGGCCCTCGGCCATCTTGACGTTCTGGGCCTCTTCCTCGCTCAGCAGCACCTGGCCGCCTGTGCGAGCGTCCTCGAGCCCCTGCTGGAAAGCCAGCATGTCCATCTCGCCGGGCTGGTTCTTCAGATAGCCGCCCACGTCCATGCCCATCGCATAGCTGAACTTCTGCAGGTCGGTGTCCAGCTTGGTCAGACGATCGGGGGCCTTTTTGCAGCCACCAGTGGCGGCCATCATCAGGGTCAGGACCGGTACCAGGAGACCCAGGCGTCCGGCGGTCAACATCTTCATGGTTTCCTCGACTTGGTGCCGACCGGACAGGCGGACGGCGGGTTGAACTTCTTTTGACCCAAGTAAGCAAACAGCAGGTTAGCCTGCGCGTTCGGCCAAAGCCACCGGCCAAAGCCGCCGGCCAAAGCCGCCGGCCCTTGCCACTTCCGCCCCACTTCCCGAAGCTACCACCTGTCCCGTTCCACCGGCGACAACTGGCCAGAGGGGTCGGCCCCGGGAGCGGAACGACGGAGTCCCCCATGCCCTTCGTGTCCCGCGCTCGATTCACCCTGCTGCTGACCCTGCCCCTGTTGTGCTTCGTCCTGCCGGCCCGGGGCGGCTGGCCCCGCACAGCGGACGAGCTGGCCGAACGGACACGCGCTTGGAACGCCCAGAACCCCGAGTCCCTGCCCCACTGGCTTACGCCCGAAGAGGCCGGCCGCCGCGACGAGATCGGCCGCACCTTCACGGAGACTCCACCCCCCGTGCTGCCCGTGCGGGAAGTGGCGGAGTTCGAACGGATGGCCGCCGTGTTGGTGCGCTATCCTTTTGGCCTGCCCCTGGCGCTGATCGCCGCTTTCGCCCAGGAGACGCCGGTGGTGACCCTGGTGGCCACCGCCGCCCAGGAGGCCACGGTGCGCGCCCAGTACGCCTCCGCCGGTGTGAACCTGGCCGCCTGCAACTTCCTGCGCTGTGGCACCAACTCCTACTGGACGCGGGATTACGGCCCCTGGTACGTGCAGACCGGCGGCGAAGTGGCCGTGGTGGACTTCCCCTACAACCGGCCGCGGCCACTGGACGATGAGGTGCCGGTGGTGGTGGCGGCCAGCCAGGGCCTGGACCTCTACGGGATGGACTTGATCCAGACCGGCGGCAACTGGATGGGCGACGGCTACGGCACGGCGGCTTCCAGCGATCTGGTGGTGGAAGAGAATCCCGGCCTGTCGGAGGCCCAGATCGGCCAACTAGTGGAGGACTATCTGGGCGTCGGGCGCTACTTCACCCTGCCCGACCCCAACAACACGTACATCGACCACATCGACTGCTGGAGCAAATTCCTGGATGTGGACAAGGTGCTGGTGCGCGAGGTCCCCGCCAGCCACGCCCAGTACGAGGAGATCGAGGCCACGGCGGCCTGGTTCGCCCAGACCCCCAGCGGCTGGGGCACGCCCTATCGGGTCTTCCGCGTTTGGACGCCCAACGACCAGCCCTACACCAATTCGCTGCTGCTGAACGGCCGGGTGTTCGTGCCGCAGATGGGATCCAGCTGGGACGACGAAGCCCTGGCGGTCTACCAGCAGGCTCTGCCGGGCTACGACGTGCTGGGCTTCACGGGAAGCTGGGAGTCCACCGACGCCCTGCACTGCCGGGCCAAGGGCCTGGCGGATCCGGGCCTGCTGCACATCCACCACGTGCCGGCGCCGCCGGAAGTGGCCGCCTGGGAGCCGCTGGAACTGCTGGCCACGCTCACCGCCAGCAGCGGCCAGCCCCTGATCGCCGACTCCCTGCGCTGCTGGTTCCGCGTGGACGCGGGCCCGTGGCAGGCCGCGCCCCTCGAACCCACCGGGTCCCAGTGGCGGGCCCTGCTCCCCGTGCTGGCCCCCGGCCAAGCATTGGACTACTGCCTGCAGGCCGCGGATCAGAGCGGGCGCTTCGAACAGCACCCCTTCACGGGCCGCGCCGACCCCCATCATGTGCTGGCCGTTGGGCAGCCGCTGGCCGCCCCGCAAGCGGAGATCCGCCTGCAGGAAGGCGCCATCGTGCTGGAATGGGAGACGGTGCCGGGAGCCGCGCGCTACCGGGTACAGGCCCGCCCCGATGGGGCTTCTCCCTGGCAGACGGTGCAGGAGAGCGCGTCGACCCATTGGGCAGAGCCCGCCACGGGCCGGCGCCAGTATCGCGTCACGGCCCTTCAGCCCTGAACCAAACCTCGCGCTGTTTCCTCAAGTGACCCCGCTCTCGGGGCCTCCTCTCAGCTCATCGACGATCTTGGGGTGGGATCCCAGGAGTAGCCAGGTCAGCGCGCCGGGCGTGGTTCTCAGGCTGGGCGCTTTGTTTGAGATAGGCTTCGAAGCGCTGGTCCTGGCGCTCCATGTGATCCTGAATCCAGACCTGGACCAATTCGCGCAACTCGGCCAGCGAGCGCCGCGACCCCAGCTCCAGTTCCCCCAGGACGCCCCGCACCTGCTGGAGGCAGGCCTGGTGCAGCAGGCGATGAGCGTGCTCCTCCGGGAAGCTCGCCCGGCCCATCAGCAGCTCCTCCGTGTGGAAGTGCAGCTCCAGCAGGTCCACCAGTTCAGCCAGAGCCCGGGTCACCTCCGCCTGCTCGTCCACATCACCCCCGACCTGTGTGCTTGGGCTGCCCTGTTTGCATCGAAGCGGCCCCCGACCGACGGCTTCGGCGGGCCAGAGACCCCGCCAAGAAACAGAAGCTCCCGGCCTACTCCGTGACGGCCGTCACGCGGTAGCTGCGGGTTGCGGGCACCAGAACGAGCAGGAGGCACTCGGTCGCGGGGGTTTCCAGCAGCAGACTCCAGCCCGGGAGTGCTTCGCGCTGCCAGACCCGGTAGCCCTGGGCCCCATCCACCGGACTCCAGGCCAGCTGCACGCGCCCGTCCCCGGACAGGTCGATGCTCAGGTCGCCCACGGGGTCCAGACCTCCCACCAGCAGGGAGAGCGGCAGGTCCAGCTGAGGTTGGTCGGGGTCGTTGCTGGCCAGCATCAGGCGGCCCAACTGCAGACCTTCGGGCAGGCCCGCGCTGTCCGCGCGCAGCAGTACCGCCAGTTGCTCACCTGGCGCCAGGCTGCCGCTGGCCGGCGTGGCCGTCAGCCAGGTCAGTTCGCGCTCGCCGGTGTCCAGCGTGAACTGCAGGGGCGCGTGGCCCGAGTTGCCCAGTTCCAGCACCAGACTGTCCGCCGCGCCGGGCGCCGTCGCGAAGACCAGCTCCGCGCCTGGACAGACCAGGCGCGGAGCCACCTGGGCGGTTAGCCAGAGTTCGGACGTGAAGCCCAGGCCGCCCGCGCTTTGGATCTGCACCTCAAGGGGCAGGGCCTCGCCGTCCTGCAGCGAGTCGCCGAAATGCAGGCGAAAGGCCTGGGACAGCACCAGCTGCCCGCCGGCCTCCAGCAGAGCCACCTGAGGCTGGCCCTCCAGCACGCTCACCGCCGGATGCGTGCTGCTCAGGCTCAGGGCCAGATCCTGGGCCGCCAGCCCGCCCAGGTTGTGGACGATCAATCCCAGCCAGCCACTACCGCCGGGCCGGGCGGCGCCATCACCGTCCAGCAGGGCGTCCGAGCAGTTGAGCCAGGGCGCGTCGACCGGAACCGCCAGCAGGGTCGTCTGGCTAGTCAGGCCATTGTGGGCGGTCAGGGTCAGCGTGACCCAGCTGCCCGGCGCGGGCGCGACGCCCACCGGCACCAGGGCCAGGCCGCTCTCATCGGCCAGGGCCGTGCCCAGTAGTTGGCCGTCCGCGTAGAGGGCCGCGCGGGCGCCGGGGTGGTCGGTCTGCACGGCGAAGTCCGCCTGGCCTATGAGCAGCACGGCGGGATGGCTGAGAGCCAGGGGCTGGGGCATGCGCGTGCGCACCTGGAGCGAAGGATCGGTGAAGATCGTCCAGGTCCGGGTCATGGCGTAGTCGGCGTATTCGTCGTTCATGCGCATGGCGCCGTTGTAGCATAGACCACCGAAGCTGAGCTTGGACTCCGCCACCAGCAGGTCCACCATTTCATCCTGGGCGGCCATGGGCGGAGCCCAGGACTGGTTGATCGTGCTGGCGTAGATGCCCACCGCCCCGCTGGGCTCGCCGTTGTGCGTGGCCCGCATCCAGGCCTCGGCGAAGCACGTGATGCCGCTGAACTGGCCGTTGACGCAGGCCACGTCGAAGATGAAGGGCAGGCGGTTCTCGTTGGCCAGGGCGTTCACATGGCTGTTGGCGAAGCCCGTGGTCACCCAGCTGGTGGTGGCGCCGTGGCCCACGTAGTTGAGGACGGAGCGGCCGGCGTTGAGCCCCGTGGTGACGGTGGCGGCGCTGGCGCCTGGATCGTAGATCTCGTCCACCAGGTCGTAGCCGTAGCCCAGCAGGTCCGTGCGGATGTTGGCGATGTGCTGGCGGTCCGACTCGCCGTCGTCACCGATGCCCGCACCTTCGGCCGAGCCGATGCCCATCCCGCGCTGGTACCAGTCCGCCCCCGGCTGCGGGTCGCGCTCATACTCCACGCAGCGCTCCACCATGGTCGTCACCTGGGCCTCGGTGGACGCGCTGAAGCGGCCCACCAGGATGTCCGGGTAGGAATCGGTGCCCGCCACCATGGCGTAGGTGGGGTCCGAGGCACCGCCGGAGTGCGAAGGGCTGGGCAGTTGCTCGGCGTCGCCCACCAGTAGCAGGTAGGCCAGGCCGGGATCCGTGTAGTAGGCGCTGACGAAGTTGCGGATCGCCGTGGACGTGGTCCCCACCTGGGACTTGGGCAGCAACACCACCTCCTGGCCGCGCTGGAGCTTCCATTCGACGAAGGGCGCCATCTCTTCCAGGAAGGGGTCGTGGCAGATGATCAACAGACGGCCCTCTTCGCCCACCGGGATGTAGCGCTCGCCCGCATCGGCATTGAGGAAGCGCTCCTGGTAGATCTGCGCGAAGTTGGCGTCGGGGCCCGGTTGCCGGGCGCTGCGCAGCAGCTCGTTCAGGCCGGCGCCGGGCGTGGCGGAGACTTCCACTTCCAGCCGCGTGAAGACGCGCAGCAGGCCCAGGCCGGGCAGCACCTGGAAGGGCTGGAAGACCAGGGACTGGCCGCGGAAGTCGCGCAGGATGTAGGGTTCGCGCAGGAAGGCGGACTCCGCCGGCCAGGCCGCCAGCTGGTAGGCGGGGCCGAAGCGGTGGGGAATCTGGTCGGGATCCACGTCGCGCGTCAGGTTGCCCTTGGAGGGCAGGACCTCCAGCGCCAAATCCACATGTTCCTCGGAGAGGACCCGCAGCCGCGTGGCGCCCTGATCGGCGATGAGCAGGCTGGTGGCCAGGACGGGCAGCTCGGGCGCGTCCGCCTCCAGGGTCAGGGCGGCCCCGGGCACCCGCAGGCGCTGGTAGACGCGCCCCTGAAGCGGCACGGGTTCGGCGTCGAAACCGGCCAGTTCGCAGACCACACGCTGCACGCCGCCCTGATCGCCCAGCAGCGTGATGCCCGTCGTCCGGTTCGTCGCCACCTCGATCCACTCGGCGCGAACGCCCAGTGCGAAACCCAACACTAGTCCGGTTAGCCAGATCACCTGCCGCATGCTGCCTCCTTGCTTGCCGTGCTCCGCTTCCGCGGGTGCGTGTCGGATTCTTGACACTTCAGCTGAAATCCCGGCCAACGACCAGAGCCCGGCCTCCGTCCATCTGCCTTTCATCCTGAACAGATCAGGATTTGAATTCAAACGGGCGGAGAATTTTGCGGGCTTTCCCCGCCTTCGACTCCCGATAGGTTCCAAGCCTGCGAAGCCAGCAAACTCCAAGCCAGCCAGTCCGGCTCAGCGAGAATTGAGGATTGGTTCGCGGATCAGCGGGCCAGCAGATCCTGCAGAGCCTCCCCCAGGTCGGGGTGATGGAAGCGGAAGCCGCTCTCCAGCAAGCGCGCCGGTCGCACGGCGCGCTGGGCCAGGGCCTCGGCCAGTCGCCGAGTGGGAACGGTGCGCGACTGGAGGATCCGCGCGCGGGCGGCCCGGTTCCAGGGCCAGACGGCGATGGGCGAACCGGCCAGATGCACCACGGCCTCCAGGCCCGCGGGCAGCCGCTGCTCCAGTTCCCCGGCCGTGGCCGGCCAGACCAGACTGCGCGCGCCGCCCGGCCGCCGGTCCAGGCGCCACACCTCGTCGCCGCGCTCCTCGAGCCGCCGGACCAGCCGGGCGCCCAGCAGGCCGCTGGAGCCGGTGATCAGGATGCGCATGAGCCATCTCCCCGGTTGACGACGACGCCCCCGGGAGCGGATCCCGGGGGCGTCGATCAGCACTCGCGCTGCGACTTACTTCTTGTCGTCGACCACTTCGAAGTCGGCGTCCACGGCGCCGCCCTCCGACGCCGAAGCGGCTGGGCCGGCTCCGGCGTTCGGATCGGACTCCGGCCCCCCCGCGCCCGGGCCGCCGGCCGCGCCGGGGCCGCCCGCGGAGGCCTTCTTGTAGAGTTCCTCGCTGATGGACTGCCAAGTCTTGTCCAGCGCCTCGGTGGCGCTGCGGATGCTCGCGCTGTCCCCGCCCTTGAGCGCCTCTTCCAGCGCCATGGCGGCCTGCTCCAGCCGGGTCTTCTCCGCCTCGCCCAGCTGCTCCTTCAGCTCCTCGATCTGCTTGCGCGTTTGGAAGACCTTCTGGTCCCCAGTGTTGCGCAGCTCCACCTCTTCCTTGCGCTGGGCATCTTCCGCCGCGTGCTCCTCGGCCTCGCGCTTCATGCGCTTGATCTCGCTCTCCGAGAGGCCGCTGGAAGCCGTGATCTTGATGGACTGCTCCTTGTTGGTGGCCTTGTCCTTGGCCTTCACGCTGAGGATGCCGTTGGCGTCGATGTCGAAGGCGACCTCGATCTGCGGCACGCCCCGGGGCGCGGGCGGGATGCCATCCAATTGGAAGCGGCCGATGGTTTTGTTGTCCACGGCCATGGGACGCTCGCCCTGCAGCACGTGGATGTCCACGGTGGGCTGGCTGTCGGAGGCCGTCGAGAAGACCTGGCTCTTGCTGGTGGGGATGGTCGTGTTACGCTCGATCAAGACGGTCATCACGCCGCCCAGGGTCTCGATACCCAGGGAGAGGGGCGAGATGTCCAGCAGGACCATGTCCTTGTCGCCCATCTCGCCGCCCATGATCCCGCCCTGGATGGCCGCGCCCAGCGCCACCACCTCGTCCGGGTTGACGCCCTTGTGGGGCTCCTTGCCGAAGAACTTGCGCACGGCCTCCACCACCGCCGGAATGCGCGTGGAGCCGCCCACCAGGATCACCTCGTTGATGTCCGAATTGCTCTTGCCCGCGTCCTTCATGGCCTTGCGGCAGGGCTCGATGGAGCTCTGGATCAGGTCGTCGATGAGCTGTTCGAACTTGGCCCGGGTGATGGTCATGTCCAGGTGCTTGGGGCCATCCTGGGTGGCGGTGATGAAAGGCAGGTTGATCTGGGCCTGCTGGCTGCTGGAGAGCTCCATCTTGGCCTTCTCCGCGGCTTCCTTCAGCCGCTGCAGGGCCATGGGATCCTTGCGCAGGTCGATGCCCTCGTTCTTCTGGAATTCGCTGGCCAGGTGGTCGATCAGGCGCTGGTCAAAGTCGTCGCCGCCCAGGTGCGTGTCGCCGTTGGTGGAGAGCACCTCGAAGGTCCCGTCGGCGATGTCCAGGATGGAAATGTCGAAGGTGCCGCCGCCCAGATCGTAGACGGCCACGCACTCTTCGCCCTTTTTGTCCAGGCCGTAGGCCATGGCCGCGGCGGTGGGCTCGTTGACGATGCGCTTGACGACAAAGCCGGCGATCTCGCCCGCCTCCTTGGTGGCCTGGCGCTGGGCGTCATTGAAATAGGCCGGCACCGTGATCACGGCGTCCGTGACCTTCTCGCCCAGGAATTCCTCGGCGGCCTGCTTGAGCTTCTGCAGCACCATGGCGCTGATCTGCGGCGGCGCGTAGTCCTGGCCGTCGATCTCGATCCGCGCCACGCCCCCCTGGCCCTTGATCACCTTATAGGGGACTTCCTTCATCTCCTGGGAGACTTCGTCGTATTTGCGCCCCATGAAGCGCTTGATGGAAAAGACGGTGTTGACGGGATTGGTGACCGCCTGACGCTTGGCCGGGGCGCCCACCAGGCGCTCGCCGGATTTGGTGAAGGCCACCACGCTGGGCGTGGTGCGGCCGCCCTCGGCGTTGGTGATGACGATGGGCTCGCCGCCCTCGATGACGGCCACGCAGCTGTTGGTGGTGCCCAGGTCGATGCCGATGATTTTGGCCATCTCGTTCTCCTTGTCTGGCTGATTCAGATTAACACGGAGAACTAGGCAAGCCGCGTGCCAGCCGAAATCCGCCGCACGCACTGCGAGACGTGGAGATTCAAGTGGGTCTTTGGACAAATCTGATTGAACTTCGGCGGGGCTCCGCCACGAGTCTGCCATGCTGGCAGAGATCGCCTGCCATCTGACACGCGGGCGACGGGTGGAGCGGCGGAAAGGCGAAGAGATGTGTGCGCTCTAAAAAGGTGGCCGAACTGCTGTCACCGGCCCATTCGAGGCTCCGGATGGTGTCCAGGAAATCCAAGCATGCAGCCGAATCCGGCGCCGCGGCGGCGCAGTTGTCCAGTCCGCAGGATGGGTCGAAAAGAATCCCCCGGAATTGGTCGGAATGCCGGGAACCTGTGTTTGTGGATTCCCGTTTGGCCGCGCGGCCCCCGGAACCTCCCTTCTAGGGGCGGGTGGGG
>DYSB01000047.1 GCA_020726405.1 Acetofilamentum sp. | reverse complement strand
GGCTCGAGGGTCAGATCCTTGCTGAGCAGGCAGGCGCGCCGCAGCTGATGCTCGTTGCGCCGGTACTCCCAGGCCACCACGGCCTGCACGCCGGCCAGGTCCAGGGCCGTCTGGCCGAATTGGGCCAGGATGGCTTGGCTGGTGCGCAGGTCGCGGATGCGCCGCGAGAGGTCCAGCAGGCCCAGCAGGCGCGAACTCTCCCGGCGGGTCGCGGCATAGAGCCGGCTGTTCTCGATGGAGAGCGCGGCCTGGTTGGTGAAGGTCGAGCAGAGGCGCAGGTCCTGGTGCGTGAAGAGCCGGTCCGGGTTGTAGCTGTCCACCCGCAGGATGCCCAGCACCGAGTCCTGCACGCGCATGGGGACCATGAGGCAGCTCTGCAGGCGGCCGCCGGCCTCGGGCAGAAACTGGCGCACGGCGGCGGGCTCGGCCAGCAGCAGGGGCTTGAGCTGACTCACCACCAGACCCTCGGGGCATTCGCCCAGGGCGATCCCCTCTTCCGGCGGCTGGCCGGCGCGCAGGCGGGTCAGGCTGCGGCCATCCGGGCTGAGCAGCAGCAGGCTGGCCTCGTCGGCCTCGATCAGGCGGTGGATCCAGGCCAGACTACGCTCCAGCACCTGGGGCAGATCCAGGCTGGAGCCCAGGTCCACGGCAGCCTCGAAGAGCAGGTTGAGCCGGGTGTTGAGGCGTGTCAACTCGTGGTGCGTGCGCATGCGCCGCTCGATGGAGCGGAAGATGCAGAGGTGGCCCAGGCGCTCGCCTGCCGGGCCGAGGATCGGGCTGGCATTGAGCGAGGCGTGCAGGTCGCGGCCGTCGGCGTGGTGCAGCAGCACGTCGCGGTCGCGCAGGCACTCGCCCTGGCTTAGCAGGCCGCGCAGCTCGGCACCCGTGGCCTCGTCCAGCAGTTCGTGCTCCACGGGCTGGTTGAGCAACCGGCCGACCGGCATGCCCAGCAGGCGCTCGAGCACGGTGGAGATGAGGATCATCTCGTAGTCCAGGCTGAGCACCACGATCAGATCGTCGCTGGAGTTGATGATGCTCTGGAAGAACTCGCGCACGTCCTGGAGTTCGCGGGTCTGCTCGCCCAGGCGAAGCCGGAACCCGTCCTGCAGACGCGTGCGGGCCATGGCCTGGGCCATGAAGGGCGCCAGCAGGCCCAGCAGATTCTCATCCTGCGCGTCCAGTCGGCCGGGCTCATCGTGGGAGATGTTGACCACCCCCAGGATCTGCCCGCCCACCTGAAGCGGTGCGCAGAGCAGGCAACCGGGCGTCCGGAACGGCGCGTCCTCCGACGGGGAGAGATCCTGGAAAACGGGATCCAACCGGCAGTCAGGCACCAGACGACTGCGCCCGTGGCGCACCACCCAGCCCGCGGTGCCGCGCTCCAGGGGCAGGGCGCGCGTGTTCTGCGGCTCGTCGGCGGGATCCGCGCCCACGATTTCCAACTGCTGGCGCTCCAGGTCCAGCAGGTAAAGTGAGACACTGCCGGCACCGAACAGCCGGCGCAGTTCGCCGGGCAGCCGGTCGAACAGGCTCTCGCTGTCGGTCCAGGCTGCCAGCAGGGCGCCGACGCCGCGCAAGGCTGCCAGCTGGTCCAATTGCGCCTGCAGCTCGTCGACGTGTTCGCCCAGGGATTGGCGCAGTTCGCGGATCAGGTTGTCCTGGGTGCGCAGACTGTGATCCGAGCGCAGCAGCACCAGCTCCAGGTCCGGTGGCATGCCGCCGGCCAGCAGGGAATCCAGGGCGCGTTGCAGCAACTGATGCAGATCCACTCCCGGCTCAGGCATGCCGGCCTCCGGTGGGTCGCGCCGACAGTCCCAACCGCTGGGCCAGGCCCGCTTCCAGGGGCAGGGCCGCCGCCGCCGCCGCGGCGCCGAGCTGCCAGGCCGCGCGCAGCAGGTCGCCCCGCCGGGCTGCGGCCGGGTCGGACTCCGTCGCCACCGATGCCGCCAGCAGGGCGGCCGTCAGTTCGGGATGCAGGCCCGCGGGGCCGCCCAGTGTGTCCAGCAGCCAAGGTCCCAGTTGCCCGGCCGGGGGCTCCACGCCCGTGGCGGCCGCGCGCTGGCCGGCCCACTCCAGCAGGTGCAGCAGGGTTCGCTCCAGTTCGCCTGGCCGGTTCTCCGCCACCGGCAGTTGCTCCAGCAGCCGGCGCGTGGCGCTTCGGCAGGCCTCCGAGCGGGAACAGGCGGCGTCTGGTCGGGGCTGGATCAGCAGCAGCAAGGCGAGCAGCAGGCGGCGGGATTCCACCAGACCCAGACTCTCGATGGCCTCGCGGGCCGAGCGTGGACAATCCGCCGGCTGGGAACCGGCGCTGCCCGCCCGCCGCAGCAAGGCCAGCAACAGGGGGGCGTGGGCTTCGGCCAGATGGGCCAAGGCCTCGGCACCGGGACGGGCGTCCAGCTGCTCGCGCAGCTCCAACCAGCGGGCCGGAGCCAGCGGGACCTCCGCAAGCAATTGGCTGGATATCCGTTTATCCATGCCCACCCAGGTCTTGTACCGCAGTATTCCCAAACGCAGAGCGCGGCGCAGCGAACGGATCGCACACACCGGGGGGTAACGACTGGCTGTCTCCCGAGCCATGTTCAGGGCAGGCTGAATATGCCTTCTGCCGGCGGCCCCGACAACTCTTATCCGCTGTTGAGAGGAGCGTCTTGAGCCGCTTGCCCAGCTTGCTACATCAGCAGGATTGGCCATAAAAAAAGTCCCGGCGGAACCGGGACTCTGAAAGAGGCGGCGACCAGATTTGAACTGGTGGTCGAGCTTTTGCAGAGCTCTGCCTTACCACTTGGCTACGCCGCCAAACGAAAGCGTCCGCCGAAGCGGACGCCTGCGCAAGCGAGAGACGGGGTTCGAACCCGCGACAACCACATTGGCAACGTGGTACTCTACCAACTGAGTTACTCTCGCGTAGAACAGGCCCCAATCTACAGCGCCAGTGCTGAAAGATCAAGAACCATGGAGCATAGCGGGGTCGAACCGCTGACCTCTTGACTGCCAGTCAAGCGCTCTACCAAACTGAGCTAATGCCCCGAGCGATTTCAAAGGCCCAAAAGTAAGCGGATGCGAAGGAGCTTGTCAAGGGCTTGCCGGGGGTTCGTCGGGAAGATCGGCGCCGAGTTCACCGAGAATCTGGCTGATGCGGCGGGCAGCGTGCTGGATTTGTTGCAGGGCTTGCGGATCCGCCTTTTCCCCCAGTTCGACCAAATCCGCCCGGCCGGTGATCACTTGCAAGTGCTGGGCGATGCGTCCGTGGATCTCCCGCGCAATGCGCATGCGCAGGCGGCGACCCTCCTCGCGGATCAGCCGGCGGTCGCGCATGTTCTCCAGCAGCAGTAGCAGCAGGGTTTCCCCCGTCTCCAGGAAGACCGGAATGAAGCGCAGCTTGTGCAGTGCGCTCGCCTCCGTGCCGGGCGCTTTGAGCCAGAAATCGTTGATGTCCACGGCCTCGCCCGTCTGCTCCACGTGGGTCAGCGCATTGGCCAGGCGGGGATTGTCCAGCGATGGAGCGGCGTGGAATAGCGAGCGACCCGTGCTCGCGCTCTCCTCCAGCCCCAGCATCTCACAGGCCAGGCGGTTGAGCTGTAGCAGGCGGCGCTGGGAATCCAGCATCAGGGCGCCCTGGGTGGGGTGCTCGAGGCTGCGCCGGTTGAACTCCTGCATGATCCGCAGCTCCTGGGCACTCCGCACGAACTCGCGCCGGACTTCCTCCGAGGCGCGGTTCAGGTCCACACTCAGGTTGGAAGAGCGGGTGGACTGGCTGTCGCCCTTCAGCATGCGGAACCGCTTGCTGAAGGCCTTCTCCACGCAGATGCGGATTTCCTTGGCGCCGTAGGGCTTGAGCAGGTAGTCGTCGGCGCCCAGGCGGATGGCATCCACGGCCCTCTCGATCCCGTCCTGGCCGGCCAGCACGACCACGGGCAACAGCGGATCGCGGGTCTTCAGTTCGCGCAACTGGATCAGCCCGTCCAACCCCGCGGGAGGCGACTCCAAGTCCAGCACGGCCAGGTCCGGCCGGGACTGGCCCAGCGGTTCCAGCACCTGGGCACCCGGCGTGTCGGGCTGCTCCAGCACCGTGTGGTAGCCCAGGGAATCGAACAGATGCACCAGGGGCAGGTGCTCGTGGGGCGCGCCGCCCAGCACCAGGATCTGGAAGCCCAGCTGGGCGCCCATGGGCCGCTGCTCGCGCGTCGCGCCCAGGCGGTCGGCCGTCTGGAACAGGAAGTCGCTGATGCTGTCCAGCGGCGATCCCGGCGGGCTGTCCGGGGGCGGATCCAGGAGCAATTCAGGGGACTGCCGCACGCCCTCGGTGGAATAGATGCTCACCCGGTTGCGGCCCTGCTCCTTGGAGACAAACAGCGCCGTGTCCGCCTGGCGGATCAGCTCCTCCACCGTCAGGCGCTGCCCGCCCGCGCAGGCCAGGCCCAGCGAGATGGTCAGTCCGCCCAGCGGCGAGCTGGGCCGGCCCAGGTCCAGGCGCTGGACCATCATGCGAATCCGCTCGGCCACGAAATCCGCGCCGCCCTCGTCCGTGTCCGGCAGCAGCACACCGAACTCCTCGCCGCCGAAACGGCCCACCACGTCCACCTCGCGCAGGCAGGAACGGATCACCTGGGCCACCATGCGCAGTACCTCGTCGCCCACCAGGTGGCCGTAGGTGTCGTTGTAGGCCTTGAAGTGGTCGATGTCGATCATGATCAGCGAGAGCGGTTGAGCACGCCGCTCGCCGCGCACCAACTCCTCCTCGAAGCGCTGGATCCAGTAGTTGCGGTTGAAGACGCGGGTCAGCGGATCCACGAAGGCCAGCTCCTGCAGCTCGCGGATCGCCCGGCCCTGGTCGATGGCGATGGAGGCCTCCTGGGCCAGCAGCATCAGCAGGCGCAGGGTGTCCCGGTGCAGCAGGCGCTCGCTGGAATCCAGCAGATAGAGGCGCCCGAGGATCCGGTAGCCGAAGACCAGCGGCACCACCACGGCGCTCTGCGCCACGCCCTCGTCGGCCAGGAAGCGCAGGGGATGCTCCGGGTCCAGCGAGTCCAGCCGCTCATGGACCTCCGGGCGGGCCCGGGCGAAGAAGCGGTGGCCAAAGCGCTCGCGCAGCCCCTGGACCAGCTGCTGAAGGACGGGCTCCGCCAGACAGTGGCCGGCCCAGGCCTCGTGGCTCTCGCCGGCAGGCGTGTAGAGTGTGACCACCGAGGCCTGGCAGGCACTGAGTTCGCGCGCGCAGGAGAGTAGCAGCTCGAGGATCTTGGAGAGTTCGCGCGTGGAGCCGAAGATGCGTGAGAAGGCCAAGACGCGGTCCAGCTCGGCCATGCGCCGATCGCGGTCCTGGCTCAGTCGGACCACCTCCAGGGCCTGGGACATGCTCTCGGAGAAGCAGATGGCCTGCTCGCGCAGGCGCGCGGACCAGGGCTGGCCGCCCTGTCGGGAAAGGTTCAGTGTTCCCACCGGGCCCTGGGACGTGCGCAGGGGCAGGATCAGCGACTCGTCCACGGCGGCCTGACCCAGGCTGGAACCCAGCAAGTCCAGGGGACGGCCTTCCGCCAGCGCTTGGCCCGCCGGTCCGGCGCGGTGGTCCCGCTCCGGCGCGGAGAGCCAGTCCTCGCGCAGGCCGCGGGCTTCGCGCAGACGCAGGCACTTCTGCTCGTCCAGCAGCATGAGCGACCCGCGCGGACTCTCCACCAAGTTCAGAGCCGCGTCCAACAGGCCGCCCATCAGATGTCGAGTCTGGTCCCGGATGGCACCGTCAACAGGCCTGGACCTCATGCGCCCACCCTTTCCCTACTCCTCCTCCGGCGCCTCCTCCTCCTCCGTGTCACGCAAACCGAGCTTGACCATCTTGGAGTACAGCGTGCCCCGGCTGATCTCCAACAGTTTGGCTGTTTTGGAGAGGTTCCACTTGGTCAGATTGAGGCAGTGCGTGATCAACGACGACTCCGCCTCCTGGAGGCTGAGGCTCTTCAATTTGAGGGCGTGGCCGTCCTCGTGGGCGTCGTGCAGGCGCTCGGCGTGCAAGTCGTCCACCTTGAGCTGGCGCCCCTCGCAGAACACCACGGCGCGCTCCACGGCGTTGCGCAGTTCGCGGATGTTGCCCGGCCAGGGGTGGTTGACCAGTTCGTCCATGGCCGAGTCGGCCACCTTGTCGATCTTTTTGCCCATCTCGCGGCTGAGCTGGCCGAGGAAATGGTTCACCAGCAGCGGAATGTCGTCCTGGCGCTCGCGTAGCGGCGGCAGCACAATGGGGATGACGTTGAGCCGGTAGAACAAGTCTTCGCGGAAGCGGCCCTCGCTGATCATCTGGCGGATGTTGCGGTGGGTGGCCGCGATGACGCGCACGTCCACCTTGAGCGTCTCCGTCCCGCCCACGCGTTCGAATTCTTTGGTCTGCAGCACGCGCACCAGCTTGGTCTGGGTGTGCATGGGGATATCTCCCACTTCATCCAGGAAGAGCGTGCCGCGGTCGGCCAGTTCGAAGCGCCCCTTGCGCTGCTCCACGGCGTGGGTGAAGGCGCCGCGCTCGTGGCCGAAGAGCTCGCTCTCCAGCACGCCCTCGCCGAAGGCCGCGCAGCTGGTCTTGATGAAGGGCCGATTGGCGCGGTGGCTGAAGTAGTGGATCACGTGGGCCACCAGCTCCTTGCCCGTGCCGGACTCGCCAGTGATCAAGATGCTGGCGTTGGACTTGGCCGCCGTGGCCACCTTCTTGAACACGCTCATGATGGCCGGGCTGTTGCCGATGATCGAGTCGAAACCGTAGGTCTGCGAGAGCTCGCTCATGAACGAGTTGTTCTGCAGATGGCCGTTCTTCTTCTCATCCAGCCGTGAAATGATGGAGAGCGCGTCCTCGGGCTGAAAGGGTTTGAGCAGGAAGTCGTGCGCGCCCCGCCGCATGGCCTGGACGGCGCTCTCCACGCTGCCGTGTCCGGTCAGCACGATCACCTCCAGCGACGGGAAGGCCTTGGAGGCGCGGTCCAGCAGGTCCAGACCGTTCATCTTGGGCATCTTCAGGTCCGTGATCATCAGATCGAAGTTGCGCTCCTTCTCCAACCGGGCCAGCGCCTCCTCGCCGCTCGAAGCGGTGGCCACCTGGTACTTTTCGGCGCGCAGGACGTCCCCCAGGGACTCCAGCATGTTGATCTCGTCGTCCACCAGCAAAATGCGCAGCCGTTGGCTCATGAAAGCTCCTGTTGCTCGCAGGCCGGCAACCAGATGCGGACCGTGGTGCCGATGCCCAGTTCACTTTCCACCGTCAGGTCGCCACCGGCGCGGCGGATGAAGGAGTGGGTCAACGAGAGACCCAGTCCCGTCCCCATGCCGGGCTCCTTGGTGGTGAAGAAGGGGTTGAGGACGTTGAGCAGGTTGTCCTTGCTGATGCCCTGCCCGGTATCTTCAAACTCGATCAGCACGCGCGTGGCCTCCAAGCGCGAGCGGATGCGCAGCAGGCCGCCGTCGGGCATGGCCTGGGTGGCGTTGAGGATGATGTTGAGGAAGCCCTGCTTGAGCTCGTCCAGGTTGAGCTGCACGCTGGGCAGCTCGCCGAACTCGGTCACCAGGCGGATGTTGTTGACCAGGAGCTCCTTCTTCACCAAGTCGAGGGTGACGTGGAGCAGGTCGTTCAAGTCCACACGCTCGCGCTCCTGGCTGGAGACGCGGGAGAACGAGAGCAGGTTCTCGATGATCTTGCACGAGCGGTCCACCTCGTTCTTGATGATCCCCAGATGCTTGCGTACCTGGTCGGGGACCTTCTCCTCCTTGTCCAGCACCGAATTGATGTAGTACAACGAGGAGCCCATGATGCCCAGCGGATTACGCAGCTCGTGGGCCACGCCCGCCGAGAGCTGCCCCAGCCCCGCCAGTTTCTGGCTCTGGATCAGCGTGTACTCCAGCGCCTGCTTCTCCGTCACGTCGTGGTAGAAGCTCTGCACCACGGGCCGGCCGTTGAACTCGCTGAACAAGCAGTGATATTCCACGTAGATCGTGCTGCCGTCCTTGCGCTTGAGGGGCACGTTCTCGAAGGACGTGCTCTCGCGCTGCAGGGTTTTCAGCCAGTTGCGCCGGGCGGCCTCCTGGTAGTCCTCCACGCGCGTCTCCCAGACCCGCTTGCCGATCAGCTCGCTGCGGGCGAAACCCGTCAACAGCTCGGCCTCGCGGTTCACGTCCAGGATGCGGCCGTTCTCCACGTCCACGACGATGATCGAGTATTTGGCATTCTCGTAAAGGTCGTGATAGCGCGCCTCGCTGCGCGCCACCTGGCGCTCCAGCTCCAGCTCGTCCAGGGCCAGGGCCACATGGCGCAGCATCAACTCGATCAAGTGGATTTGGGCCTCGCCGGGCAGGGAATCGCTGGGCAGGCCCTCCAGGCGCAGGCGGCCCACCTCGCGCTGGTGGCGGTCCTGGATGGGCAGCACGAGCCAGGCCTCGGGACCGTCGCGCCCTTCGGCGGGACAGAGACAGGCCGCGCCCACCCGGCGGGGAATCCGCTCCTCGTCCTCGCAGGTGGCGCGCCAGCCGGGATCCCGGCGGATGGCCTCCTCCTCCTCCGGCGCATAGCCGGCGAAGCCCCAACCCAGCAGGGTTTCGCCGTTGCGCAGGTAGACCGCGGCGCGCCGGCTGAGGCCGGACTGCACCAGGGTGTGCGCCACCTCGTCCAGGCGTTCGCGCAGCCGGGCGTGATCCACAGCGCCAGCCTCGCTTAACAGATGATGCAGGAAGTTGGAAGCCCGGTAGAGCTTGGCCTTCTGCTCCTCGATGTCCAGCGCGATGGGGACGGGATCCCGGGGCCGCAGCTCCACCAGCAGGCCGTCGCTCTGCGCCACCCGGGCATGCTCCTCGAACTGGCGCGCCGAGGCGCCGCCGGGCGCTTGCAGCTCGGCCAGCAATTCCTCGTGGGGGCGCTGGAGCAGCTCCTCCACGGGCAGCCGGGAGAGGCGCGCCAGCCCCTTGCTGATCCAGCGGACGCGGCCCTGTTCGCCCACCTTGAGCAGAGGCAGGCTCTCCTCGCCCTGGTTGCCCCGGTCGAACGGCGCGGAGCCCTGGAAGGGGCCCGCGGCCCGCAGACTGAGCACGCTGCCCAGCCGGCGCAGGCGCTCGTCCAGCAGGGGCGTGGCCAGGATCTGCACCTGCTGCGGTCCGCGACCGCGGGGCAGGCGGACGTTCCAACTGAAGGCGGCGGTGGCGGGCAGATCGTCGGCCAGCGGCGCCAGCTGGGCGGGATCCAGCGCCTCGCCCAGCAGCTCCGTCACCGTGGGGAAGGAATCCTCGTCCAGACCGAACCAATCCACCGCCGCGCCGTTGCCCCAGAGCAGGCTGCCGCCGGGCGAGATCACCAGCAGGGCCTCCTCCAGGCCGTCCGCCTCGGCGGCTTGGGGCAGGTCCACTTCATTGGCCTGCAGCAGGAAAGCTTCGCGGTTGCCCTCCACGGGCAGCAGGCTGAGTTCCAGCACGCGCTCGCCGCCCTTGCCGCCCAGCCGCAGCAGCAGGCTGTCTTCCTGGGTGCCCGTGGCGTGCAGGAAATCCTCCAGCCGGCGGCGGGCCTTGGCCGGCAGCAGCTGGGGGCCGTCGGGACCCCAGTCCCCGAACAGCGCGGCAAAGCGTTCGTTCTGCTGCAGCACCTGACGGCCGGCGCCCAGCAAGGCCGTAGGTAGCGGCAGGGCCTCCAGCAGATGGCGGTTGCCCGGCAGGCTGCCCGCCTCTTCGGCCCGGCGCAGGCGGTCCTCGATCTCGGCCTGGCGCTCGGCCTTGCCCAGCGAGAGTTTGAGGATCTCCAACAGGTAGGGTTTGACCAGATAGTCGATGGCGCCCTTGTGCAGGGCTTCGAGCACGGTCTCGATGGTGCCGAAGCCGGTCACCACGATGATTTGCAGGTGGGGATAATTCTTGTGGACGATCTCGATCACGTCCATGCCCGTCAGCCCGGGCATGTTCAAGTCGGTGATGATCAGCTGGACGCTTTCCTGGGTGAGCATCTGGATGCCCGAAGCGCCGTCCGGGGCGGCCATCACCTCGTAGCCTTCGAGGGCCAGGTATTCGGTGAGCACGCGCAGGGCATCGGGGTCGTCGTCGATGCAGAGGATGCGGCGGATGTAGGGCATGTGACGGCTTCCTCGGTGGCGCTTTCCGGTGTCCGGAGTTCCAGTTCCGGCCCACCGGTCCCCCTGCTTCCAGCTTGGACCCCGAACCTGCCCAAGGTCAGGCAGATGGGGCGAAGGTGCAAGGGCTGAATTGGGAGCGCCGCCGGTGGCAGCTTTGACCAGCGGACAGCCTACGCTTCGGGAGCTTCGGACAGGCCGGCCGGGTGGGCCGTGCAGGCCAGCACGCGCTCCAACAGGCGGGCGGTGGTCCCGGTCCGACTGCCCACCAGGACCGTGGAGGCTGTGCCCATCCGAAGCTGGACGGCGGGATCCGCCAGCACGCGACCCAGCCACTCGCGGGCCTCGTCCAGGCTGTGGATCTCCCGGGCGCCGCCGCAGGCCAGCAGGTCCTGGGCCTCCTGGGAGACGTGGTGCCGCGGCCCGAAGAACACGGGCAGACCGAAGGCGGCGGGCTCGATGACGCTGTGCACGCCCGTGGTGAAGCCACCGCCCACCCAGGCCGCCCAGGCCGCGCCGTATAGGCCGGCCAGCAGGCCCACCTGGTCCACCAGCAAGACGGGCTGGCCGTGCCACGTCTCGCCGGCCTCCAGCGCGCTCAGGCGGCAGGACTCCAGGCCCAGCTCGTCCAGCTGCTGGCGGATGCGCTCCAGTTGAGGGTCGCGCGGTTCGTGGGGCACAAGCAACAGGCGCAGTTCCGGGCGGGCGCGCCACAGCTCGGCGAAGGCGGGTAGTAGATAGTCTTCGTCGGGCTCCCAGGTGGAGCCGCCCACCAGGCGCGGGCCGGTCAGAAACTCCCGGGGCAGGCGCTCCAGTGCCCGACTCTCGCGGGCCCGCTCCACCACGCGGTCGAAGCGCGAATCGCCGCAGGCCTCCACCTCCACGGGCAGGCCGGCCAGCAGGTCGCGGAAGCGCTCGGCCATGGCCGGGCTGACCGCGGCGATCCAGTTGAACTGCGGCAACAGCTGGCGGTGGAAACGGCGCAGCCAGGGGCTGGCCAGGCGCGAATGCGGGTGGAAGTTGGCGTTGACGAAGAGCAGAGGCACGCCCGCCGCCCGGGCCGCCAGGATGTGGTTGGGCCAGAGATCGTGTTTGGTGATGACGGCCACGGCGGGGGCCAGCAGGCGCAGAAAAAGCCGGGCCGCGCAGGGCGTGTCGAAGGGCAGGTAGCCCACCCAGTCGGCCTCCACGCCGTCCTTCAAGTGGCGCGGCCCCGAAGTGGAAAAAAAGCTCAAGACGACGGGTCGGCCCTGGGCGCGAAGAGCGCGGGCCAGCGGCCGGATGGCCTCGAATTCGCCCATGGACGCGCAATGGATCCAAACCGGGTGCCAGTCCGGGCCGCGCTGGGCGCGCACACGCCGCAGGGCGGCGGGCCAGCCGCGCCGGGCCAGAATGTTCTCGCGCACCCGGGGAATCAGCCGGCCCACGCTCATGAGCAGCAACCAGGCGGGCAGGCTCAGCCAGCGGTAGAGCGTCAACATGCGGCCTCCGCGGCCAGGCAGGCCGCCAGAACCTCCCGGGGCGCGATGCGCCGCAGGCAGTCCAGGTGCCCAAGCGGACAGGCCGACCGGCCCACATGGCTGCACGGACGACAGGACAAGGGAATCTCCAGGACTCGCAGACTGTCCCCCGACGGGAAGAAGCCCAGTTCGCGCACGGTGGAGCCGAACAGGGCCGCGCCGGGCACGCCGGCGGCGTCGGCCATGTGCAGCAGGCCCGTGTCCCCGCAGACAACGAAGCGCGCGTCGGCCAGCAGCCGGGCACTCTCGGACAGGCTGCAGGCGCCGCAACGATTGCTGACGCGGGCCGGCGCCAGGGCGGCCAGCCGCTCCCCCAGGTCCCGCTCGGCCGCGCCGCCCAGCAGCAGCACAGGCTCCTCCACCTGCTCCAGCAGCAGAGGCAGGAACTCGCGCCAACACTCCTCGGGCCAGCTCTTGGTGGCGAAGCCCGCCCCGGGCACCAGGGCCACGTGGAGCCGGGCGCCGTGGCGCAGGACTCGGCCGTCGACCACCAGCCGGGGCCGCAGCTCGGCGCCGGGCTCCGCCACCCCCACCAGCCGCAGGTTGCGGCGCCAGAGCGGGCCGGGATCCCCGCGCCAGGCGGCGGGAAGCGCCCGTCCATGCACAAGCAGCCACTTCTGCAGCCGGTGCTTGGGCAGCCGCAGCGCGCCGCACGGCCAGAGCCGGCGGGAGCGCAGTGTATTGTGCAGGTCCAGCCGCCGGTCAACGCCCAGACGCGCCAGCTCCGCGCGCAGCTTGGCCAGGGCCCGGCCGTCGATGGGATCCGCCAGAGCCAACACCTGGTCCACGCCCGGCCAGCCGCGCGGGATCTCGGCGAAGCGCTCTTTCGTGACGAAGATCAGCGGGCGCCGGGGCTCGCGCTCCTTCAGCACCCGGACCACGGGTTCGCAGAGCAGGATGTCCCCCAGCGCGGAGAGGCGCAGGAGGGCCGTGACACTCACCGCGGATCCAGCCCCGTGCCCGCCGGGAACCCGGCCGTGCGGCGGAGTTCCGGCCCGGCCGGACCCGGCCCGGCCAGGGCGGCGTCCACGTTCGGCAGGTCCTTGAACAGCTCCAGGCCCTCCCAGCCCAGCAGGCAAAGGGCCTCCGCCCAAACCGCGGCCTCCTCGGCTTTGGGCGCCAGTACGCGGGCACTGAAACCGGACTCGGCCCGTACGCCCGTGCGCGGATCCAGCGGCGCTCCGTCCACGGGCCGGCTGGCGCAGGCTCGGCCGGCCAACCAAGGTCCGGCGCCGGCCGCCCCGCTGCCGTCCGCCAGGATGCGAACGGAATCCCCCGGCGTGACACGCCAGACGGAGCCGAGCTGGACCGACACGCCCCGGTGCCCGCGGGCCCGCAGACTATCCAGGGCCCGGTCGGCCAGCAGACCGTCGGCGATGGGATCCAGGTCCAGCTCCATCCCCGGCGTGCGCAGTAGCACGCCCAGGTCCACGAAGTAGGCGCCGCCGTCGCGCACCAGCACCAGGACGGAGTCCGGCGCGGGAATCGCCCCGCCCGCCGCCTGCCAGCGCCGCAGCGGCCCGGCCAGCAGGTCCACGGCGCCCCGGGTCTTATCCTTCCACTGCAGGCTGCGCAGCACGGCATCATAGTTCGCGCGGCTGAGCCGTCCGCTGCGCTGGCCGGCCAGGGCGTTCACCTGGGCGATCTCCGAGCCCGCGCCCTCGCGCCGCAGCTGGCTCCAGTGGCGCTCCAACATGACTCCGGTGGCGGCCAGGTCGGCGGCCAGGTCCCGGGCCGGATTGGGCTGCTCCACACGCAGCCGGGCCTCCCAGGCTCCCACCGGCCCGCTCCAGACGGACGGATCTACGGCCGCGGTGGCGATCGCGCCGCCGGCCAGCCAGAACAGCACGAGCCAATGCAGTCGATTCATGGATTTGGCCTCCGTTGGAGTGCTGGATTCAGTGGGTGCGTTCCACGGCAAAGGAGCTGAAGTCATGCAACAGGCGGCGCACCTGGCTGTCGGGAAAAACCTCCAGGGCCTGGAGAGCCTGGGCGCTGAACTCGCGAGCCCGCTGGCGCGCGTAGTCCACGCCGCCGCGCTCCTGGGCGAAACGCGCCACCTTGCGCAGCTCGCCCAGTTTGGGCCGGGCCACCATGCGCTTGATCTCGCGCACGTCCTGGGAGTCGCTCTGGGCGAAGGCGTGGATCAGCGGCAACGTGATCTTGCGCTCCTTCAGGTCCTCGCCCACGGGCTTGCCCAGGATGGACTCCTTGCCCGTGTAGTCCAGCAGGTCGTCCTGGATCTGGAAGGCCACACCCAGCGCCTCGCCGAAGGCGCGCAGCGCCTCCACCTGGGACTCGTCGGCCCGGTTGGAGAGGCCGCCCAGCACGCAGCTGGCGGCCACCAGCGCGCCGGTCTTGTTGGAGACCATCCGGTAATAGGTCTCCTCGTCCATGTCCAGGTTGCGGCTGCGCGCCGCCTGGTCCAATTCGCCCTTGGCCAAGCGCCGGGCCGTCCGGGCCAGCACTTCGAAGACCCGCGTGTCCCCACACTCCAGCATGGCCAGCAGGCTGTTGGCCAGCAGGTAATCGCCGAACAGCACGCTGATCTTGTTGCCGAAAATCGCGTTGAGGCTGGGCATGCCCCGGCGCTTGTCGCTGCCATCCACCACGTCGTCGTGGAGCAGCGTGGCGTTGTGCAGCAGCTCCACCACCACGGCGGCGAAGTGTGTGCGCTCGTTGCTCTCGCCCAGCAGGCGGGCGGACAGATAGGTCAGGGTAGGGCGCAGCATTTTGCCGCGCTTGCCGGCCAGGAAGCGCACCACCTGGTCGATGATCGGCGACTTGCCGGTCTTGATGGCCTCGTCGTAGCGCCGCTTGAATTCGGCCAGCTCGGGCTTGACCAGCTCCTGCACGTCGTCCAGGCGGATCATGCGCCGCTCGTGAGTCTGAGGAAGCGCCGCTTGCCCACCTTGAGCACGCGGGCGGTGTCAGCGGGCTCCAACCGGCCGGCCTCGTCGGATAACTTCAAACCATCAAGGCTGACCGCGCCCTGGCGGATCAACTTGCGCGCCTCGCCCTTGCTCTCGGCCAGCCCTGCCTCACAAAGCAGGTCGATCAGCGCGACGGACTCGGACAGGACCCGCTCCGCCACGTCCTCGGGCACGCCGCCCTGGCGGAACAGGCTGTTGAACTCCGCCTCCGCGGCCTGGGCCTGCTCCCCATCGTGGTAGAGGCGCACCAGTTCGCGGCCCAGCCGGCGCTTGAACGTGCTAGGGTTCTCGCCGGCGCCCAGCGCGGCCTCGATGGCGTCCAGTTCCGCCGCGGGCAGATCCGTGGCCAGCCGGAACCAGCGCAGGATCAGGCCGTCGGGAATGCTCATGGTGCGGCCGAAGATGTCGCGCGGGCTGTCGCAGACGCCGATGTAGTTGCCCAGGCTCTTGCTCATCTTCTGCTCGCCGTCCGTGCCCTCGAGGATGGGCATGGTCAGGATCACCTGCGGCTCCTGTCCGTAGGCCTCCTGGAGCGTGCGGCCCACCAGCAGGTTGAAGGTCTGGTCCCGGCCGCCCAGCTCCACGTCGGCCTTGAGGGCCACGCTGTCATAGCCCTGGATCAGCGGGTAGAGCATCTCCATCATCGTGATGGGCGTCTGCTCTGTGAAACGCTTGCGGAAGTCGTCGCGCTCCAGCAGCCGGGCCACCGTGTAGCGGCTGGTCAGCTTCATGAACTCGTCGATGGGCATCGGGGCGAACCACTCGCTGTTGAAGCGGATCTGGGTCCGCTCGGGATCGAGCAGCTTGTAGATCTGGGCCTTGTAGGTCTCGGCGTTGGCCAGCACTTCGTCCCGGCTCAGCGCCTTGCGCGTCTTGGACTTGCCGCTGGGGTCGCCGATCATCCCGGTGAAATCCCCGATCAGGAACACCACCTGATGTCCCAGGCGCTGGAACGTGCGCAGCTTGTTGATCACCACCGCGTGGCCGATGTGCAGGTCCGGCGCGCTGGGATCGGCGCCGAACTTGATCAGCAGCGGCCGGCCCGTGGACCGTGAGCGTTCCAGCTTTTTCTCCAGCTCGGGCTCGGGCACGATCTCCGCCACTCCGCTGCGGATCTCGGCCAGCTGCTCCTTCACGGGGGGAAACGGACTCGGCGTACTGGCGCTCACCGCTGGTTCCTTTCCTTCATGATGCGCTTGATGTCGCGTTCGGCCTCGCGCTTGGAGACGTCGGCGCGCTTGTCGGATTGGCGCCTGCCGGCCACCAGGGCCAGCCGGCACTTCACCAAGTGTTTTTTCCAGTAGAGGGCCAGCGGCACCAGCGTGCGGCCTTCGCCCTCCACCTCGCGCGAGATCTTGCGGATCTCGGTGGCGTGGAGCAGCAGCTTGCGCATGCGCGTCTCGTCGTGGGCGCCCACCGTGCCCTGGGCGTAGGGCGAGATGTGCATGCCGATGACGAAGATCTCGCCCGCCACCACCCGGGCCCAGGCCTCCTTCAGGCTGGCGTGGCCCTCCCGGCAGGATTTCACTTCCGTGCCGCACAGGGCGATCCCGGCCTCCCAGGTCTGGAGGATCTGGTAGTCATGGCGGGCCTTGCGGTTCTGCGCGATGTAGCGAGGTTCCGCCGCCGCCGCTTTCTTGCTCATGGGTGGGGGAGCTTTCTTCTACTTGCCGGCCGGCTTGCCGTAGGCCTCGGCGATGCGAGCGACCAGCGCCTTGTAGTCCGTGGCCTCCTGCAGGGGCACTTTGCCGGCCTGGGCCAACCGCGTGAACAGGCCGTCCTTGTTGCCGCCGCTGAGCACCAGCACCTGCTGGCAGAGGCCCACCACGGGCTTGATGAAGGGATCGGAGAGCGGGCCGCGGCGGGCCTCCCCGCCCATGTGCAGGCAGAAGACGGGCACGCGGGCGGCGCGGGCCTTCTTGAGCAGCGCGTCCACGCGCGCCAGCTCCTTGTCCGTGGCGTTCTTGGCCTGGCCCAGCCCCTTGGAGCTGCCGCCCAGCACCAGCACCAGGCTTTTGACGCCGGCCAGGGAATCCGCGGCGAACTTCTCGCTGACCCGGGCCGGCACGCCCGCCTTGACAAAGAGCTGGCGGGCCAGCAGGATGTCGCTGCTCTGGCCAGCGGAAGTGATCACGGCCGGTCCGCTGAAACGCGGGGCGGCGGCCATGGCGGAGCCAAACCCAAGAACCAGCAGGAATGTCGCCACAACAGAAGACAAAGTACGCATGCCCCCTCGCGATTTTTCCGAAATGTATGAAACGGGCTGCTGCCCGATGCCCCAACCAAGCAGGCTCTTGAAAGAGCCAAACCGAAATGGATGCCGCGAGGCGTAGCACGTCCACACGTAGTTTCCCTTGCATACATCCCATTCATAATCCCGATTACGTAGCAGACTCCGCCATACGTAAGACTTTGAGTGGTCTCTGAGCCGATCTTGCCGCCAGCCGCAAGGTGCTGGTAATGAGCCAGACCAGATTC
>DYSB01000268.1 GCA_020726405.1 Acetofilamentum sp. | reverse complement strand
TGACCCGTTGCGGCTCCCTCTGGCACCCTAGCACCGAGCAGGACTACCAGCTGGAGCGCCTCGCGGGCGACTGCCTGCTGGCCCGCCAGGGCCGGGTGGTGTGGATCGGCGATTCCCGGGACGAACCCGCCCGCCGAGCTCGGGACGAGGGCCTGCTCGAGGTGGACGCCGGGGGCGCGCTGGTGTTGCCGGGCTTCGTGGACAGCCACACCCACCCGGTGTTCTTCGCCGACCGGGCCGGCGAGTACGAGCTGCGCAACGCCGGCCGCAGCTACCTGGAGATTCAGCAGGCCGGGGGCGGGATCCTCAGCAGCCGGCGCAGCCTGTTGGAGGCGGATCCCAATGAACTGAAGGAGCGCGTGCGTGTCCGCCTGCGCCGTTTCCTTGAACTGGGTACCACCACCATCGAGGCCAAGAGCGGGTACGGCCTGACCGTGGAGCACGAGCTGCTCTCGCTCTCCATCCTGAAGGAGCTGGCCCGGGAGGAGCCCATCGGGATCCATCCCACGCTGCTGGCGGCACACAGCGTGCCGCCCGAGCACCGCGAGAACCGCGCCGAGTGGTTCCGACTGATTCGCGAAGAGCTGTTGCCCGTGGTGGTGCGCGCCGGACTGGCGGAGGCGCTGGATGCCTTCTGCGAGCCGGGCGTGATCAGCGTGGAGGAGACCGAGGTACTGATGCGGGCGGGGCAGGAATTGGGACTGCAGGTTCACTTGCACGCCGACCAACTGGCGGCCGGCGGCGCTGGTGGTCGGCTGGCGGCGCGGCTGGGCGCGCGCTCCGCCGACCACCTGGAGCAACTGGACGAGGAGGGCCTGCAGGCCATGGTCCGGGCGGGTGTGGTTTTCGGTCTGCTCCCCGGCTCGACCTTCTTCCTGGGCCAGCACGACTACGCCCCCGCCCGGCGGATCATCGCGGCCGGCGGACGCATCGCCCTGGCCACGGACTACAATCCGGGCTCGAGCCACATCCAATCCATGCCTTTCATCTTGACCCTGGCCACCTGCCAGCTCAAGTTGACGGCCCGCGAAGCTCTCTGGGCGGCCACCCGGGGCGGCGCGCTCTCGCTGGGCCAGGAGCGCCGGGTGGGCGGACTGCAGCCCGGCTGGCGGGCGGATCTGGCCCTCTGGCCCTTCGAGAGCCCGGAACAACTGCCCTACACCGCCGGGGACAACCGGCCCACGGCGGTTTTCCGCGGCGGCGAGCGCGTGGTCTGAGGCCGCAGACCCGCCGCGGCTGTTCATTCCAGTGCCCGCGTGTTACCTTCGTCCATGGATGCACTGATCCGCCAGCACCTGGATGCCCCCAGACCCCTGCATCTGCAGGAGGAGTTCTCTCAACACACCCTGGGCCAGCTGATCCTCACGCTGGAGAACCTGGCCGCCGAGGAACGCCGGGCCTTCCGTGTGGTGCACGGCTGGCGCACCGGGCTCTTCCCGGACCTGCCCCTGCTGCCTGTCAACCGGCACCTTCCGCTCTCCGCCTATCAGGACCTGGGCTCCCACTTGGAGGAGGATTCCCCCACCCTGCTCTACCTGTTCGACAACGGCTCGGAGTGCTTCTCCCTGTTGGGGCAGTTGGTGGACAGGCCGGAGATCAGCGTCTTCCAGCAGCGCCTGCCCGTCAGGACCCTGTGGAGTTTCAGCCGCGAACTGCAGGAGACCCTGCTGCACGAGCTGGAGCGCCATGTGCCGTTCCGGCCCATTCCGCTGCCCGAGCGTGCCGAGCCCTCGGGCCTGGACGCGCGCTTCCACGGGCACCTGATCAAGTACCTGGAGGAGAGCCTGCTGGAGACCCGGCAGTCGCTCAACCTGATCACGGGCATCCTGCGAGTCCAGAAGACCATCAGCCGCGAGCTGGACTTCGAGCGCCTGCTGGAGCTGATCGGCGACACACTGTTGGAGACCTTCCGCTTCCAGCTGGGCGAGCTGGAACTCTGGGTGCCCGAGGAGAGCCGGCTGGTGCATCAGGTCACCTGGAACATGAACGGGCCAGGCCAGACCCTCAGCCAGCACCTGCAGATCCTGCTGGACGTGGAGCGCGAGATCAGCCTGTTCCAGGCCGGCGCCCCGGTGGTGATGGACGCCCTGCGTCGTCATCCGCTGGTGCTCAACCACCGACTGGTGGAGATTCTGGGCCTGCGCTTCGCCATTCTGCTGCCGCTCTTCGCCGGCGAAGAGAAGGTGGGCCTGCTCAAACTCTACTACGGCCACCCCGAGGTGATCAGCCCCATGCGCCTGGCCTGGCTGGAGGAACTATCGAGCCTGATGGCCAGCGCCATCCTCAACGCCCGGGAGCACACGCGGGTCTTCGAGTTGGCCACCAAGGACGGGCTCACCAGCCTGCACAACCGGCGCTACTTCGAGGAGCAGTTCAACCTGGAACTGGCCCGCACCCGCCGTACCGGCGCGCCCTTGAGCCTGCTGATGCTCGACGTGGACAATTTCAAAACCTACAACGACCGCAACGGCCACGTGGCCGGCGACCATGTGCTGGTCCAGGTGGCGCGGCTGGTCAAGCAGGGCATCCGCTCAGTGGACCTGATCGCCCGCTACGGCGGCGAGGAGTTCATCGTCCTGCTCACCGGCGGTGACTTAGGCGTGGGCCGCAGCGTGGCGGAAAAGATCCGCGCCGCCGTGGCCGATTTCGATTTCCCCCACGGGGAGGGCCAGCCGGGCGGCCGCCTGACGGTCTCCATTGGCGTGGCCGAACTCAAACCCTCCATCCGCAGTCTGGAGGACCTGATCCGCCGCTCCGACGCCGCGCTCTACCAGGCCAAGGAGCAGGGGCGAAACCGCGTGGTGGCGGCCGGCTGAATGAGGCTGGACGCGCTCCGAGCGGGGGATTGGGTGCTGCTTGGACCCACGGCGGCGGGCAAGACCCGCCTGGCCGCGCGGCTGGCCCGGGCCCTGGGCGCGGACGTGGTCGCCGTGGACAGCCGCCAGGTCTATCGCGGCCTGGACCTGTGCAGCGGCAAGGACCGGGCCGACTACGAATTGGACGACGGCCCCGTCACCGTCCACGGGATGGACCGGGTGGATCTGACGGACGAGTACTCGCTCTTCGAGTTCGCCCGGGACGCCTGCAACTGTGCTGATTGTCTGGCCGCGGCCGGGTGGAGCGCCGTCTGGTGCGGCGGTTCGGGCCTCTACCTGGACGCCCTGCTGCGCGGCTATCACCTGCCTGAGGCGCCTGTGGACGAAGCTTGGCGCCGGCAGGTCGAGTCGCGCTCGCTGGCGGAGCTGGAGCGCGAGTTGCGAACGGGCGCGCTTCCCCTGCACAACCGGACGGACATCGAGGGGCGCGGGCACGTGCTGCGCGCCCTGGAGGTATCCCGCGCCGGGCGGGGCCGACAGGCCGAGGGCGCGGAGCGCGGGCGCGGCGTGACCGTGGTGGGGTTGCGCTGGCCGGCCGCCCGGCTGCGCGAGCGG
>DYSB01000267.1 GCA_020726405.1 Acetofilamentum sp. | reverse complement strand
GGGACCTGGACTGTCGGAGCGGGCGGCAACAACTCCTACGTGACGTCCACGCTGGTGCTGGCGGGCGACGTCGTAGTCATCAATGTGGCGGCCTGGCGCTTGGGTGCTGACGGAGTGCCCAGTCCTGGATCTTCGCTGGACTCGGCAGGCGCGGAGGTCACGGGGCGAGACCTGGATCTGCTGCGCAACCCGTCGCGCTCTGGCGGTCGCATGGACATCGGCCCTGTCCAGCGCCAGAAGGTTTCGCCGCGTCGCAGCGGCCCGGTGCAAATCAGAAACCCCCGGCGCGATACGCGCTGGACTACTTGGTAGGAGGACATCATGGGTTACTCTCGCAGGTACGGAGTCACGGCCAACCAGCAGAAGGGACTGGACGCAGCTCCCACCCCCATCACGGCCGCCAACCCCGCGGCGTCCGTCGCCGACGTGACCGCCCTGTCCGAGGTGACGATGACCAACGTGTCCAC
The DNA here is from genome assembly GCA_020726405.1 of Acetofilamentum sp. Taxonomy (GTDB): domain Bacteria; phylum CAIWAD01; class CAIWAD01; order CAIWAD01; family CAIWAD01; genus CAIWAD01. Next base: position 2,966 of record DYSB01000267.1, on the reverse strand, counting down.
CGTGGACACCGCCGTCGCGGTCCTGGACGGCGTGGGAGTCAAGAAGATCAAGGAGGTGACGGGCCTGACCGCCGCCCCCGGCGACGCCACGCACAGCGCCACTATACTTCTGAAGACCGACGGTGCAGGCGCCCACAAGGTCACGATCAGGGGCGAGGACGGGGGCGCCACCAACCGCGATCTGATCGTGGACGCTAACGTCCAGGCAAGCCTTCTGACGTTTGCCACCGGAGTGGTGCCCCCCGGCTACGCCGTGATCGGAACGGGTCCAGGCGGAGGTACGCGCCAGATTGGCAGCTCGGGCACCCTGCTAGCCACCTTGTTGACCACGCGCGTACTCGGTTCCGTGGGTTGCGCCAACATGGCCATCGGCATGGGCGACAACTTCACCGCCGGAGCGGGGCACATCGACATCGGCGCCGACGTGTGGAACTGCATCGCGGGCGTGCCGGGCGCGGGAACCAAAGAGTTCCAGATCGGCGCCGACCGGGACGCGTCCATCGTCAGTGCCGTCGCCAAGATCAACGACGCGACGCGTGGCACGGAGTTCGTCCTGGCCGCCGCACTGGGTTCCGGCGAGATGCTGCTCTCCTTCGCGGATGCCGTGGGTGGCACCGCCGTTGCGGGCGTGCCCACCAGCATGGCCCTGGCCGTGGTTCCTGGTGGCGCTGGCACGATGGACTGGGACAAGAACAACCTCAACGAGTCGGGCGCGCCGGCCAGCGTCAAGTCCGCATCCGGGCGCGTCGTCATAGGCGCCGCCGCAGCCGCTCGCATCGCCGCTTCCGGGATAGTGTTCCTGGGCGTGCTGCCGTTTGTGGCATCCACCACCACCAGCGTGCTGCACGTGCAGGTTTTCAGCGCCACGGGCCTGGTCAAGGCGTGCGATGACTTGTTCGAGTTGGGACCCAGCGACGTGACCGTGACCGGCGCAGCGGGCGCTGTGCCGCTGATCGCCACCGACGAGGTTCACTGGTCCGTCCTTGGCGGGTAGGCCTCCCGCGCCCCGTCCGTAATGGCCACATCCATTCCCGGCAAGGGCTTCCTGCGCGAAGGGCTTGTGCCCGAGCAGAAGATCGAGGACGACGCCTACGCCGAGAACACCGTTAGCCTGTGCGGGCGTATACAGGTCATGGTGTCATCCCTTGACCCCAACGGGGGGCTGCGCATCGCACGTAGCGGGCGCCCCTTCCGTCACTTTTCCCTGCTGATCCCCAGGTACAGCAAGCGCCATCAGTTCCTTGAGTTCACCGTCGTGCCGTGCGTCCTGTACGGGCGGGGCGCCATCGAATTGGCCGGTATTCCCTCTAACCACTGGGTCCGGGTGACGGGGCGCCTCCAGGGGTGGAAGGTCAACCTGCAAGGGACTTCCACCGTCGAATACGACTGTTGGGAACTGCGGGTCATTGTGGATCGGCTCTACCCGATAGGCGCCCTGGCGCCCGGGGAATACTCCGCCGTTGAGAAGGGCAACCACGCCTTCCAGGTTGCCCTGGAACCGCCATCGGGCGACGGGGAGACACCGGAGGGCGGGGCGGTGGCAGAAGACGGTCCTATGCCCAGCCAGAGGGCCAACGCGAAGGACACCCCCGAGTACCGGGCGGCCGAAGTGGAACGGGTGAAGGCGTGGCGACATGAGAAGCAGGCCGAATTGCGGGCGCTGAAGGCGTCAGGCCAGCAGCAACCCAAGGGCGACGGCGAGGGACGCTGGGGCCAGTGCGTAAAGCGCAAACTTGGCCGCCCCAAGAAGGAGCGCCCAGCGTAGACCGGCGGGGGTGATCATCGCCTTCCCTCCGGCTTGTCCGTCCAGGCCAGCCAGTTGACCAGCCCGAAGCACCCGAGGCTGGCCCACGCGTACGGGCAGGCCGGGAACAGGATCGCCCCGGCCAGGGGCAGCAAGGCCAGCGCCGCCGTGAAGTACCTCATCGTCTCCCCTCCGTCCAGTAGTGCCAAACGTACGCCCCCACCCCCAGCGCCCACAAGGGCGCCAGGTAGTACACGATCAGCGTGTCAGTCGTCACGGAATACCTCCTTGCCGAAGCCGTCTATCCAGGAAAACTTATGTTCTCGCTCTGGATAGTCTCGCAAGCCCTTTGCTGTGGACTCGCTGACAACGGTTTCTCCACTGTCGCGTACCTCCCGCCAGTGGAATCTGTTGCTCTCGGCGCGCCCCACCGGGACGCGCTCCACGCGGCCAGCTCGCGCCAGGTCGTGCAAGGCCCTGATCGCCTGCGCCCGGGTCAACTGCGCCCGGTCCGCGATCATGGGGGCAGTGAAGGTGGCCCCCCCGTAGTGGGCCAGGGCTTCGGCGACGGCATCTCGGCGGGTCATGGCCGTCACCGCCCCCTCGCGTTTTGATTGACATGCAAGCCCCACTCCGGCCCCTGTCCCCAAACCCACCACAGGATTTTCTCGACGCTGCCCGCGGGGCACTGCCAGCAATCGTCCGGCTCCGCCGAGAATGCCCCGAGCGCCACAAGACCCGGGCTGCCCGGAACGCGTTTGGCGTAAATTCCCACCCGTTTACCGTTGTCGCGCTTGACGGTCGCCACCTTGATCATTCTGCACCTCCCTCTCCTCTCGGTTGCCTCATCAGGCGCCGGATACCATCCGACGCGACGGGGGACGGCCCCCGTTTCGGCTCAGTCCTGCCACTCGACTCTCACGCACTCATGGCCTTGACGGTCCATCGCGTCCGTGGTCACGATCCGCCGGTAGTCGTCGCCCGCGTCTACCCACTGTATCCCCCGAGTTCCCAGGATGCCGGAGCACAGGCACCCTCCCACGCCGCACAGCGTGCGCTTGGCGCGGCGCACCTGGCCCGCGCTCAGCTCGCAAGGGATGCCACGCACGCGCAGTCGTACCGCCGAGTTGTGGAAGTCGTTGATCAGCTCTATGCTCATGGCCTAATCCTCCTGCCCCCGCAGGGGCTCCAGTGTTCTCGCACCACAGGCCCGCGACTCCCT
>DYSB01000266.1 GCA_020726405.1 Acetofilamentum sp. | reverse complement strand
CTCAGGCCATCTGCGGCTGGGTCTGCGCCAGGGGCGTCAGGCCCACGGCGTCGAAGGCGGCGTCCAGGCGGCGCACGGCAGCGGCGACGTCGATCCATTTATCGAGGCCGAAGAGGCCGAGGCGAAAGCTCATGAAGTCGGCCGGCTCATCGCACGCCAGGGGCACGCCGGCGGCGATTTGCAAGCCCGCTGCGACGAATTTCTTGGTGTTCTGAATCTCGGGGTCGCGGGTGTAGCTCACCACCACGCCGGGCGCCTGGAAACCAGCGGACGCAACGCTTTTCACGCCCCGGCGCTCCAGCGAGGCGCGCACCGCACGGCCCAGTTCGACCTGCGCCGCCTTGAGTTGCGGCAGACCGATGGCGAAGGCCTCGCGCATGACGTTGCGGGTCTGCTCCAGCGCCTGCGTGGGCATGGTGGCGTGGTAGGCGTGACCGCCGTTGACGTAGGCCTGCATGATTTGCTGCCACTTTTTCAGGTCGCAGGTGAAGCTGTCGCTCTGGGTGGTTTCGAGCCGGGCCACGGCGCGCTCGCCCAACATGGCGAAGCCGCAGCAGGGCGGGCCGCTCCAGCCTTTTTGCGGCGCGGAGACAAGCACGTCCACCAGCTTGTCCTGCATGTCAACCCACATGGCGCCGGAGGCAATGCAGTCGAGCACGAACAAGCCGCCTGCTTCGCGCACCGCAGCGCCGATGGCGCGCAGATAGTCGTCGGGCAGCATCATGCCGGCGGAGGTTTCCACATGCGGCGCAAACACCACCGCCGGGCGCTCGCGGCGGATGGCGGCAACCACCTCGGCGATGGGTGCCGGGGCGAAGGGGGACTCGCTGGTCTCGGCCGTGCGGCGCGCCTTGAGCACCGTCACCTGCTTGCTGAGCCTGCCCTGCTCGATGATCTGGCTCCAGCGGTAGCTGAACCAGCCGTTGCGCACGATGAGCACGCTTTGCTGCTGCACGAACTGGCGCGCCACGGCTTCCATCGCAAAGCTGCCGCTGCCGGGAACGATGACGGCCTGGTCCGCGTTGTAGGCGGTCTTGAGCATGTCGGACAAGTCGCGCATGACCTGCTGGAAGCGCTTGGCCATGTGGTTGAGCGAGCGGTCGGTGTAGACCACCGAATATTCCAGCAGGCCGTCGGGGTCGACATCGGGAAGAAGTCCGGGCATGGCGTGTCTCCTGAAAAGGTGAAGAGGGGCGCTGGCTTGGGCCGCAAGGGGCTGGGCAGCGGTGTGGTTCGCAACAATCGGGTTCACAGGCAAGGTCGCAGCGGGCCAACTGCTGCACGCGGCCTGGAGCATGCTGCAGCGCAGCGCCGCAACCGGCCCAACGCGAGGGAAGTGAGCCTAGCACGCAGGCCCTGGCGGGGCATGTCGCGCAGCGCTGTTCCACGACGCCTGACGCGGGTACAGTCGGAAGCGTTCTGCCTGCCCATGCACTGGATGTGCGCCCGATGAATCAATTTCCACCCCGGCTGGATTCGCATGTGGCCTTCGCCATCGCGCGCGCCATGCTCGACGGCTTCAACAAGCATTACCGCCTGTTCCGCGAAGTCAGCCGCGAGGCCAAGGCGCGCTTCGAAGCGGCCGACTGGACGGGGCAGCAGCGGGCGCAAAGCGAGCGCATCGCGTTCTACGACCAGCGCGTCGAGGAAGCCACCGAGCGGCTGCAGCACGAGTTCGACGCCGGCCATCTCGACACCAGCATCTGGCACGAGGCCAAGCTGCATTACATCGGCCTGCTCACCCAGCATCTGCGCCCGGAGTTGGCCGAAACGTTTTTCAATTCGGTGACCACCAAAATCCTGCACCGGCAGCATTTCCACAACGACATTCTGTTCGTGCGCCCGGCCATTTCCACCGAGTACATCGAGTACGACGAGCCTGCCGCGCAACCCACCTTCCGCGCCTACTATCCCACGCGCGAAACCCTGCGCGAAACCCTGCTGCGCATCATCCACAACCACCTGCTGCAGCCGCCGTTCGAGCATCTGGAGCGCGACATCGACCAGGTGCTGGAGGCGGTGGAGCGGCGGCTGGAGGGCGCGCGGCTGCGCAGCAACTTCCAGATTCAGGTGCTCTCCAGCCTGTTCTACCGCAACAAGGGCGCGTATGTGGTGGGCAAGATCATCAACGGTTTCTGGGAGTTTCCGCTGGCGCTTCCCATCCTGCACAACGCGCACGGCCGGCTCGTCATCGACACCGTGCTGCTGCACGAGGACGACCTGCTGCTGCTGTTCTCCTTCGCCCGCGCCTACTTCATGGTGGACATGGCCGTGCCGTCGGCGTATGTGCAGTTTCTGCGCACCCTCATGCCACGCAAGCCGCGCTCGGAGCTGTACAGCGCGCTGGGCCTGGCGAAGCAGGGCAAGACGCTGTTCTACCGCGACTTTCTCTACCACCTGCGGCATTCGAGCGACCGCTTCACCACCGCACCGGGCATCAAGGGCATGGTGATGCTGGTGTTCACCCTGCCCTCGTTTCCCTTCGTCTTCAAGGTCATCCGCGACTTTTATCCGGCGCCGAAAGACACCACGCGCGAGAAGATCAAGGGCAAGTATCTGCTGGTGAAACAGCATGATCGCGTGGGCCGCATGGCCGACACCCTGGAGTACTCCAACGTGGCCTTCCCGCGCGAGCGCTTCGACCCCGACCTGATCGCCGAACTCAAAGCCACTTGCGCCTCGCTGGTGGAGGAGGAAGGCGACTTGCTCATCATTCGCCACTGCTACATCGAGCGGCGCATGATTCCGCTCAACATCCACCTGCAGGAAGCCACGCCGGCGCAACTGGAGGCGGCGGTGATCGACTACGGCAACGCCATCAAGGACCTGGTGGCGGCGAATATTTTTCCGGGCGACATGCTGTGGAAAAACTTCGGCATCACACGTCACGGCAAGGTGGTGTTCTACGACTACGACGAAATCGAGTACCTCACCGACTGCAACTTCCGTCATGTTCCCGCGCCGCGCTGCGAGGAAGACGAAATGGCCGCCGAGCCCTGGTATTCGGTGGGCCCGCACGACATTTTTCCCGAGACCTTCGGCACCTTCCTGCTGGGCAATCCCAAGGTGCGCGAAGTGTTCATGCGCCACCACGCCGACCTGCTCGACGCCGCCTTCTGGCAGCAGCAACAGCAGCGCACGCGCGAGGGCCATGTTTTCGACGTCTTTCCGTATGACGCAACGCGCCGCTTCGGCCACCGGCCCGCGCCGGCGCAAGCGCCACTGTCCACACATCCACTGGAGACATCATGAAGCTTGACCCCATCGTCATCGCGTCCGCCGCGCGCACCCCCATCGGCGGCCTGCTCGGCGACTTCGCCACCGTGCCCGCGTGGGAGCTGGGCGCCACCGCCATTGCCGCCGCCGTGCAGCGCGCCGGTGTGGGCGGCGACCAGGTGAATGAAGTGCTCATGGGCAACTGCCTGATGGCCGGACAGGGCCAGGCCCCCG
>DYSB01000265.1 GCA_020726405.1 Acetofilamentum sp. | reverse complement strand
GCTTCATCCCGGGCGGCCGCGTGCTGGCCGGCGCGGGCGACCTCTACCGCCTGAAGACCCTGGCCAACTGCTTTGTCAGCCGCATCGACGAGGACTCCATCGAGAGCCTCTACGAGACGGCCTTTCAGTGTGCACGCACCTACAGCTACGGCGGCGGGATCGGCGTGGACATCACGCCGCTCAGGCCACGCAATTCCGTCGTGCACAACGCGGCGGACTGCTCCACCGGCGCCGTCTCCTTCATGGAGCTGTTCAGCCAGACCACCGGGCTCATCGGCCAAAGTGGCCGGCGCGGCGCGCTGATGCTCACCGTGGACGTCAAGCACCCCGACGTGATGGACTTCATCCGTGTCAAGAAGGACCCCAACTGGGTCACCGAGCAGATCGTGCGCCAGTGCTCGTGGAGCGGCCTCTTCAGTCCCGAGCAGTTGAAGGAAGTCCAGCGCCAGGTGGCGGAGAACACCCAGGTGCGCTTCGCCAACATCTCCATCAAGGCTTCGGACGAATTCATGTCCGCCGTGGAGGAGCAGAAGAAGTACGGCTCCACGCGTCTGCTGGTCTACCGCAAACTGGGCCGCGAACGCGTCCAGCACGCGCCCCAGGACGGCCGCCTGCACTACAGCGCCGGCATCCCGTCCAAGGAGCTCAGCCGCTACCAGCTGGAGCATGTCTTCGAGAGCCTGGAGGCGCTGAACCGCTGGCTGCACGAGGAGACGGGCCGCATGGTCACGGCCGACGAGCTGCGCGACCCCACCCGCCGCGACGTGTTCGGCGATTTCCTGGTGGCCCCGCGCCTGGCACCCCAGGCGGACCTGCTGGAGAGCCTGGAGAAGGACGAGGAGTGGGCCCTGCGTGAGAGCGGCGACTTCCTGCTTTACTACGCCAGTGCGGTGGTGGGGGAGATCCGCCGCCTGGTCAAGGCTCGCGAGATCTGGGACCTCTTCGTGGAAGGCAACTACCGCACCGCGGAGCCCGGCCTGATCTTCTGGACCACCATGAGCCGTTTCAGCCCCAGCAACTACGTGGGCCGGCCGGTGATCAGCACCAACCCCTGCGCCGAGGTGCCCCTGGAGGACGGCGGCGCCTGCAACCTGGGCAGCCTGAACCTCTCGCGCTTCGTGCTGGAGCCCTACACGGAGCGGGCCCGCGTGGACTGGGAACTGATCGAGCAATCCTCCGCCGTGCTGGTGCGCTTCCTGGACAACGTGGTCACCTGGAACGAGCGCCTCAACGCCCTGCCCAAGCAGCGCACGGCGGCCAGCGAGACCCGCCGTCTCGGCCTGGGGCTGATGGGCGTCGCCGACATGCTCTTCCAGCTCGGCCTGGGTTACGACACGGACGAGGGCATCGAGCTGGTGGCGAATGTGATGAAGCGGATCACCAACGCATCCTTCTCCGCCAGCAGCCGCCTGGCCCGGGAGAAAGGCCCCAGCCCGATCTTCGACGCCGACGACTACCTGCGCTGCCCGTTCGTGCGCGAGGCCCTGGAGGACGAGACCCGCGAGCAGATCCGCCGGGATGGCCTGCGCAACATCGCCATCACCAGCATCGCGCCCACGGGCACCATCAGCAACATCGTGCTGGGTTACCAGCACGGGCGCAAGAACTACATCGGCGTCTCCGGCGGCATTGAGCCGGTCTTCGCTTTGTATTACACGCGGCGCTCGGAGAGCCTGGACAACCAGTTCTTCAAGGTCTTCCACGCCACCGTCCAGGCCTGGATCGACCAGCACGGCCTGACCGAGGAGGCCGCGCGCGCTGAGGATTTGGAAACCCTGCTGCCGGCTTTTTTCTTCCGCACGGCCCACCGCATCAACGCGGCGCGCCGGGTGGACATCCAGGGCCGCGTGCAGCGCTACGTGGACCACAGCATCAGCAGCACCATCAACCTGCCCGAGGACGTGCACCCGGAACTGATCGGCGACATCTACCTGGACGCTTGGCGTAAAGGTCTGAAGGGTGTCACGGTCTATCGGGACGGCAGCCGCGTGCCCATCCTGTCGGTGGAGGGCAAGGAGAGCGAGTTCCAGCAGTTCTGCAAGAAGCGCTTCCGCGCCACGGACGGCTCCGGCACGCTGCGCGAGTTCGCCGGCGACGAGGTGCTGCGGCTGGGGGACGGCGTCCTGACCACGCCCTGGCACGTCTTCAAGTATTCCACCTTAAGCCTGGAGAAGGTGCTGGACGGGACGGCTTTCCAGGAGCTGGAAGCCTAAGACCTGGAGCCCGCCGCGTGGGAAAAGGAGAACTCCGCTGATGATCAGTTTCAAGAACAGCCAGCCGCAGCTCGAGGAAATCCTGGCCGAGGCTCCGCCGCTGGTTCCGCTAATGTCCGCGCCCGTCCTGCCCAGCCCCGCTCCGCCCGCCGCGACTCCGGCGCCGCTGGCCCCGCTGGCTCCGCCGGCCGCACTCGCGGTTCCGGAAGCCGCCGCCCAAGGCGTATTGGCCCTGCGCGGGGACGATATCCTCGAGCGTCCGGACGTGGTGGAGGCGCGGGTCTATCGCCTGCGCTCGGGCTTCGTGCGCCACAACGTCTACATCACCCTGGGCTGGATCGAGCAGGGCGGCCAGCGCCGGCCAATCGAGATCTTCTTCAATTCCAAGGATCTCACGCGCAGCCCCGAGTACGCCATTCTCACCCGGCTGATCAGCGCGCTCTTCCGCAAGAGCACGGATCCCGCCTTCATCCTGGAGGAGCTGCGCGGCATCCACGATCCGGCGGGCGGCGTCTACAAGAACGGGCGCTACATGCTCAGCTTCTACGCCGAGGTGGCGGAAGTGATCGAGCGCTTCTTCCACGATGTGGGCATCCTGCGGCCCCAAGTGGCGGACTACGCGGGTCAGCCGGCCCTGGGCCATCTGCTCGGGGACACCAGCCCGGGCGCCACGGTGAGCCTGGAGGCGGCCATGGCCTTTCCCGGTGCGGACCTGGAGTTCGGCCAGCCCGCCGGCCCCGGCTTGATGCCAATCAGCAGTCCGGCCGGCAACCCGGCCAGTAGCTCGGCCCGCGGCACCAGCCGCCAGCAACCCGAACAGAATGCCCACTTCAAGTTCTGCCCAGAGTGCAACCAGCGCACACTGAAGCTGGAAAACGGCTGCGACAGCTGTCTGAGCTGCGGCTACAGCAAGTGTGACAAATAGGCGGGGAGCTCCCGGGGCTGAACAGGCCGAACAGGGGAGTCAGTCAGGCACGGCCGGTCAGGATTAGTCGGTTAGGAATGGTCGGACAGGCACGACCATCCGTAACCGGGAGCGCCGAATCCCGGAGCGCCAGCTTGGGCCACCGGCGCCAGATCCGCCGCCCCAAGGCCAGAAAAATGCATCCCAGCCTTGACATCCCGGCCCTTGGACGCTACTCTTTGGGCCTCCGAAGCTCCAATAGCTCAATTGGTAGAGCAGCTGACTCTTAATCAGTAGGTTCGGGGTTCAAGTCCCTGTTGGAGCATTTGAGCATCAA
>DYSB01000264.1 GCA_020726405.1 Acetofilamentum sp. | reverse complement strand
CCGGCTTCCGCCTCATTTTCCTCGTCGTAGGAGGAATAGAGATACGGTGTCTTCGAGGGAAACTCGCCGGCGCAGGTATCCACTATCTTGTAGGCCGGCCGGATGCCCAGCTCGTAACGGAGCGCCCGGATTTCCTCTTCCTTCATGCCCCTCAGGTCAGCCAGCTGACGGTCGGAGAATCCCATCTGCTTCATGCGCCGGGTGATCATGGGCTCGCCGTAGATCTCGGACTTGAACTCGTCGAGCTCGGCCATCCGCCGGTCGATGTTGGAGCGCCGCTCGGCGCGCGTGACCGGCGAGAGCGTGTTCTCCTGCAGGCGGAAATCACTCACCTCGGCCTCGATCTCCGATTCCCTTGTGGCGATCTGGCGGTCCCAGTCGTCCTTCTCTTCCTTCAGGGCCCGCATGCTGGTCTGGTACTCGCTGAAGTTGGTGAGTACCTGCTCCGAGTTGATCACGCCCAGTCGCATGTCTTTGGCCTCGGCGGGGGGCAGCAGCACCAGCAGAGCCAGCAGGACGCCCAGCAGGGGGAATGCGATCCGCTTCATGTCGTCTCCCGATTGTGTGTTGTTGTGGATAAGCCTGGATGCCAGCGCGCCTAGAACTCCCGCCCGAACTGGAAGTGGAACTCCCACTGGCCCTCGCGCAAGCCGGTGGAGGAACTGATCCGGTCGAAGCCGTAGGCATAATCCAGGCCGATCAGGCCGATCATGGGCATGTGCAGGCGCAGGCCCAGCCCGGCGCTGGAATTCAGGTCGCTGAGTGACGAGCTCTTCATGTTCTTCCAAACGTTGCCCGCCTCCCCGAAGACCAGGCCATAGACCATCGGGTTGGGGATCAGTTGGAAGCGAATTTCCGTGCCTGCCTTGAACATGGTCCGGCCGCCATTCTCGCCGGTGCCCACGCTGCGGTCGTTGTAGCCGCGCAGGGGTGTGCCCAGGGAGAGGCCGCTGCCGCCCATGAAGAAGCGCTTGATCCAGGGCACCTCGTCAGCCATGCCCAGCCCGTCCACCAACCCGGCCTCCAGGCTGTTGTAGTGGATGAAGCGGCCCAGGAAGGGGCTGTAGGTGCGGGCTTCCAGCGTGTAGCGCTGATAGTCGCGGTCGCCGCCCAGGTAGCCGCCGCCGAACTCGCTGTCCAGGCGGATGGTGGAGCCGTTCTGGGGGAATTCCGGGTGGTCGCGGCTGTCGCGCACCAGGGCCAGCGAAACCGTGCTGGAGAGTTCCGGCTGGTCCTCGTAGATCCCGCGGTTGTTGAGTTCCTCGCGGGACTCGTCCACGAAATTGGTGTAGGTCGTCTCCTCCAGCCGGTAGGTGCTGGAGACTCGGAAGTAGTTGTCCGGCCAGTTCAGGCGCTTGCCCAGGGTCAGGCTGCCGCCCCGGCTCTGCTGGTCGAAGTCCCAATTGTAGGTCTGGGTGCGCTGGATGTCGAAGACCCGGAAGCCGGCCAGGATCGGCCGGTCGAAGAGCCAGGGCTCGTTGAATTCCAGATTGAGGCTGCGGTAGTTCTTGGCGAACTGCCAGTCGAAACTCAGGGTCTGGCCGTTGCCCATCAGGTTGTTGAGGGAGAAGCCGATGGAACCCACCAGCTTGTCGCGCTCCGAGTAGCCCGCGCTCATCATGATCTGGTCGGTGGTCTTTTCCTTCACCTCCACGGTCAGGTCCACCTGGTCCGCGCCGGCGATGTCCACCTGGGGATTGACGGTCTCGAAGTAGTTGAGGATGGTCAGCTCGCGCAGGCTGCGGCGCAGCTTGGCCACGTCAAACGTGTCGCCGGGCTGCAGGTGCATCTCCCGGCGCATGACTTTTTCCTTGGTCTTGTCGTTGCCGACGAACTCCACCCGGCGCACGCTGAACACGTTGTTCTCGGTGATCTCGAAGCGGATGTCGATGACCGCGTCCCCGCGGGGCAGTTCGACGGGCCGGATCTGGGCCTGGATGTAGCCGCGGTTGTAATACTGGTCGTGCAGGCCTTCCTGCACGCTTTGCTCGAACCTCTTGCGCGAGTAGGGGTCGCCGGGCCGCAGCTGCAGCGAGCGGGCCAGCTCCTCGTTGCTGAAGACCGTGTTGCCCGTCCAGCTGATCTGGCCCACGCTGTAGAGCGCGCCCTCGTAGAGGCGGATCTGGACTTTCAGGTCCTCGCTCTTGTCGTCCATCCAGACGCTGTCGCCCAGGATGCGCGCGTCGCGGTAGCCCTGGTTGTGCAGGTAGGCCAGCAGCAGGCCCTGGTCCTCCTCGAAGGCCTCGCGATCGAACTTGCCCGCGCGGAAGATCATCCGCGACCGGGTCTTCTTCATCCTGCGGATCAGTTTGGCGTCGGAGACCTGCTGGTTGCCGACGATCAGCACCTCGTCGATCCGGATACGCCGGCCTTCCTTGACCACCACGTAGAGGTCGCCCTGGCCCTCCTCCAGGTCGCGCACCGTGGCCTCCACCTCGGCCAAGCGGAAGCCCTCCTTCTCATAGAGCGCTTTCAGGGCCTGGCGGACGCGGAAGATCTCGAGTTCGCCCACTGGCTGGCCCACGCCCACCACGTCCTTGAGCGCCTCCTTGACCCGGGTCTTGCTGAGCTTGTCCGTGCCCAGGATCTCCAGGCCGCGCAGGCGCGGCAGCTCGTCCACCTGGATCTCCAGGTAGACGCCGTCCGTCAGTTCGCGCTGCAGGACCACCTCCACAGCGGAGAAGCGCTTCAGGCTCCAGAGCTGGCGAATGGCCTGCTGCACGTCCTCGCCGCGCAGTGCCGAGCCGACGCGCAGCCCGCTGTTGATGCGGATCAGCTGCTCGTCGGTGGTCAGGTTGCCCGTGACGGTGAGGCCCAGCAGCACGGGGGTGCCGGCATCCGCGCGGGCTTGCGCCAGGACCGGGCCGACCGCGCAGAGGAGCCAGAGCAAAAGGGTGGGTAGACGCATCCGGTGCTTGGGATTCCTGCTGATGAATAGTCTGTTGAGAAGGTAGAGAGCCGACCCGGCAAAACCAACGCGCGGGCCCGGCGCGGAGCTTCAAGCCCCGGGAGGCGCCTGGGGTTCCCGCGGCGGAGAATCCGTGGGGGAAAGCCAGGCGTCCAGCAGCTGCAGCACGGCGACCTCGGCCGGCAGGCCCTGGAAGACCTGTTCGCGCAGCCGGGCGCGCAGGGGACCCAGCGCCGTGGGGTGGAAGACCCGCTCCAGCACCGCCTCCTCGGCCAGGCGATTGAACCAGCGCTCCTCCTGGTCATGGCGCAGGCGCTCCAGGCCGCCTCCGGCCCGCCGGCGCCCGTGCAGGGCCTGTAGTTCACGCCAGATCTCGTCCAGGCCTTCCCCGGTCACGGCCGAGCAGGCCAGCACGCGGCGCGGCTCCTCGTCGTCCGGAGCCATGTGCAGGGCGGCGGCCATCTCGGCCTGGGTGCGCAGGGCCGCGGCCTGTGTATCGCCATCTGCCTTATTCACGGCCACCAGGTCCGCCAGTTCCATCACACCGCGCTTGATTCCCTGCAGGTCGTCGCCGG
>DYSB01000263.1 GCA_020726405.1 Acetofilamentum sp. | reverse complement strand
GACAACTCGCGCCTGGCGGCGGACACGGCCTCGCTGGGCAAGCTGACCTCCAACGCCCTGCAGCGCCAGGCGGACGGCTCCATCGCATTGGGAAGTGGCACGCCGCTGATCCACCTGGCGGACGGATCCACCGTCGTGACCTCCCTGGGCCTAATCGGCGCGGCCAAGGTGGCCGAAGGCGCCCTACAGGACTCGGCGGTGACGGGCGGCAAACTGGCCTCAGGGGCCGTGACGAGCACAAAGCTCGCCGATGGATCGGTCTATGCGGCCAAGATCGTCGACGGGGCGGTGGGCTCCAGCAAGATCGCCACGGGAGCCGTCACCAGCGGCAAGATCGCGGCTGGCGTGGTGGGCTCCACGGAACTGGGCGCCAGCGCCGTCACCAATGCCAAGCTGGCCGACGGGGCGGTGACTAGCGCCAAGCTGGGCGCCGCGGCCGTGGGCTCCAGCAATCTGGCCGACGCCTCCGTCGGCACCACCAAGCTCGCCGATGCGGCCATCACCCAGGCCAAACTGGGCACGGCGGCCGTGGGACAGACCCAGCTCATCGACGGAGCGGTGGCGACGGCCAAGATTGCGGCAGGCGCCGTGGCCACGGATCGCCTGGCGGATGGAGCGGTTTCGGGGACGAAGATCGCCGCCGGCGCCGTCGGCACCAGCCACGTGGGGGCCGCTGCCATCGGCGCCACGCAGCTCGCCACGGACGCGGTGACGGCGGACAAGCTGGCGGCCGGCGCCGTCACACGCGAGAAGGTGGACGCGGGGGTCTTCTCGGAGCTCTCCACCGTCAACCTGGTGATCAACGGATCGTTCGAGACAGGAGTCTGGGTGTAATGGCCACGGGCAGCGCCACCCAGTCCACCAATCGCGTCTTCCTGGGTGGCTTCACCATGCGCATCGAGGCCATAGGCGCCGACTTCTGGTGCGGCTGGTCCAACGCCATTGACGTGCAGCACTTCGCCACCTCGCTCATGCTCTCCTGTTGGGTGTCGGGCGAGACCTTCACCGGCGCCGCCAGTCTGAAGGCGGAGGTTCACTTCTTCAGTGTGCTGGGCACGGATCTGGGATCTGAAGTCGTCTGGGCCGACCACGCAGGGCTGGGCGCGGACTTCACACAGTACATGGCCCAAGTGAAGAAGAGCGCCATGCCGGCCGGCACGCGCTTCGTCCGTCTGCGCTTCGGCATCACGGATGGCGCGGGCACAGCCACGGGCGTCACTTACGTGGATGCTGTGCAGGCCGTCCCGGGAGAGTGGCTGCCGGCCTGGACGCCCAGCCTGCTCGTGGAAGGCACCACGCTGGACGCCATCGCCGACGGTTCCACCTACGGTCGCGTACGCAAGACCGCCCTGAATGGGACGGGCTGGATTGACCTCGCATCGGCGGGAATCGTGAACCGGGGCGCGTTGGCCCTCTTGGACACGGTCAAGGCTTCGAGCATCAGCAAAGACGCGGTGACCTCGACGCATATCCTCGACGGGTCCGTCACGCAGACCAAGCTCGGTGCTCTGGCCGTGGGCACGTCGCAGCTGGCCAACTCGTGCGTTACCGCTACCAAGATCGGCGCCAGCGCCGTCGGATCCGGCCAGCTGGCCAGCACGGCAGCCAGCCTGACCAAGGTCTCCGGCGGCATCCTAACGGGATCCGGATCCACAGCCACGCTGCCCAGCGGCAAGATCCTCGACGCCACGGCGGGCGCGACCAAGCTGAAGACCTTCACATCCATGCCGACGGTCGGTCAGGTGGCCGACGGGGAGTGGTTTGCCGTGTCCGCCGGGGCATCGAAGGGCATCTACGTGCGTGCGGGCACGGTGGCGTTCAATGGCGCGGGCATCGAGAGCAGCTTTAGTTCCTAACCCTGGAGGGCGCCGCACATGACGGTGGACTGGTTGGCCACGTGGGGAGGCTGGCTGTTCGCGGGAGGCACGTTTCTGATGACCGTCCTCCTGGCCTACATCATCAAGCCCATCAGCGACCGCGGCATGCGCAACGAGCGCGAGCTGACGGCCCTGCGCGAGGATCACGCCCACCGTCTGGGTGAATTACGCCGAGAGCAGGAGGGTCGCCTGGAGATGCTGCGCGACGATCAGCAGCAGCGCCTGGACGATCTGCGCATGAAGCAGGTGGAGACCGAGACGACGCTGCGCATCTACGTGGAGACCCAGACCAAAATCCAGCAGAGCCTGGGGCGCATCGAGGGACATCTTTCTCAAGTGATGGGTACGCAGGCCGCCCAGGCCGGATCGCTGGCCAGGGTGGAGAGCGAGGTGGGCGAGATCCGGCGCCTGCACATGAATGGGGCCCGGGCATGAAGGTCCGGTGGTGGTGGCTCCTCGTCGTGGCCGGTTGCTGCCTGGCTGCCTGGCAGGAATGGCGCGTCTGGACAGCGCGGGAGGCTGCTGGCGCAGCCAAGCGCGCGGCCGTCCAGGCCGAGGCCCCCGTCCAGGTGGACGACTCGACGACGGTCACCCGCGGGCTGGTGGGCATCCTGCTGGAGCGGGACGCCAGCATCCGGCGCCTCACTCGCGAGCTGAAAGCCACCAGTCGGGCTCAACTGACCCTTGAGTTGATGCTGGACCTGCGCGATGCGGACCTGGCCGAGGCCCAGATGCTGCTGGACCAGGTGCGGAGCGCGCCGGCGGACTCGGGCCTAACCAGATACGAGATGCCCTTCGTCCTGGACCAGGGGGATAGCCTGGAAGGCGTGCATGTGGCCGGGCATGTGGCCCTGGACCAGCCGGGCCCGGACTGGCTGCCCAGCCTGGCCGTGCGCCTGGACCGGCTGCAGGTCCGCGCCGGCGTGGACATCGACCTGGTGGAGGGCGAGGACGGTTGGCGGGCCATCACGCGCACGGGCAGCCCAGCGCTCTCCGCCGGCGTCACCCTGGCCGTGCAGCCGCGGGAGCTCACCCTCTGGGACCGCTTCCACCCACTGGCCGGCCTGGGCATCCAGGACGGTCACCCGCGAGTGCTGGCTGGCGCCCGGCTGGATCCCTGGGGCGCTGCCGTGTCCGCCGGCGCGGGGGCCGTGGGCGTCTATGTGTTCAGGGCCTTCTAGGAGGACGGATGGAGCAGCCGAAGCACATCAAAACCCTTTTCGACCTGGCCGGGTGGCCGTTCCGGTTCAATGGCAAAGCCGTGCTGGACCGGCATTCCTTGGCGCACTTCCTGGGTAGCGCTGGCCTGTGTGTGTTGCTGGGGTTGCTGGTGCGGTGGGCCGGCGCAGCCCGTCCGGATCTCTGGGGGCCTGGCCTGGCCCTGCTCCTGGGCGCTCTGTGGGAGGTGGCGGACGGATTCAAGCCACTCTGGTACGAGGCTCCCTACGGGGACTGGCGGGACCTGGTCCTGCGTGCGGATGGGAGCAGCTGGGCCGACATGGCGGTGGACCTCTGGGGCGTGCTGCTGGGCTTGATGGTGTTGCAGATCGGTTTTGGCTTGTAGGAGGGACCCATGTTCGAGCAACTGGTGCGCGCGGCCGCGGTCAACCTGGTCTACACAG
>DYSB01000046.1 GCA_020726405.1 Acetofilamentum sp. | reverse complement strand
GGAGCGTGGCGGCACCCAATTGGTGCTGGCCGACTTTTTCGGCGAGGAGCGCCAGGCCCTGAGCCGCAGCGGCAAGACGCGCGTGATGCCGGCCTGGTCGCCCAACGGCCGGTTCTACGCCTGGACCCAGGTGCATCCGGAGCGCGGCGCCGACATCTGGGTGGGCGCCATCGCGGGCGGGGAGGCCGAGCTGGTGCTCGGCGGTCCCGAGTCCGAGGCCGCCCCGGCCTGGAGTCCCGACGGCCGCTGGCTGGCCTGCGCGGCCACGGTCAAAGCCAACACGGACATCTACCTGATTCCGATGGACCCCGCCACCGGCCGGCGCACGGGCGAGCCGCGCCGGCTGACGCACCACCCGGCCATCGAGACCAACCCCTCCTGGGCGCCCGACGGCCGTCACCTGGTCTTCGCCAGCGACCGCAGCGGCAGCCTGCAGCTCTACACCATCACCATGGACGGCGTGGACGAGCAGCGGATCAGTTTCATCGGGACGGGCTCGGACTGTCCCTCCTGGTCGCCGGACGGGGACTGGATCGCCTTCATCTCCCGGGAGCGCAACGGTTGGCAGATCTTCCAGATGCGCCCGGACGGCAGCGACTGGGTGCGCCTGACCGACGAGACGGGCAATCACTTCGATCCGCGCTGGTCGCCGGACGGCCAGCACCTGGCCTACAGCTGGAAGAGCGAGGTCTGGGTGATGTTGGCCGACGGCACGGGCCGGCGGCAGCTCAGCAAGGGCGGGGGCGAGAGCCCCTCGTGGGAGCCAGTGAAACTGAATTGACCGGGGAGCCGGGCACTCAGGCGTAAGCCGAATCCCTTCCCCCGCTGGGGGTGGGGGAAGAAGCTGGCGTCGCCACGTGCGCCGATCTGAGAGGCTACCTGGACAGACAAGGAGAATCTCATGCGAAGCACTTTGCTTCCTCTGGCTCTGGCCGCCACGGTTTGGCTGGCCGGCTGCGCCTCGCGCAGCGAGATCGTCGCCTTCCAGGAGGACATGGCACACATCAAGGGCAAAGTGGACCGGGTGGAAGGCCGGCAGTCCGAGCAGGACAGCCTGCTCATCGGGCGGGTGGAGTTCCTGAAGGAGCGCTTCCGTGACACAGAGGCCGTGTTGCGCCTGCTCAAGGCCGACCAACTCCAGGGGACGGAGGACCTGCGCAACCTGCTGACCGAGGTTCGCTCCACGCTGGACGACGCGGGCACCTACAACCGGCGCCTGGCCCAGAAGGTGGACGAGCTGAACCTGATCCTGGCCCGCCAGGGCCTGCGCCAGCAGCGGGACAGCCTGGCGCTGGCGGATCCCTCCTGGCTCTACAACCAGGCTACCCTGGATCGCGTGCGCGGCCTGCCGGAACTGGCGCGCTCGGGCTTCCGCGAATACCTCACCCGCTTCCCCAAGGGCGAGATGGTGGCGCTCTGCCGCTACTGGATCGGCGACACCTGGCTCTCGGAGCAGCAGCCGGACTCGGCCCTGACCCAGTACGAGCGCTTCGAGAAGAGCCACCCCGACCATGCCCAGGTGCCGGCCTCCATGTTGCGCCGCTCGCTGATCCTCGCGGGCAAGGGCAAGACCGAGCAGGCCCGCAGCCTGCTGGAGACCGTGCGCAAGCGCTGGCCCAACCGCCCCGAAGCCGAACTGGCCAATGAGCGGCTGGAGGAACTGGGCAAGTAATCCAGCCTGATTCGTGAGACAGCGCAGGGGTGGTTCTCCTTCGATGGAGAGCCGCCCCTGGCTTGTCACACGGAGGTCGGGAGGTCAGTTGCGGGCCCGCACCTCATAGAAGCGCAGGGGCGTTGTCTGGGGCAGACTGAGGGTCGTGGCGGCCGTGACGGCCTCCACGGTCCAGGGACCGTCCGGTGCCGGAGCGCTGGACAGCTCATATTCCAGGGCGCCGGGAACAGCCGTCCAACTCAAGTCTGCCAGACCGCTGGAGACCTGGATCTCCATCTGCGGGGCCGCCAGGCCGGAGACGCTGTTGGTCGCGCCCGGGGTGCCCAGATCGCCTGCGCCGAAGGATGAGTAGGCGGGCAGCCAGGAGCTGGCGAGGGCGTTGTCCAGTTCGGGGGACTTGAGTTCCATGGACGCGCCGTTGGGATCGGGGAAGGTGGGGCCACCGTCGTAGGCCACGCGGTCCACCATCGTCAAACCGGCGCGCAGCACGATTTCGTCCGCGCCATTGGTCAAGGTGATGCCGTTGAAAATGTAGTCCGGCGTCACGCCACCATTCTGCAACGGATTGCCATTCATGGCCAGCACCAGATAACCGCCCGGGGCGCAGATGAGGTCGACATCAGGCGAGATGAGGTGGGAATCGGTCTCATCATCCTCCAGCCACCAGTTGCGCAAGTTGACCGGGAAGGTATTGGGGTTGTACACCTCGAACCACTCGCCGAAGTCGTCCGACACGGCCAGCGGGTTCTGCAGAATCTCGTTCACTACCACACTGCCCTCCGGCCAGAAGGCCAGCGGCAGGGTGACGACCAGGGAGGCGTTGCCCGCCAGGTCCTGCACACCGGCCACTGTCAGCTGATAGGTCTGGCCCTGGACGGACAGCACGCCGAAGTCCAGCGCCACGGTGACGCTGTCCACCAGGACTGCGCCCAGGCAGGGCAGGCCGTCCAAGCTGTAATGGGACAGGGTGGCGGCGCTGGTGGCGTCAACGGTCTCATTGAAGAAGACGCGCACTCGATCGGCACTGTGGAAGCCGGCCAGGGTCAGCACGGGCGGCCAGATGTCGCTGGCATTGGTCAGGCCCGGCGTGCCGCAGGGAGTGTTGGAGGGCGCCCAGCTGGAACCCAGGCTGTTGTCCAGCGCGGGGCTGAGCAGGCTTAAAGAGGGGCCGCTGCCCACGGGCGGGCCGGGCCAGGGCGCCACGATCTCGTAGCTCAGCTGGTCCACCACCACGCCCCAGGGCGTGAACAGGCGCACGGCGTCGCCCGTGCTGCTGAGCCCGAAGCCGAAATTGCCCACAACGTTGCTGATGCCGTAGTTGGCCGTGATCTGCGCCGCGTTCTCGGCCAACACCAGATAGCCGCCGGCGGGGATCAGCGTGCCCGTGGGGATGGTGAACACATGGGTATCGTCGTTGTCCTTGAAGATCCAGCCGCCCAGGTCGAGGTCCGCGCCGGAGGCGTTGTGGAGTTCCACCCAGTCAGCGCCGCCGAAGCAGGCGTCCGTGTACTGGACCTCCGTGAATAGCAGCTCGGCGTCGGTCACGGCATGGTCGGTGACGTAGAAGGAATAGGACGCGCTGGTGCTGACCTGGTGGGCGTCGTCCTCGGCCGCCACCGTCAGGGTGACCAGGCTGCCTTCGGAAAAAGGTCCGAGCTGCGCCGACCAGATGGAGCCCACGGCCGTCATGGGCAGCTGGACGAGCGGGCCGCCCGTGGAGTAGCTCAGGGTCACGGCCAGCAGGCCCTGGTCGTCCACCACCTGGGCGCTCACGGTCACCAGGTCCGCAGTGCCCGGCTGCAGCGGCAGGTGGGCCAGATCGCTCACGCTGGGAAAGGCGTCGTTCTCGTAGATGGAGTTCTGCGCGCCGGGCGTGCCCAGGGCCGTGCTGCTGGCGCCCCAGGAACTGACCGTGTTGTTGTTCAGCGCCGGGTTCTTTAGCTCCAGCGAACTGCCGCCGCCGTCCACCAGCGGGCCGTCCCAGGCCACCGTGTCGTCGTAGAGCACCTCATCCACCACGGCGAAGGCGGCGTCCTGGAGGCGGATTAACTCGCCGCCGTTGTCGAGGTTGCCGCTGCCCCACTGCACCACGCCCGTCAGGCCGTAGGCGGTCTGGATGGTGGCCGTGTCCTTGGCCACGACCAGGTAGCCGCCCGCCGGGATCAGCGTGCCCGCGGCGAAGGTGTGGGCCACGCCGGTCAGGGTCCAGCCCTCCAGCGCGACATCCGCGGCGCCCGTGTTCACCAGCTCCAGGAACTCATAGAAGTTGTCGTCGCCCTGGCTGGTGGGCGGGTTGTAATGCAGTTCGTTGATGACCACGTTCGCCAGGGTCAGGCGCGCGCCCATCAGGATCAACGCGGCGGTCAGTCCCCACTTCATGCCGTGCTCCTTCGCTAAAGGTTATTGGACGAACAAGAGTTTCTGGGTGCGCGAGACAGGGCCCGCCGTCACCGTCAGGAAGTAGACGCCGCTGGCCTGGCCGGCCTCCGGTTGCCAGACCAGCCGGTGCCGCCCGGCGGGGCGCTGCTGCGCCGCGCTCCAGACCTCCCGGCCTGCCAGATCGTGGATGCGTGCGCTGACAACCGTGGCGCGGGCCAATTCGAACTCCACGCTCGTGCTGGGATTGAAGGGATTGGGAGATGCGCCCAACAGCCGCAGGCCCGTCGGCCGCTCCCTCACGGCCACTGCGTTCAGGCCATTGCTCGCGCCGGGCGTGGGAGTGGAGAAGGGCACCCAGAGCTGGGACCCGTCGAATTGGCGGCCCTCGGAGATGTTCGAGGTCTGGGCGTCGTAGTCCCGGCGATCCAGCTCCGTGGTCCCGTCGGCGGCGTAGAGCACGACGGACTCGCCCGAAGCGCCCAGTTTGTCATCCACGTGCAGGGGCCCCTGGTCGGGCTCCTCGTCGAACCAGAGGATGACGAAGCCGCCGGCGGGCACCGTGGTGAGCTCCGGCGAACCCGTCGGGATTTGCCAGGGCGTGCCGCCGTCGCTCAGCCACAGGCCGCCCAAGTCCACCGGGTCGGTGCCGTGGTTCCAGAGTTCGGCCCAGTCATCGTGGTCGCCGAACTCGTCCGTGTTGACGGCGTTGTTGGAGGCCAGGAATTCGTTGATCAGCAGGGTCTGGGCCCCGGCCTTCCCGATTGGAAGCGTCAGGAGCGCCAGGGTGGCCAGCTGGGCCAGATGGAGTCGCAGCATGTCGTGGTCTCCGGGTTGCCGGCCGGCAAGTTGCCGGCCGTTTGTGTTACGGCAATTGGATTTCGAATAGAGTTGCGTTGGAGTCGGACAGGACCCAGATGCGGTCGCCGGCGACGGCGACGCCCTCGAGACGTTCCAGTCCCAGGGCGTATTCCACCTGCGAGCCGTCGTCCCCCAGGAAGGTGAGGCTTTCCGACTCGTCGCTGACCACCCAGCAGCCGCCACGCTGGGGATCCAGCGCCAGGCCCGAGTAGTCCCGGGCGAAGTCCAGCTCCCGGTTCTCCAGCGCCCCGCCCTCGGGTTCCCAGAAATAGAGGCGGCCGGGATCCTTCTCCTGCAGCAGCCAGAGACGACCCTGGGCGTCGCACTCGATGCCCTCCAGGCCGCTGTTGCCGCGGCCGGCCGCCGGCTCCAGGGTGAAGCGCCCCAGCTCCGTGCCGTGAATGGAGAGATGCACGGCCTGGCCGTCGCGCTCGCCGGCGATCCACAAACTGCCGTCGCGCGGATCCGTGCAGATGCCCTCCAGATCGTCGCCGGTCCAGGCCAGGGTGCGGGTGACCCGGCCCGTGGAGTCGAAGCGGTACACCAATCCGGTCTCGTCGGAGACGGTCCAGAACTGGCCGCTATGCGGGTCCAGACAGAGGCCCGAAGGCTCTTGGACCTGCACGCGCACCTGGCTCAGCAGCGTCCAGCCCGGCGCGGGCTCCGCTTGCCCGTAGCAGGAGAAGGCCAGCAGGCCCCAGGTGGTGAACAGGAATACTCGGCGCATCGCGCGGTCCTCCGCTGACAAGCAGCCTGTCGAACTTAGGGCTGGTTGGAATGCCCCGGTGTGGGGACGTCAAGGGATTGCCATATATCGCCGCCGTCGGGCAGGCGGCCCAGCGAGCGGTCCGTCTGCTGGGCCGGATAACTGACGGTCTCCAGCCGCGTCTCGCCGTCGGCGGCCGTGAGCAGCACGTCCTCGCCGGAGCCCGACAGGGCGAAACCGGCGTGGAAAGGCCCCTGGCCGGGCTGGTTGTCGCACCAGATCACGGCGAAGGCCCCGGGGGCCAGCAAACTGTCGCCGCCGGGCAGCAGCTGGAATTTCAGCGGCGTGTCCGCATCATCGCTGAGCCACAGGCCGGCCAGCTGCACGGCCGTGCCGCCGGCGTTGTGGAGTTCGAACCAGTCGTCGTACTCGCCGTGCTCGTCCACGCAGCAGGCGTCGTTGGAGGCAAGCAGCTCGTTGACCACCAGCCGGCCCAGCTCGGGCTCATCGTCCTGCTGGTTGGTCTGGCCCGCCGTGGGCGGGGTCAGGGCCTGCCAGGCGCCCGAGCCGTCGGGCACGCGGCCCTCGCTGACGTCCTGCAGCTGGGGCCCGAAAGCGCGCTCGTCCAGGAGCCGGCCGGCCGCGTCGCGCAGCTGGAGGGTCTCACCGTCGGCGCTGAGTTTGAAGGGGGTGTGGAAGGGTCCGGGGGGCGTCTCGTCGTCGCACCAGATCACGACGAAGCCTCCGGGTGCCAGCAGACTGTCCGTGCCCTGGATGACGAACTTGTCCGGGTCGCCCGGATCGTCAGTCAGAGCCAGGCCGTCCAGCGGCAGGGCCGCTAGGCTGGGGTTGTGGAGTTCCACCCAGTCGTCCGCCTCACCCAGCTCATCCACGCTGACGCCGCCGTTGGAGGCGCAGAACTCGTTCAAGACCAGACCGCCGGCGGCCGGTCCCCCGTCGTCCAGGTCGTCCTTCAGGCAGCCCGTCGCCAGGCAGGCCAGCAGCAGGAGCCCGGCGGAGCGGGCGCGGGCCGGGCGCCTCACAGGACCCTCAGCTGCACCAGCAGCCGCAGTTCGTCTTCCTTCCATGGGTTCGTGTCCTCTTCCCTCAGTTTGAAGCGGTGCAGCCAGTCCAGCATGATTTTCAGGTCGTGACCGTCGGGCATCAGGTTGATTCCCGTGGTCAGGCCACGCATGGTGTCGTCTGCCCGGCGGTGGTTTGGATTGAACTCGTCGTAGGCCACCACGGGCTCCAGCACCCAGCCGGCCAGCGGTTTCCAGGGCAGGCGCCAGGCGTACTGCAACTGGGCCATGTAACCGCCGGCCCGGTACTCGGCGCCGGAGTCCGGCGTCAAGCGGGCATGATCAAACTCCAGCGTGCCCTGCCAGCCCTGCCACTTGGCGCTGAAGTCGCCGCCGTAGAGGAGCTTTTCGCCATCGATGGTGCGCAGGTAGTCGCGGGGATCCTCCAGGGCCGGGGCTTTATCCCGGCTCTGGGCCAGATTGACGCCCGCCAGCACGTGGGGCCGCGCGGAATGGGAGAAGTCGCCCTCTTCGCCACCCACCTCGCCCAACGGCGCCCACTCCAGTCGCGCGGCGTAGAGGGGCCGGCCGGCGGGGTCATCGTACTTGTGGTTCTCCGCGTTGCCCGTGAAGACGCCCAGCCAGCCGGTCCAGTCGCGCACGGGCGTGCGGGCCCGCAGCAGCAGTCCACGGTCCCGGCCGGGTAGAAAGTCGTTGACCACCTCCGGCCGCCGCACGATGGACTGGGCGTGTTCGGGGATCAGCTGCTTGCGCCCGTAGGGCACTTTCATCTGGCCCATCCGCAGGGTGAGCTGGTCGGAGGGCAGCCAGGACAGGTGCAGATCGCGGGCCTCGAGGCCCTGGTGGTCCTGCTCCTGGCCCGCCTCGCGCTCCAGCCCATTGTGGCCGCGCAGCTCCAGCTGGATTTCCCAAGCCAACCGGAAGCGGTACTGCTGGCCGGAGAATTTGAGCCGGGCGGACTCCACATAGAAGCGGTCCTTATTGTGGTCCTCGTCGCCGGGGAAGAGCCAGCGGTGGTGCCAGGCCGTGCGCAGGCGGGCTTCCAGCTCCACGCGTCCGCGGGGATGGGTCAGGCTGTACTGGGCATGGGCGCCGAGAGGCGCCAGGAGGGCAAGTCCGGCCAGCAGCCAGTTCAGGATGGGGGAAGGGGACATGGACTCCTCGGTTTCAGCCCGAACAACGTGGGGTGCGGGTGTCAGAATCCAGTTAGGAGCGGATTAGAAAGAGGTTGGGTGGGAGCGCGCCGCTGTTGGAGAGCAGGCCTGGCGCTTTGCGGCAGGCCTGGCACTTTGCGGCAGGTCAGACGCTCTGCTGCAGATTCGGCGTGGGTTGGCGAAGTCCGGCGAAAAACCACGTGAAGCGTGCTCCATTAACACTGCCGTTAACAGCGGGCTGGTATCCTGGGCCTGCAATCGGGAGGGGAGGGTGTAGCGGTGTTCCTTCCCCGGCGGGAAGCGGACCAGCAAGCCTGAATGCTGTCCCCAACCACGCAGGCGTCCCGGTTTTGGTACTACGATTCCCGGTATGGAGGCTCCTCTCCGAGGGTCTTCCACCCGGACAGCCGGCGCGGCAGGTTCCGAACGGATCCCGGGGGGGGCCAAAGGATCTCCGCGCCGGCCCTTTTTCCTACCTTGGGCCGCCTTTCCTGCGCCCCGGGCGAACGAAAGGCCCGGTCGGCGCTTTTCTCCAGTTGACGGGCGGACGCAGCGGACCCGCGGGACGGGCCGGCGCCGGCTGGACTCCGGGGGCTTCCAGGCCCGAAATCGGCCCGATTCACCGGTACCATCAACAGATTTGGGAGTGGGATGAAATCCCCGGACACCGCCACCACGACCGCGGCCGCTGCCGCGGCCTTCACAGGCAACCTGCGACTTTGGCACCGGCTGACGGCCCTGGGAGTCTTCCTGGCTTCCCTGGTGCTCTATTTCCTCACCATGGCGCCCACCACCAGCTTCTGGGACTGCGGCGAGTTCATCGCCAGCTCTCATAGCCTGTCGGTGCCCCATCCGCCCGGCGCGCCCTTCTTCCTGCTGCTGGGTCGGCTGTTTTCCTTGCTGCCCCTGTTCGGGGACGTGGGGGCGCGGGTGAATTTCATCAGCGTGCTGACCAGCGCGCTGACGGTGCTGCTACTCTACCTGACCATCGTGCAGCTGCTGCGCTACTGGAAACCGCTGGAGCGGATGGGGTTGGCCGAGCTGGGCGGCGCGGCGCTGGGCGCCCTGACATTCATGGCCACGGACACCTTCTGGTTCAACGCCGTGGAGGCCGAGGTCTACGCCATCAGCATGCTGTTCACGGCGCTGGTGGTCTGGCTGGCCTTGGTCTGGCACGATCTGGAGCTGCGCGGCCGGCATGACGGCGACCGCATCCTGCTGCTGATCTTCTACCTCATCGGCCTGGCCATCGGCGTGCACCTGCTCAATGTGCTGGCGCTGCCCATGGTCTTCCTGGTGATCTACTTCCACTGGCGGGAAGGCAAACCCCAGGACGTTGGGCACTTCCTGCTGTTCTGGGGCCTGAGCACGCTGGCCATCCTGCCGGTCTTCCCCGGCGTCGTGCTCTGGCTGCCCAAATTCATCAACTTGCTGCACGACTTGGGCGGCGAGCCGCTGGCCGCCGGCGGGCTGCTGGCGCTTCTGGTGGGGCTGGGCTTCTTGTTCAACCTGGGCCGCGTCAAGGGCAACCGGCCGTTGGCGCTGGGTTCCGCGGGCCTGTTGCTGATCATCCTGGGCTATTTGAGCTACGTGGTGATCCTGCTGCGCAGCGGCCTGAACCCGCCCCTGGACGAGAACAACCCCGAGAACCTGGCCGGCCTGATCGCCTACCTGAGTCGCGAGCAGTACGGCAGCGAGTCGATCGTCACCCAACTACTGGAGCGCAAGGCGCCCTTCTGGGATTGGCAGATCCGCGAGATGTACATCCGCTACTTCAACTGGAACTTCATCGGCCGCGTGATGGAGACCGGGCGGACGGGCTTCCAGTTCTTCGGCTTGCCGCTGCTGGTGGGCCTGTGGGGCGTGGTGACACACTTCCAGAAGGATTGGAAGCGCGCTTTCACCATCGCCAACCTCTTCGTCCTGACCGGCGTGGCCATTGTGGTCTACCTGAATCAGGAGAATCCCCAGCCCCGGGAGCGCGACTACGCCTATGTGGGGTCCTACTTCGCTTTCGCCATCTGGATCGGACTGGGCGCCTGGAGCCTGCTGGAGGACCTGGGACGCTGGCTGAAGAAGCTGAAAACCCCGGCACAATGGGCCCTGCTGCTGCTGCTGCTGGCCATGTTGCCGGTCAACATGGTGGTGGCGAACTATTTCACCCACGACCGCAGCCGCAACTACGTGGCCCAGGACTACGCGCGCAACGCGCTGGCCACGCTGGCGCCGGACGCCATCCTGTTCACCAACGGGGACAACGACACCTTCCCGCTCTGGTACCTGCAGATCGTGGAGAACTTCCGCCCCGACGTGCGGGTGGTGAACCTGAGCCTGCTCAACACGGGCTGGTACGTGAAACAACTGCGCGACGAGGCCCCCACCCTGCCGCTCTCTCCTTTCTTCACGGATGAAAACATCGACCTGGCTCTGGATGGACGCGGGGACGAGGCCTTCGCCTGGCGCTACTGGGGCCAGGAGGTCTGGCGGGACGCGGCGGGCAACCCGCTGCCCAAGGAGGCCTGGTACAAGGTGCCGCTGCGCAGCGACGACGGCCAGCCCTACGCCGTCACCTGCCCGCCCACGTTGTTCATTCCCATGGGCGACGGCAGCCAGGAGCGCAATTTCCTGCGCGTCCAGGACCGGATGATCCTCGAGATCGTCAAGGCCAACCTCTGGCAGCGCCCGGTCTACTTCGCCGTCACCGTGGCCCGGGACAACTTCGCCGGGCTGGATCCCAACCTGCGGATGGACGGCCTGGCCTACCGCGTGATGGACAAGCCCCAGCGCGAGATGGCGCTGGATCCCACCATCCTGGGCGGCAGCCTGACGGTCTTCGAGCAGAACCTGCGCGGCCTGAACGACCCGGGCATCTACTACGACGACAACATCCAGAAGCTGGTGCAGAACTACCGCAGCGCGTTCATCCAGCAGGCCCTGGAACTGGACGGCCTGCAGCGCAAGCCCGAGGTCCTGGCCATCCTGAACCTGATGGACGAACTGCTGCCCGAGGCCGTGGTGCCTTCTTACAGTCCGCAATTCTCCATGCAGCTGGGCCTGCTCTTCCAGCGGCTGGGCAATCCGGACGGACTGCGCGCCCGGCTGGAGATTCTCAATCCCGCGCGGCTCAACCAGGAGGAGCTGTTCTACCTGGGCAGCTATTGGATCCATCCCCTGAAGGAGATCCAGCGCGGCCTGGGGATCCTGGACAGCCTGTCGGAGAAGGATCCCACCCAGAAGATTCGAATGGAGACGGCCTATCTGCTGGAAGAGGCGGGCGAGCGTGAACTGGCGGCCGAGCGCTATCGGCGCGTGCTGCTGCAGAGCCCGGACCTGACCGAGGCCACAGCCGGGTTGATCCGGCTGCTGGAGGCGCAGGGCAACTGGGCCGAGGCCGTCAAGCTGGTGCAGGAGTGGCTGAAGAAGAATCCCAACGACCCGGGGGCCCAGGGCCGGCTGGTGCACTATCAGGCCAAGCTGGACTCCGCGCAGGCTGCCGGGAGCCGGTGAGTCCGCTCCCGGAAGCGGACCGCGCTTCCGAGCGCGGGGCGGCGGCCCGCACAGTCTGCGTGGTGATTCCCCACGCCGGCGGCTGGGGGATCCTGGAAAGCTGCCTGGCGCATCTGGCCCGAGGCGTCGTGCCTTGCCGGGTTCTGCTGGTGGACAACGCCAGTCCGGACGACAGCGTGGAGCGCGTGCGGCGGGCCTTCCCCTGGGTGGAGCTGCTGCCCCAGTCGCGCAATTTGGGCTTCGCCGGTGGCTGCAACGCCGGCCTGCGCGCCGCGCTGGCGGATCCCGACTGCCGCGTGGCCGTGCTGCTCAACAACGACACGGAGCCCGCGCCGGACTGGCTGGAGCAGCCGCTGGCCCTGCTGGCCGCGCATCCTAAGCTGGCCGCCGTCCAGCCGCGCCTGCTCTCCATCCCCTTTCCCGGCCGGCTGGACTACAGCGGCGCCGCGGGCGGCCTGCTGGATGTCTACGGTTTCCCCTTCGCCCTGGGTCGCGTGCTGGGCGAGCTGGAAATGGACGGCGACAACTGGCTGGAGCCGCGCCGCTTGGCCTGGGCCTCGGGCACGGCCTGCGCCTTGAAGCTGGAGGCTCTGCGCGAGGTGGGCCTGCTGGAGGAGAGCTTCTTCATGCACATGGAGGAGATCGACCTGGACTGGCGCCTGCGGCTGGCGGGCTGGGAGCTGGCCTCGGCGCCCTTGAGCTGGGTGCGCCACCACAGCGGCTACAGCCTCGGGGCGGAGAGTCCGCTCAAGGTCTATCTCAACCATCGCAATAGTCTGCGCATGCTGACGCGCAACGCCGGGGTCGGCACGCTGCTGCGCCGCCTGCCCATTCGCCTGCTGCTGGACGGCGCCGCACTGCTCGGCTACCTGGCCGCGGGCCGGCCGGCCCACGCCTGGGCCGGTCTGAAGGGCGTGGCCGGCTGGCTGGCGCAGCTGCCGCGGGATCTCAAGGCCCGCCGGGGCATCCAGGCCCTGCGCCGGGTGCCGGAGGCCGAGCTGCAGCGCCTGCACTATCCGGGCAGCGTGGCCCTGGCCGCCCGCCTGCGTGGCCGGACCACGGTTCGGGCGCTGGGTTGGTGCCCGCCCGTTCTGGAAGCCAAGGAGGAGTCCGCCGGTGTATGAGGGCCTGCTCAGCGTGGTCATTCCGGCCTGGAACGAAGAGCGGCGCATCGCGCCCAGTCTGCAGCGCTCCGTGGCCACCCTGCAGCGGCTGGCCCCGCGCCACGAGACCGTCGTGGTGGACGACGGCTCGGCGGACCGCACGTTGGACGTGGCCCAGGCCGCGGCCCGGGCGGCTCACGAGTTCCGCGGGCTGCGCAACGAGCGCAACCTGGGCAAGGGCGGAGCCGTGCGCCGCGGCATGCTGGAGGCGCGGGGCGACCATATCCTGTTCTGCGACGCCGACGAGTCCACGCCCATGGAGACCCTGGAGTTGTTCCTGCCCGCGCTGGCCCGCCGGGAGGCGGTGCTGATCGGCACGCGCAAGAACCGCGAGGCCGTGATCGCCCGCCACCAACCCTGGCTGCGCGAGACCATGGGCAAGGGCTTCACGCTGCTGGCCCAGTCCCTGGCCGGCGTGGCGGTGACGGACTTCACCTGCGGCTTCAAGATCTTCCGGCGGGACGTGGCCCAGGCGGTGTTCGCCCGCCAGACCCTGACCAACTGGAGCTTCGACGCGGAGATCCTCTTCCTGGCGCGCCATCTGGGCTACGGGATCACGGAGATTCCGGTGACCTGGACCAACGACGCCGACACGCGCGTGCGCCTGGTGCGGGATACCCTGGGCAGCCTCAAGGGCCTGTTGCACATCGCCGGGCGACGCGCGACGGGTGCCTACGGGCCGGGGTCATCTCTCTAGAACGGACACGAAGGGCACGAAGAGGGGAGAAGGGCGCGAAGGGTTTGGATTGAAGAACAGTGGAGTTGGTTAGCGGAGTCGGTCAAGACGGACGACTTCCTGCAACGAGCTTCCAGCGGATTGAATCCAGGTCCTTTTTCGCAGTTGGAGGAGCGGACTTGTTGTGGATCCAAACTCGATTCCCTCTTCCCGCGCTTCTGCAAGCTTCGTGGTCTTCGTGGTGAACGTGAAATTTTGACGGCCTGATAAGGATGGAGCAAGCGATGCGCGCTGAGTGGATGCAGGGCATGGCGACGCTGCGACTGGGCCGTCGGACGCTGCGGCTGGATCTGGTGCTCGTGCTGGTGCTGCTGCTGGCGGCCCTCTGGCGCTTGAACGGCCTGGACTGGGGCTGGACGGACTTCCATCCCGCCACTCCGGAGAGTGGCGGTCCGGGCCACTTCTTCGCCTTCCACCCGGACGAGAATTCCAACATCCGCGCGGCCCGCAACTTCACCCAGAGCGACTCCTGGCGCCCCACCGGCGAACTCTACGGCGAGAAAGTGGACTACAGCCTTTACGGCGCCACCACCATCTATCTGCACACGCTGGTGGTGAAGGCGCGCGCCCTGGGCGGCGGCGTGACGGCCTTCGACGAGGAGGATCCTGTCTCCTTCCGGGCCACCTGGCTGGCCGTGCGCTGGCTGACCGCGCTGCTGGGGCTGGGCTGCATGGGCTTGCTCTACTGGGCGGCCCTGAGCCTGCACGGGCTGGGCGTGGCTCGGCTGGCGGCGCTGCTGCTGGCGGGCGCAGCCTTCCACGCCCAGAGCGGGCGCTTCGGCACCGTGGACATGCCCATGCTCTTCTTCACGCTCTGGAGCTTCGCCCACAGCGCGCGCCTGCTCAAGACCTTCCGCTGGAGCGACCTGCTGCTGGCCGCGCTGGCGGCGGGCCTGGCAGTCTCCACCAAGATCAATGCCGTGCTGGTGGTGCTGCCGCTCATCGCCGCCGAGCTGGTCCGCGAGCCCTGGCCGAGCGGCGCCGGCGCGCGCGCGGCCAGCCTGGGCCGGCGCCTGTTCGGTCCGCACCTGCTGGCCGCCGGGGCGCTTACGGTGGGCGTGTTCCTCCTGCTCAATCCCTACGCCCTGCTGGACTGGCGGAGCTTCCTGTTCGCCGACAACGCGTTTGGATTGGTACACATCCTGCACAACGTGCGCGGCGACTTTTTCTATCCCTTCCAGATCCAGTTCGAGGACATCCGGCCCTTCCCCTTCCTGCTGGGCAACGTGCTCTGGTGGGCGGCGGGGCCGACCCTGCTGCTGGGCGGGCTGGCCGGAATCCTCTGGGCCATCTGGCGGCGCCGCCCGGCGGACTGGCTGTTGCTGGCCTGGTTCGTGCCGGGCCTGGTGCTCACCGCCGGGGCCAAGGTGCTGTTTATGCGCTATGCCCTGCCTTTCCTGCCCCTGCTGGCCTTGGGCGCCGCCGTGCTGGGTGTGGACCTGCTGCGCCTGGCCCGCGGCCAGCTGGCACGTGTCGCCGCCCTGCTGCTGATCCTGGCCGTGGCGCTGCCCTCGCTGGCCTGGACGGCGGCGCTGGCCTCCGTCCACGATCGGGAGGACAGCCGGATCTCCGCCGGCCGCTGGCTGGCCGCCCGGCTGCCGGAGGGCGCGCGCCTGCTGCACGAGCGCAGCGCCAATTCCATCAAGCCCGTGATCCACATGCCGCGCTACCACAACGTCTGCATGGAAATCCCCACGGTCTACCGGGCCACGAGCTGCACGGAGGCCGAGAAGCTGGACTTCCTGGTGGACCGGCTACGCCAGGTGGATTGGGCGGCGATCCTGGAATCCAACCGCAAACTGGGCTATGAGCGCAGCAGCCGCTATCCCGCCGAGCGTCGCTTCTACGAGGATCTGTTCGCCGGCCGGCTGGGCTTCGTCACCGACACGGTCTTCCAGAGCCTGCCCCGCGTACTGGGCGTCTCCATCGACGACGAGCCGGCGGAGTTCAGCCTGCGCTACTACGACCACGAGGAAATCCACATCCTGCGCAAGACCGACCCTGCGGCCCTGGAGGCCGGGCTGGCCCGCTTGAAAAGCGAGTTGCTGGCCAATCCGGCCACGGCGGACGCGCGCCTGGCCCGGGCGGCCGCGCTGCTGGAGCAGGGCAATCCCCAGGGAGCGCGAGATGCTGCGGTGGCTTTGCTCGAGGAGGCCGACGCCGCTCTCAAGCGGGGCGAGAACCGCGCCTTCGGACAGGCCGCGGCGATCAGCCTGCTGGCGCGCATCTTCGAACTCACGGGCCAGGCCAGCCTGGAGGGCGGGCAGCCAGAGCAGGCCATGCAGCTGATGCAGGAGGCGGACCGTCTGCACTCCCAGTCCCTGCAGGTGCCCAACGCGCCGCTGGGTCTGGACGGCCGGATGGCGGACTGGGTAGAGTTCCGGGCCCGCGTCTTCGGACCGGCCGGGGCGGCGGAGCTGCTGGGCCAGGCCCTGGGCTCAGGACTGGACGGCCCGCGGCTGCGGGCCCTGGCCGCCGAACTAGGTTTGAGCGCGGCTCCCGCCGAGCAGCGCCTGCCCCAAGCAGGAGAGTGAGATGAAGCGATTCGCACAGCGGACGCCGGGCGTCTTGCTTTTGACTCTAACCTTGCTGCTGCTGGCGACGGCCTGCACGCGGCCGCGCTCCGAGGGCGAGCGCTACGAGATCATGGTACTGGCGGACAGCACGCGCCACGCGGCCCTGGCCCCGGTCCTGGACAGCCTGTTCGCCGACCAGTGGATGACCTTGATGCCGGAGTCCCGGCTGGCCTGGCGCTGGGCGGATCCTGCCCAGCTGGACCTCTACCTGTCCCGGCGCAACCTGCTCATCGCGGTGGACGGGCCGGCGGAGGGTCCGGTGGGGCGCTTCCTGGAGAACCTGCTGGGCGCCGGCGTCCAGGACCGCATCCGCAAGGAGGAAGCCTTCCTCTTTCGCAAGCCCGAGGCCTTCGCCCGCGACCAGCTGCTGCTGATCCTGGCGGCACCCACGCCGGAGAGCTTTCAGCGCCAAGCCCGGGAGCGCACGGCCGAGGTGCGGACCCAGTTCCTGGAGCATGAGCAGGCGGCGGAGCGCGAGGGCTATCGCAGCACGCGGCTGCAGAAGGCCCTGGAGGACAGCCTGGCCCTGGCCTGCGGCTTCCGCCTGAGCATCCCGCCGGACTGGTTCGTGGTCCAGGGCGTGGAGCAGCCGCCCTTCATTCGCCTGCGGCGCCTGAACCCCGACCGCTGGATTACCGTGCACTGGAGCGAGGGGCCGGACAGCCTGCGGCTGACGGAAGAAGGCCTGCGCAGCGTGCGCGTCCGGCTGGGTCGCCTGTTCTGGGACAAGGACTTTCCCGAGGCCGGCCACAGCCGCTTCAGCACGGTGCGGATCAACGGGCTGGAGGCCACGCTGCTGGAGGGCATCTGGGGCACCGACGCCTATGTGGGGGGCGGTCCCTTCCTGCTCTACGCCGTCCACGTGCCCGGCGCGGCCGGTCTGCCGCAAGGGAGGACATTCTATATTGACGCGGCGGTGCTGAACCCGGGCGGACCCAAGTCGCCCTTCCTGCACCAGCTCAGCCAACTGGTGGCCACTTTCGCCGGCACGGACGCCGAGGGCAAGGCCATTGGACCCCTGCAACCCGAAGAATTGGAAGAATGATGAGTGCCCAGGTCCTGATCTTGCTGGGATCCGAGAGCGACCGCGCGGTCTTCGAGGCCTCCCTGCCCTACTACGCGCATTTCGGGCTGGAGGTGGAGATCCTGGTCTCCAGCGCCCATCGCAACCCCGAGCGCACCGGCCTGCTGGCCGCCGGCGCCCGGGCGCGCGGCGTGGCCGTGCTCGTCTGCGGGGCCGGGATGGCCGCCCACCTGGCGGGCGTGGTAGCCTCGCGCAGCAGCCTGCCCGTGATCGGCGTGCCGCTGGACGCCTCCCCGTTGGGCGGGCTGGATGCGCTGCTGGCCACCGTCCAGATGCCGGCGGGGATTCCCGTGGCCACGCTGGCGGTGGGCAAGGCCGGGGCGATCAACGCCGCGGTATTGGCGGCCCGCATTCTCTCGCTGGGGGATCCCGCCCTGGCCGGCCGCCTGGACACCGTGGGCCCGTGGCGCGACCTGCTCCACGACGCCTACCGGCCCCGCGACTACCTGCTGTT
>DYSB01000045.1 GCA_020726405.1 Acetofilamentum sp. | reverse complement strand
CAGAATGCTGAGCCGATCCGTGTTCGCACTGGCATGTTCCGGCCCGCACGGCTAGTTTCTTGCCACTCACACCACAGCTGGGATAACTCACATGCGCACGCTTCAATCCCTCCTCCTGCCGCTGCTGCTGTTCCTTCTGTTGAGAAGCTCTGCCGCGGCCTCCGCCTCGCCCGAGGTGGCGAAACTGGGCTTCTTCATCGGGGATGTGCGCTGCCGGACGGGCCCGGACCCTGGGCACCGGCCCGGCTGAACCAGTCCCTGCGCGCGGAGCAGGAACTCCGCACCGGCCCGGAGAGCCGCGCCGAACTGCAGTTGGGCAGCAACGTGGTGCGCCTGGGCGAGCGCAGCCAGCTGCGGCTGGCGGACCTGAAGCGCAAGGGCGAGGCGGCCGAGGGAGGTCTGCAGCTGCTCTTCGGCCAACTCTGGACCCGCCTGCGCAACCTGGGCAAGGAGGGTCTGGAACTGCGCAGCCCCACCGCCGTGATGGCCGTGCGCGGGACGATCTTCCGTGCCGAGGCCGGGAGGGATTCCAGTCTGGCCATGTGGGTCTACGAGAGTCGCGTGGACATGGGCGGCGCAGATCGAGAGGTCGGGTCAAAATTGGGCCAGGCAGCGCCTGCTGCACCAGCGGGGGAACCCCGGCCCGCGGGCGGGCCGCGTCCGGTGCCCGGGCCCTACGAGATCACGCTGGACGAGTGGGTGCGTGTGACACAGGGTATGCGTTTCGTGCTGCGGCCCGACGGGCGCTATGCGCTGGAGACCTTCGACGCCGAACAGGACCGGCTGGACGACTGGGTGCGCTGGAATCTGGCCCGGGACGCGGCCCTGCATGAGTGAGCTCCGCACACGCCTGCTGAAGGCGGGCGCGGCTGGCCTGGCGGCCGTCTTGCTGGGCCTGCTGCTGGCCGGCTGGGCGCCGGTCCGCGGCCTGTTCGACAGTCTGGAATCCCGCCTCACCGACCTGCGGATGCGCTCCCTGCCCTGGGAACCCGTCGCGGGTGACGACCAGATCCTCATCGTGGACATCGACGCCCGCAGCATCGACAAGCTGGGCCGCTTCCACAACTGGTTCCGCGCCCGGCTGGCCGAGTTGGTGGCGGGCCTCCACGCCGGCGGCGTGCGGGCCGTGGTCTTCGATCTGCTGCTGGACGCAGGCCCGGACTCCAGTGCCGACGCCCAGTTGCTCGCCGCGCTGCAGGCTTCCGGGCGCGTGGTGGCCGGCGCGGGTTTCAGCGTGGCTGACAGTGCGGCTTTCCTCTACGCCATGCGTACGCCGCCCGTCGAACTGGCCGGCGCAGCGCTGGCCTTCGCTGGCGACAGCTGCGTCCTCTGGCCCCAGGAGCGGCTGGAGAGCGGCCTGCCAGGCCTGCAGTCCGTCGCCCGCTGGGGCTTTGTCAACGCCCGGCCGGATCCTGACGGCGTGATTCGGCGCGCTCCGCTGCTGGCCTCCTTCGGTGGCCAGGTCTGGCCCTCCCTGGCCCTGGCCGCGGCCGTTCCCGCCCTGGGCTGGAGCGGCCTGGCAGTCCAAGCTGGACCGCGCACCCTCACTTTCACCGACCCTGACGGCGCCGGCCGCCGCAGCCTGTCCCACGACGGGCGGGGCAACCTGCTCCTGCGCTACCGCGGGCCCTGGCGCAGCTTTCGCACCGTCTCCTTCTACGACGTGCTGGAAGGACGCCTGCCCGCGGGCTTCCTGCAAAACAAGATCGTGCTGGTGGGCTCCTCGCTGGCAGGCCTGGCGGACCTGAAGCCCGTGCCGCTCCAGGCGGCCTTTCCCGGCGTGGAGATCCAGGCCACCGTCCTCTCCAACCTGCTGGCCGGGGATCCCCTGCGCGCCACGGGTTGGCGGGGCCTTGGGCTGATGCTGCTGCTGGCCGCCCTGCCCTCGGCCCTGGCCTTCACCCAGCGCCGCGCCTGGCTGGGCCTCCTGCTGCTGGTGGCCACGGCCGGACTGCTCTGGGCCGTCAGCCTGGCGGCTCTGGCCGGCTGGGGACTCCTGCTGCCCGTGGCCCTGCCTGCCAGCGCGGGTCTGCTGGCCGGCGGCGGAGCGCTGGTGCAGCGCTTGCTGGGCGAGGAGCGCCAGCGCCGCTGGCTGGCCGGCGCCTTCTCGCGCTACGTCTCGGAGGAAGTGCTGCAGGAGTTGCTCCGCCATCCGGAGCGCCTTTGCCTGGGCGGCGAACGCCGCACCTTAAGCCTGCTGTTCTGCGACATCCGGGCCTTCACCAGCATGAGCGAGCGCGTGCCGCCCGCAGAACTGGGCGGCCTGCTGAACCGCTACCTCACCGTCATGAGCCAGCTGATCCTCGAGCAGGGCGGCACGCTGGACAAGTACATCGGCGATGCCATCGTGGCGCTGTTCGGCGCCCCGGTGGAACAGGAGGACCACGCCCGCCGCGCCCTGCTGGCCGCCCTGGCCATGCAGGAGCGTCTGGCCACGCTGCGCGCGGAGTTCAGCGGCACGCCCTTCGAGGAGCTGGAGATCGGGATCGGTGTCCACTGCGGCCCCGTGCTGGTGGGAAACTTCGGCTCCGATCTGCG
Organism: Acetofilamentum sp.; assembly: GCA_020726405.1. Classification (GTDB taxonomy): domain Bacteria; phylum CAIWAD01; class CAIWAD01; order CAIWAD01; family CAIWAD01; genus CAIWAD01. The sequence continues at coordinate 14,799 of DYSB01000045.1, read as the reverse complement.
CTTCGATTTCACGGCCATCGGCGACGCCATGAACCTGGCCAGCCGGCTGGAGTGCCTCACCAAATCCTATGGTTGCCGCATCCTGGTCTCGCCGGACATCCTGGCCGCCGCAGGTCCGGGCTTCCACCACCGCCTGCTGGACCACGTGCGCGTGATGGGCAAGCAGACGCCGGTGGAACTGCACGAGCTGTTCGCGCCCGGCCTGGAACGCGGGGAGTTGTGTCACAGTTTCGAGGCGGCCCGCCTCCGCTACGCCACGGGCGATTTCAGCGCCGGGGCCGCAGCCCTGCGCTCACACCTAGAACTCTTCCCGGAGGACGCCCCCGCCCGCGCCCTGCTGGCGCGCTGCGACCTGCTGGCGGGCAGCCCGCGGAGCGGTTGGGACGGCGTCTGGCAGATGGACCGCAAGTAACTCCCCACGACCCTTCAAGACCCGGATTCTCAGCGCGGTGTGGCAGACCGCGGAACGGTCACGAATGCCGGCCTTCTTCCCCGAATCGGCGGCGCGCATCAGATTTGGCTATTTTTGTCCGATTTCGCTTTTTACTGCTACACTCTTGTAGCAATAGAAGGAAGTCGCTTGAGCGCGTTTCTGGGACCCATCCATCACGTGATGCACGAGCGCCTGGGCCTGGTGGCCGGGCGGCAGGAGGAGTTGGCGGCCTTCGTCCGGGAACGGATGAGCCCGGGCCAGCGCGCGGACTTCGAGTCCGCCTGGACCCTGCGCCACGCGCCTCCACAAGGCAATCTGAGTGAATTGATCGGCGAGCAGCCCATCCACCGCTGGCTACAGGAACAGATGGAAGGCCTGCTGCGCTCGGAAGGCCAACTCTGGGCGCTGCTGGCCGACCGCCCCGAGCGGCGGGTCCAGCTGCTGGCCTTCTTGCGCGGGCACGGGCTCAGGGTGGGCGAGGCGCTGCTGGAAGCGGATCCGGCCCTGGGCGAGGATGCCCGCCGGTTGCTGCAGGCCGTGGACCGCGTGCTGCTCACCAGCCTGCCCTGCGACCGGGTGAGCGAGGTGCTGGCGGCCGGAGAGCGCGCTTTCATTGTCCGCCGGGACCTGCTCTTCCACGCGGAGCACTGGCGCGCGGCCGGGTTGGCGGAGGCGCTCGCCCTGGGCGGACACGAGGCCTGGCTGGCCGGACTCGTCTCCGCGCTGCCCGATGCGCGGCTGGTGCGCGCCGAGGTCAGCCAGGGCGGCCGCCGGCTCTTCGACGACCGTCTCAGTCTGGTGGCTCGGGAGGCCGCGCATGGATCGTGACACAAAATCCTTCATCCTGGCCAGCCTGGCCTGGCTGCTGATTGGCGTCACGCTGGGTGTGATCATGACGTTGCAGCTGGGAAACTACGCCCTGCTGCGCTTCGCCCATCTGCACCTGCTGCTGCTGGGATTCATGGCCATGATGGTCTACGGCGTGGGTTACTTCATCCTGCCGCGCTTCAACGGCACCACGCTGCGCTGGCCGCGCCTGGTGGGTGTGCATTTCTGGATCTCCAACCTGGGCCTCTTGGGCCTGGTCTTCGGCGCACTGGAGTTCCGGCCGCTCTTCGCCGTGATCTCAGCCTTGGGCGTGCTGCTCTTCGTCCTGAACCTGGGCGCTACCCTGCTGGGCGCGGCGCCCCTGGGAGCGCGGCTGGCCGCCCAGGAGGCCGCGCTGGCCAGGACACCGCCCCCGTCCACGGCGCCCGCGCCGCCGGCCGCGACTTCCTCAGCCGGCGCTCCGGGAACGGTCCTCAGCGGGCACGAGACCGTCGGCGAGGTGCTGGCGCGCCATCCGCAGCTCGAGGAGACCATCCGCCTGTTCTTCGGCGACGGCTGCTTCACCTGCCCGGGCCAGAGCACGGAGAGCGTGATCCAGGCGGCGGCCGTCCACGGCATCGATCCGGAGCTGCTGCTGGGGGAACTGCGCAAGCGGCTGTAGACGCCGTGGCAGGTGGCCTGGCGGACTCGACCAGGCCCGACGGCTAGCCGCTGGTGTGACGCGGGAAGAGCACGAGGACGCGCGTGCCCGTGCCGGGAGCGCTGACGCAATAGAGACCGCCCCGGTGCAAGCGGACGATGCCCGTCACCGCGGCCAGGCCCAGTCCGCGCCCGGTGAAGCGCGTGGTGAAGAAGGGGTCGAACGCCCGCTCCAGCACCTCCGGGGCCATGCCCTCGCCCTGATCGACGATCTCGAGGAAGGGGTTCCCGGCCGGATCGGGCTCCAGCGGCAGCCGCGGCCCGGGCAGGTCGTCCTCGCGGAAGAGACGGGTTCCCACACGCAGGCGGATCTGCTCCCGGTGGTCCGGCGAGGCATCCTCCGCATTCTCCAGCAGCCGGTCCAGCAGTTCACCCAGCAACTCCTCGTGACCCGACAAGCGGCTGAGGTCCGGTGTTCCCTCGTGTTCCGGCACCGGACAGAAGCGGCCGGCGCGGCGGCGGCCCGCCAGGTGGCCCTGAACGAAGGGACCCAGCAGCAGGGGCCGCAGCTCGCGCGCCCCTTCGCCCACGTAGAGCAGCATCAGGCGGCTGAGGGCGGCGGCCCGTTGCCCGACCTGTTGGCAGTGCTTCAGTTCCTGGCTGACTTCGCTGAACCGGTCGAGCTTCAGTTGCGCCAGTTCCAGGCTGCACAACAGGCCGGTGAGCAGGTTGTTGAAGTGATGGGCCACGCTGCCGGCCATGGTGAGCAGACCGGCCTGGCGCACCTGCTCCAGCTCCGTCAGCCGCCGGGTGAGCCGTTCCTCCTGGCGACGCTGGGACTGGTCCAGGATGATCCCGTCCAGCACCCACTCGCCCGTGTCGGGATCCACGTGGCCGCGGCCCTGTTCGCGCACCGTCCGGTGGCTGCCGTCGGCGTGGACCACGCGATACTCGATGTCCCAGCTGCGATCCCCGGCCAGGCCGCGCGCCACGCCCTCCCGGACCTTGTCCCGGTCGTCCTGGTGGATCACGGACTCGTACTCCAGGCGGGCATTGCGGATGAAGTCCTCGGGCGGGTGCCCCGTCAGCTCCAGGGCCGCCCGGGACATGTACTCCATGGTCCAGATCTCGTCGTAGCGGCAACGGTAGATCAACCCGGGATTGCGTTCGGCCAGCAGGTGGAAGCGCGAGCGCTCGACCTGCACGTCGCTCAGCGCCCGGCGCACGGTCTGGGCCAGGCGACCCACCTCGTCCTCGCTGGACAACTCGATCTGCTCCGGCGGGGCGCCGTTCTCCACCTCGCGGATCTGGTCCTCCAGGCTGGAGAGCGGCCGCAACACCTGCCGATGGATCACGATCCCCAGGCTGAACAGCAGCAGGACCAGCACGCCGCCCCGGGCCAGCAGAAACTGCCCCGAGAGACTCACGCGACGCTGCTCCATCAAGCGCCGGTCCACCAGGACCAGCAGGTGGCTGGACTCCAAACCCTGTGCCTTGAGGGCCCGGGTGAGGCCGAGGGGGCGCTGAAAGAGAAGGCCGCCCTGCACCGGACGTCCGGCGGAGAGGTCGCCGCGTTCCGCCAGGACCGGCCGGCGCCGCACCAGCTCAACCAGCGACAGGCCGTCCTCCCCGGGATGGCTGGAGGCCACCACCTGCGGCGGTTCCCCGTTCACCAGCCAGATTCCCTGCACCAACCGGTCGGTGCCGGCCACGCCCAGGAAGCGCTCGAGATCGCTGCGCCGGCTCAGGTTCTCCACCCCGCTGGCCAGGATCTGCACCAGGAATTGACCGTGCTGATGCAAGTCCTGCCGGTGATCCGCGAGCAGCCGGCGCTGGAGCAGCGTGGCGCCCAGCGTGGTGGCCAGGCCCGCCGCCAACAGGGAAGGCAGGAAGACCTTGTAGGCCAGCCGGCGCCGGAAGCGGCGCGGAATCTCACGCCACATGCCGCGCCTCCCGCGCTGCGGGGACGGACTCCAGGCGGCCCGGGCGCACCCGGCGGCGGCGCTCGAGGCGGATGAGGGTTCGGGCTCCGAACCAGTGCATGACAGGTTTTCCCCCCTTCCAATGCACTGAATACATCGGCGGATCCAGGCCAGAGATTGAGCGGAAATCGCCACTCCGCAAGACTTTCCGCGCCGGGCCGGACCGGACCGGCCCTTCATTCCGGGCGGCTCCTGCACTATATTGAAGCCAACCAAGTCCAAGGAAACCATGAGCGAACGCACCCTGGTCATCGCACTGGGCGGAAATGCCATCTCCACCCGCTCCAGCGACACCATCTACGACGAATTCGCCAATACCCGCGCCAGCCTCCAGGCCCTGAAGCCGCTGTTTGAAGCCGGCGTACGCCTGGTGATCACCCACGGCAACGGTCCGCAGGTGGGCAAGCTGCTGCGCCGGGTGGAACTCTCGCTGAGCGTCGTGCCGGAAACGCCGCTGGGCGTGCTGGTGGCGGACACCCAGGGCTCCATCGGCTACATGATCGAGCAGAGCCTGCAGAACTACCTGCACGATCACCAGCTCGAACGGCCGGTGGCCACTCTGCTGACTCAGGTGCTGGTGGACCCCAAGGATCCGGCCCTGCTGGAGCCCACCAAATACGTGGGGCAGTTCTTCACGGTGGCCGAAGCCATGCAATTCCGCCAGGAATATGGCTGGACGCTGCGTGAGGATTCCGGCCGCGGCTGGCGCCGCGTGGTGGGCAGTCCGCGCCCGCTGGAGATCGTCAACATTCGGGTGTTGAAGCAGCTGGTGGACGCGGGCGTGATCGTCATCGCCGGCGGCGGCGGCGGCATCCCCTGCTATCTGGATGAGAAGGGCCACCTGGAGGGTGTCGACGCGGTGATCGACAAGGACCGCTGCTCGGCCCTGCTGGCCAATCAGCTGGGCGCGCGGGAGCTGATGATCTTGACCGGCGTGCGCCGGGTGTCCGTGGACTACGGGCAGCCCACCCAGCGGGAGCTGGACACGCTGAGCGTGGCCGAGGCGCGGCGGCGCCTGGCCGAGGGCCAGTTCCCGGCCGGCAGCATGGGGCCGAAGATCGAGTCGGCGCTCCAGTTCATCGAAGGTGGCGGAGAGCGCTGCGTGATCACCGACTTCAGCGGCGTGGAGGACGCGCTGCACGGCCGCGGCGGCACCTTCATCACGCGCTAAGAGAACATCGACAGCATCGTTGGATCGGCAAGGGACCCGGCCCGCGCCGGGTGATACATCTACAGGGGTTCACATGAAGATTCACGAGTACCAGGGGAAGGAAATCCTCAAGCGCTTCGGGGTGCCCGTGCCCAGCGGCGTGGCCGTCCTGGAGGGCGAGGACGTGCGTGAGGCCGCCGGCCGCGCCTGGGACGCCCTGCAGCGTCCGGTGGTGGTGGTCAAGGCCCAGATCCACGCCGGTGGGCGCGGCAAGGGCGGCGGTGTCAAGCTGGCGCGCAGCCGGGCGGAATGCCAGGAGCACGCGGCCCAGATCATGGGCATGCAACTGGTGACCCACCAGACCGGCCCGGCTGGCCAGCAGGTGCGGCGCTTGTGGATCGAACAGGGCTGCGCCATCGAGCACGAGTACTACGCCGGCCTGGTGCTTGACCGCCAGACCAGCCGCGTGACCTTCATGGTGTCCACCGAAGGCGGGATGGAAATCGAGAAGGTGGCTGAGCACACGCCGGAGAAGATATTGAAGGAGGCCATCGACCCGCGCACGGGCTTCCAGGCCTTCCAGGCGCGGCGGCTGGCCTTCGGGCTGGGCCTCGCCGGCGAAGCGCACAAGGCCGCCGTGAAGACCTTTCTGGCCCTGGCCAGGGCCTACGAGGCCACGGACGCCAGCCTGTTCGAGATCAACCCGCTGGTCTCCACCCAGGACGGCGGCGTGCTGGCCCTGGACGCCAAGGTCAACTTCGACGACAACGCGCTCTTCCGCCACAAGGACTACCAGGAGCTGCGCGACCTGGCCGAGGAGGATCCCAACGAGATCGAGGCCGCCAAGTGGGACCTCAACTACATCAAGCTCGACGGCGAGGTGGGCTGCATGGTGAACGGCGCCGGCCTGGCCATGGGAACCATGGACATCATCAAGCACGTGGGCGGCGAGCCGGCCAACTTCCTGGACGTGGGCGGAGGCGCCAATGCCGAGCGCGTGGAGGCGGGCTTCCACATCATCCTCTCCGACCCCAATGTCAAGGCCATCCTGGTGAACATCTTCGGCGGCATCGTGCGCTGCGATAGCGTGGCGGGCGGCGTCATCGAGGCCGTCAAGAAGGTGGGGCTCAAGGTGCCCGTGGTGGTCCGGCTGGCCGGCACCAATCACGAGGAGGCCGCCGAGATGCTGCGCAGCAGTGGCATCGACCTGATCGTGGCCCACGACCTGCAGGACGCCGCCGTGAAGGTGGTCAACGCCGCGCGCGGCAACTAGAGGAGACCTGAGATGAGCATCCTTCTGACGAAAGCCAACAAGGTCATCGTGCAGGGCTTCACGGGCGGCGAGGGCTCCTTCCACGCGGAGCAGATGATCGCGTACGGCACCACCGTGGTGGGCGGCGTGACCCCGGGCAAGGGCGGCACGCAACATCTGGGCCTGCCGGTCTTCGACACGGTGCGCGATGCCGTGCGCGACACGGGCGCCGACACCAGCATCATTTTTGTGCCGCCGCCCTTCGCGGCAGACGCCATCCTGGAGGCCGTCGAGGCGGGCATCCGCCTGCTGGTGACCATCACGGAGGGCATTCCCGTGCGCGACATGATCCCCGTCAAGGAGGCCCTGAACGCCTCCGGCACGGTGATGATCGGCCCCAACTGCCCGGGCCTGATCACGCCGGGCCAGGCCAAGCTGGGCATCCTGCCGGGCTTCATCCACTCGCCCGGGCACGTGGGCGTGATCAGCCGCAGCGGCACCCTGACCTACGAGGCCGTGGGCCAGCTGGGCGCGCGGGGCATCGGGCAGAGCACGTGCGTGGGCATTGGCGGGGACCCGATCATCGGCAGCACGTTCACGGACATTTTGAAGCACTTCAGGAATGATCCGGACACCAAGGGCATCGTGATGATCGGCGAGATCGGCGGCAGCGCGGAGGAAGAGGCCGCGGCCTACATCGCCGAGCACATCAAGATCCCGGTGGTGAGTTTCATCGCCGGGCAGACGGCCCCGCCCGGCCGGCGGATGGGCCACGCCGGCGCGATCATCAGCGGCGGCAAGGGCACGGCCACGGAGAAGATGGCCGCGCTCAAGGCCGCGGGCATCCACGTGGCGCAGAATCCGGCGGACATCGGCGCGATGATGGCCGAGCTGCTGGGCTGAGCCGGTCGTCGCGGAGAACGCCAAGCAGGTCGTCCTGGCGAAACCCAAGACGGTTACGACGAGAACGAGATAGCGGGATCAACCCCAAGGAGACCCATGGAACGCACGTTGATGATCATCAAGCCCGATGCGATGGAAAAAGGCCACATCGGCGACATCCTTTCCATCCTGGAGAAGCAGCCGGGCCTGGACTTGATCGGCCTGCGCAAGGTGAAGCTCAGCCCCGACGACGCCAGGCACTTCTACGCCATCCACAAGGAACGCCCCTTCTTCGGCGAGCTGGTGCAGTACATGACCCGCGGCCCGGTGGTGGTGATCGCCATCGAGGGCGAGAACGCGGTGGCCCGCATGCGCGGGATCATCGGCGCCACCAATCCCAAGGAGGCAGCCGAGGGCACCATCCGCAAGCTCTACGCCGAGTCCATTGGCGAGAACGCCGTGCACGGCAGCGACAGCCCGGAGAACGGCCTGGTGGAAACCGGCTTCTTCTTCTTTGAGCGGGAGTTCCTGCGCCTGCGCAAGTAGAGATTCCTGCGGCCGGAGTGCACTCCACGGCGCAGCCTGACTTTCCCCCGCGCCAGCGGGGAAACCGAATCAGGGCCGTCTTGCGGCCCTGATTCGCAAAGGGGGCGTCCGTCGCCCGTTTTACCATCCTGCGCCTGCGCAAGTTGGCTGCAGATCCGTGAGACGCCAAGGCCCGGCTCCCGCAGGAGTGGGGCCTTACCCATGCCCGTCGGCGCAGTGTCAGAAGAAGGACAGCGCCAGCCAGACGAAGACCACGAGGCCCACGGCCCAGCCGAGCAGAATCCAGCGGCCCACCATTCCAACCGACGGCCGGGCGGTGGATTCCACGGCGCGGCGCCGGCAGTCCGCCACCACCTCGGGCGGGGTCAGCCGCAGGGCCAGCCAGAATCCAAAGGGCAGCAGCAGCAGGTCGTCCAGCAGGCCCAGCAGCGGAATGGAGTCGGGGATGAGATCGAGGGGGCTCAAGGCGTAGGCCGCCGTCGCCAGGGCCACCCAGCGGGCGACGCGGGGCGTGCGTGGATCCCGCGCCACATACCAGATGGTGAGGGCCTCGCGTCGCAGCCGGGCGGCGAGGGTGTCCCGGATCGGCCTGCGCCGGGCGCTACGGCTCACGCATCCTCCTCCGGCCCGGCATCGGGTTCGGGTTCCGGACGTAGCGGACGCAAGGGCAAGAGCAGCCAGATCACCAGCACGGCGGCCCCGGCCACCGCCGCCAGCCGCAGGGGCAGCGGCCAGGCCAGCAGCTCCAGCACCTGGTAGATCAGCAGCCAAACCACGAAGAAGAGCACGAAACGCGACAGGTCGAGTCCCGCGTGGATGTACTCGGCTCCGCAGCCGCTGCAGCGGTAGGGCCGGCGCGCCGTCACCAGCAGGTGGCGCAGGGGATGGGTCGTCGTGTGACAGGCGGGGCAGCGCAGCATGAATCCTCCCGGCTGGCCTGGATGAACCTGGGCGCCAAGATAGGACTGCGCCCGAATCCCCAGCGCAGCGCCTGCGCGTGGCCGATCCAAGCAAACGCCCGGACGGAACCCCGCCCGGGCGCTTGGTGTCATTTCAGTGTCTGTCAGTCCAGCGCGCTCACCTTGTAGAAGCGCTTGGCGGACAACGTCGGCACGACAAACGTGGTGGTGGAGGCGGACACGTCGAACAGGGGACTCCAGTCGATGGGCTCCGTCAAATCGGTCGTGCTGTACACGCGGTACCGTTGCGCACCGGGAATGGCCGTCCAGTCCAACCGCGCCTGGCCGTCGGGCAGCAGCGTGATGCCCAGCTCCACCGACTGCTGGGCGAAGGTGCCCGCCGTCACGCAGAGCGCGTCCACGGCCACGGGTGAGCCCTGGGTGCTGGCGTCGTAGACGAAAGCCAGCCGCAGCATGGCACCCTCGGGCAGGGGCAGGCTCTGCACCACGCCCATGTCACACGCATCATCCGGGCCGTCCCAGCTGTGCAGCGGGCTCCAGCCGGAACCATCGTCGCCGACCAGATGCAGCGCCGTGGGCTGGCCTTCGCTGTGCTCGTAGCGCAGGCGGAAAGTCAGTTCGCCACCGTCCGGCAGGCGCAGCATGGGAGACAGCAGCCAGTAGTAGGCCGGCATCATCCAACTATTGATGAAGGCAGCGTGGGTGCCATCGCCCACATAGCCGGAATCGGCGGTTTGCGACCAGCCCATGCCCCAGGCGGGCTGCAGGTTCGCGCCGTTGAGTCCGCCGTCGAAGGCCTGATTCAGGCGGCTGGTCCAGCCGGTGGGCGGCACCTGCACGTCGAAGGATTCGCAGTAGGGGAACTGCGCCACCACGCTCTCGGTGGTGAAGGACCAGACGCCACCCGGCGTGAAGCCGCTCCAGTTGCCGGTGCGCACCTGCCAGAAGTAGTGCGTGGTCTCGTCCAGCACAGTGGCCGGCGTCCAACGGGACTGCGCCGTGCCGTCGGCCAGCACGCGCACACTCGCGTCACAAGCAGCCACCGCGCTGGAGTCGGTGCCCAGATAGAACTCGGTCCACAGGACGGGATGCTGGTTGTCCCAGCTCCAGCTGACGTGCAGCTCGGGGCGCAGCGCCACGGCGCTCTCGCCGGGCAGGGGCGCCAGCGCGTAGGGTTCCCACGGCAATTCACTGGGAATGGCGAAGTCGCCCTCGTCGGCGCCACTGTCCGGCTGCGAGAGGTTGCGCGGGTCGCCGTCCAGGTCGGCAGCGAGCCAGGGATAGTTCGCCACGCCTTGCAGCCACTGGCCCGCAGCCTCCGCCGGCGTGGGCTGATCGTTGCGCAGGTGCAGGTCCGTCTCCGAGGCAAAGCGCGGATCCCCCTCGTGGCTGATCTGGTCCTCGCCCGTGGTGGAGCGCCACTCCTCCAGGTCGGCCACCGTCAGCTGCACATAGCGGTCGAAGCCCACGCCGCCGGACACCGTGGAAGGCACATGGAGCAGATTGGCGTCGCAGACGGAGCCCGTGCTATTGAAGTAGGGGGTGCCGACCACCGAGATCGCCGCGTGGTGCCAGCCCGTCTCCTGGTCGGGCGTCAGGTTGACCAGGATGTTGTTGGAGACGCGTGCCGGGGTGAACTCCGACAGGCGCAGACAATCCGTTGTCGATTGCGCGCCACCTTCGACGCGCACACTATTGAAGTCGCAGTACGAGTTGTAGCCGTCCTCCAGCGCGATGCCGACAATCTCGGCGCCCGCGCTGCTGTCCGCCAGGGCGACCATGTTGTTGTAGAGCTTGGCACCCTGGGCGCGAATGCCCGTCACGCGCCAGCCGCCATCCAGGCTGTGGATCCGGTTGCCCGCGATGTGCAGGTTCGCCCCCATCAAATCCATGCCGGTGGCCATGAAACCCTGCACGTGGCTCACGGTGCAGGCCTCCACGCGCAATCCGTTCTGGCCCTGGGCGCGCACACCGCTACCCAGTTCCTCCAACCCGCCCAGACCTTCCTCCGCGGTACCCAACACACAAGCGGCGACAAGATTGTCCGCATCCTGATGTTCGTTGTTCCAGTTGTTGTCCAACAGCACGGCGCTGGCGGAACCCGTCACCGTCAGGCGCTCCAGCGCGAGGTTGGAATTGGCGCCGCCGGCGGACTGCGGCTGGAAAGGCGTCCCGCTGGCCACGCCGGCGAAACGACCGCCGCGCACGACCAGATCACGCAGTCCCACATGCGAGCACCCGTCATCCGCACTGCGGTTGAACAATTGCACGGCGTGCTCCACGGCCTCGCCGGCCTCCACATCGATGCCCGAAAAACTGACCCAATCCGCTCCGCGGAACTTCAACACAGCATCCCAGGCGCCTTCCCCGCCCACACCGCGCAGCACGGGATTCGCCCCGGCGCCGGAGCGCAGGAAGGTCAGTGGGCTCTCCTGCGTGGCCTTCATGAAGAGCGGCTCCAGCGGTTCTTCGAACACCACGCCGGCGGCCACGTCAACCACGGTTGGGCCAGCCAAGTCGACCGAATTGAAATTGGCGAAGGCCTCGCCCATGGACGCGAAGTTGTTGGTCAATGTGCCGGCGGGATCCACCGTGTAGATGCCGCTGATAGGCGTGCGCGCCACGACCACCACTTCGTCCAGGTTCCAGCCGTCCATGGTGTAGCCGTTGTCGCTGGTGTAGGTGAAGCGCACGCGCACGTCGGGCTGGTTGTCCGCGTATGGGGAAAGGTCCAGCCAGTGGCGCTCCCAAGCCTGCTCATTGGCGTGATCGAGCACTTCCACCGTCTGCCAGGGTCCGCCGTCCACGGACACACCCACGAAACCCGCGTCCGCGCCGAAGCCTTCGAACCAGGAGTGCGAACGGAAGGCGAGTTTGACGTGTGACTTGCCCAGGCAGGAGAAGCTGGGTGAGATGGCCTCGGCCTGGCCCAGGCTCTGGTTGGACAAATGACCGCCGGCCAGATTGGAGCCCAACAGGGCCGTCCCATCCCAAGCGGTTGTGGCGTCATTGCCCGGCAGCGGCGCGCCGATGGCGAAGTCGCCACTCAGGCTCCAGCTGCGCGGCTCTTCGAAATTGTCGAAGAAGATGGCGCAGATGTACTCGCCGCCGCGGGGCATGCTGGCCACCTCGTTGGCGTTCTGCGAAAAGGGCTGTGAGACGGTGCTCACCCGGAAGAAGTGGTGCAGGCGCCGCTCATCGAAGGGGGCAAGCAGCTCGGTTTGGGCACGGTCCTGGGTGTCGTCCAGCAGCGTCCAGCTCACACCGTCATCGCTGTTCTCAATGCGATAGAACCCGCTCTGCCAGGTGTTGGGCGCGTCAGTCCAACTCACGCGCAATTGGCCATCTCCCACAGGCCAGACGTTTACCTGCGTGGGCCGCGTGGTCTGGCGTTCGCGCCAGTCGCCCAGGAAGGTGCCGTCGGGCAGGGTGACCGGCTGGTGCTTGTCGATCAAGAACGACCACAGCTCGGTGCTCGATGTTTCGAGGGCGTTGAAGTCGAGATTGAGGCCGCCGCCCGGAGCCAGGCCGGTCAAGCCCAGCAGCTCGACGGGCAATTCGCCGCTCAGGCGGTTTTCTTTCAAGTCGAGGAGCAGCAGGTTGGACAGGTCGCCCCAGGAAGCGGGAATCGGCCCCTCCAGCGCATTCATGGACAAGTCAATCTGTTCCAGTTGGTCGGGCATGTCCTGGGGCAGCGGACCACTCAGGCCGGTGTTCTCCAGATCAAGCATGCGCAGGGCGGGAAACTCCACGCCCAGTTCCGGCAGTGTGCCGGCCAAGGGGATGTCTTCCAGGTCCAGCGTCTGCAACCGTCCGCGACTGCGCAGCGCGCCCAGCTGGCTCCAGTCCAGGCTTAAAGGGCAGCCGCACAGGGTGAGGTGCGCCAATAACGGCGGCATCAAGCTGATGCCGTTGGAATTGGGCAACCCACCGCTCAATCCGCATTCGACGAATGCCAATTCGAATAAGAACTCGTACCGCCAAAAGCTGGGCAATTGACCGGTCAGGCCCGGTTCACGCACAAAGGCGACGCTCACCAGTTCGCGGAAGGGATCCAGCAGGTCCGCCAGCTCGCCGTTCAACTGATTGTCGCTGAAGCTCAGATGAGTGACCGACGGCGGGTCGCCGGCGTGCGCTTCGCCCACCCAGCCCAGACCCACGCCATACCACGTGTCCTCGGTGCCCGGCGGGTTGAAGTCCCCCTGGGCGTTCTTCCAACCCGAGTGGTCGACCCAGTTGTCGCCGTCCAGCGCGGTGTAGAAATCGATCAGCGCCTGTCGTTCACTGGGATAAAGGGGGTCAGTGATCTCCTGTCCCCGTGCCGCGCCACTGCTCAAACCCAAGGCCAGTGCCGTCGCCACTCCCCACTTCAACATCGTGCGTCCTGCCTGCATGCGTGCTCCTGAGGCTGTACCTGCGTCCTGTCCCGGCACGCCCCGGAGGGGCGGCTTCTGACTTTCGGTTCAGAAGCGGCCCAACTTATGCTACTGGCAAGAAATTGACAAGCCACCCAGGCAAAGCGGCGCACCTCCGGGATGTGAACTGCATCACAGAGTTTCCAGCTTTATCCGGTTGTTGTTCGGAATGTCGCGTGAAGAGGTAGACCCGATGGGCGTTCAGCCAGTGGGCAGGGAAAAATGCATCTGGATGATCTTCCACTGGCCGGCCTGCTGGACCAGCACGCCCGTCCAGCGCGCGTTCTCCCAGCCGATGGGGCGACCGTCCCACTCGCCGTGGTCGTCCAGCCGGGCGGAGAACCAGGCCACGTCGCCGGCCTGGGAGAAATCAATGCGCAGTTCGCGGATGCAGAAGCCCGTGGCCCGGAATGCCGGGTTCAGAAAGACGCGTTCGGCCATCTCCTGGAAGGCCGGAAAGCCCGCGATGGTGCTCTCGTCGTCGGGATGGAAGAGAAAAAGGCGGGCGTCCGGAACCAGGGAATCGTAGAGCAAGGCCAGGTCCTTGTCGTCCGCCCAGGCGATGCTGGAGCGGATCACCGCCTCCACCCGCTCCCACTGGGGATGGCGCTCCGCGCCGGGTTCGGTTGCCATGATTGCCTCCCACACCTTACTGCCGGGGAAGGGACGCCCGGAGCTCCAGTTGCACCACGGTCTGCTTGCGATAGGCGCCGCTGCCCAGGTGGCTGTCGGCCAATTTGAGCGAGGCCGTGATCCCGTGGGGAAAGTCCTTCTCCACTCCGGCCAGCAGAAACCACGTGCTGCGCTTGTCACCCCAGGCTTCCACCTGGCTTGAGCCCGTGCGCGAGGTGGTGAATCCCAGATGCGCGCGCGAGCGCCAGCGGGGAAGGTCGCCGTGGACGCCCACGCCCACATCCATCTGATCCTTCAGGTAGAGTTGGGTCGCGCTCCACTCGGTCCACTGGAGCTGACTTGACACGCGCCAGCCGGGCCGCGCAGCCAGATCCAACCGCAGGGTCCACTGCTCCGGCAACACGCCCCAGACTGCACCAATTGGCTGGAATCCGGGTTCAGCGGCTCGGCATCCCAGTGATTCCAAACGGTCTCCTGCCGCCAAGCCAGCCCCAAGCGGGCTTCATGATAGACCATGTCCAGGCCCAGCTCCAGTCCGTCGGCCAACAACTTGCGCTCCACGTCCAGTTGATAGTCCGTCACGTTGCTGCCGGACGCGGAACGTCAGGACTGGACCTGATCCACCACCAGGCGGTAGTTCTGCCAGCCCGCCCCCATCACGACACTGGGCAAACCCAACGCTGACAGATTCACGGGCAGGGCCAACTGGAACCCAAGTGCCTCCAGCCGGGCGTCGTACTCCTGCCAGGCACCGGAGCTGTCCGGAGTCTCCTCGTGGGAGTTGTACAACTGCTGAAAGCCGGCGCGCCAGCGCAGCTCGTGCCAGCCGCCGCGAATGCCGACTGTTTTGGGAAGATAGGTCGCGGTCCGAGGGACGGGCTTCACCGTGGTATGGCGGGAATCCCCGTTCTGAAATTGAAATCTCTTCACAAGCCGCTGCCATGACGATCTGGCGGACTCTGCCTTCGCTCACTATGTCTTTCTTCGACTTCGAATCTTCAACGAAGATCTTAGAATGCTGTGGGTTTCTCTCTTCGGCACGCCCCCATCCCGACCACACTCACAGCATGGCGAATGGGCCGGACACACAAAAGCCCGCTTGGGGCGGGCTTTTGGTAA
>DYSB01000262.1 GCA_020726405.1 Acetofilamentum sp. | reverse complement strand
GATCCCATGTTGGTCTACGCCTCCTCCAACATTCCCACCTTCGTGTTCATCGCCTCCTCGTTTGCGGCCTTCGTCTGGCTGATGCTGGCCTGGAGCCTGGAGAAGAAGCCCAAGTTCGTCGGGCTGTTGACGGGCGCCGTGGCGGGCCTGGCCACCATCACGCCGGCCGCAGGCTACGTCTCCCCCAGCACGGCGGCGCTCATCGGCGCCGTCGCGGGCATCGTCTGCTACTGGGCCGTGGCGCTGAAAAACAAGCTGGGCTGGGACGACGCCCTGGACGTCTGGGGCGTGCACGGCGTGGGCGGGGCCCTGGGCATCCTGATGCTGGGCCTGCTGGGCTCCTCGGCCTGGAATCCCGCCGGCCAGGACGGCCTGCTCCACGGCGGCACGGCCTTCTTCGGCAAACAGGTGGTCGCGCTGGTGTTCACTTCGATCTATGCTTTTACCTTCACCTACGCCGTGCTCTGGCTGATCAACAAGATTACGCCGGTGCGGACCAGTGAAGCCGAAGAGGCGGGCGGCGTGGATGCGACCCTGCACGGCGAGACGGCCTACGAACCCAACACCTTCTGATAAGCGCGCTACGGGATCCGGCGGCGGTCCTGCTCTTGTGAGGGGGACCGCCGCAGCTCGGTTCGTGCGCTGCGGTTGGTTCAGTCCGGTGACCCGTCTGGCTTTCCTGCCAAAACTCCCCGAATTCGTGACCCCCGGGGGCTCTCTGACAGGACTTCCAGACAGCTCCAGTCGGCGGCTGCGGGTTCGCTCGTCCGCTCACTCGGAAGATTCAGAGTTTCGAGCGAAGGCAGTCGCGATTTCCAGACGGTTTGCCGCTCTCCCGCGGTCAACTGTGTGTTAATTTTTACGAACTGTGAGATTTCTCTGGCACAAGCAGCGGCAAGCTTCTATGTTCTGCCCGCCAATCAAGAGGTCCATGATGAGTCGCATTCTTTTGCTTTGTGCCGTACTGGCCCTGCCCCTGTTCAGTCGCGCCGGCAATCCGCCGGTGGATCAACGGGATTGCGAGCTGATTCCCGGAGATTTCGGCAAACCCGTGGTCATCTCCCTGGTTCCAGGCGTGGTGAGCGAACCTTGGTGCTTGGACGATCCTGACATCATCATCGATGAGGACGGGCCGTCAGAGGATGACCAGGGCATGATCTACATCGGATTCAGCGCCTTCCTGCAGGCGCAGCGCGCGAAACCGGCAACCCGAGTGGGCCTTGACCACTAGCTGAAAGCACATCCCCCCATGAAGTGTTTGCGTTCTTTCAGCGAGTTCTTCGAGCACTCCCCCGGGATGCGCCTGTTCGACGAACGCCAGTTTGCCAAGGCCCTCGAGCACTTCGAGACCGAAGTGCAGAAGGCCTCGGAGCGGCGTGTCCGGGAGTTCGCCCGCTTCCACGCGGCCAAGTGCTGCTACGTGCTGGGGCAGTACGGGCGGGCCAAACGCAACTTGATCCTGGCCAACAAGTGGGCCGGCAAGTCGGAAGAGCGTCCCCTGCGGATGGCCTGCGTGTTCACCCTCGCCACGCTGGAAGTGGCCATGGGCAACTACGACAAGGGCCTGAGCATTTTCGAGAAGTTCCGCATCCTCTATGAAAGCCGGCTGGATCCCTACGATCGCACCATGCTCCTGCTGAACCTGGCGCTGACCCACATCCGCCTGAAAAACCTGGAAGAGGCGGACCTGCTGCTGGATCGGGCCCAGGAGTATGCGCTTAAGGCCGCCGACATCCATCTCGACATTTTTTTGCACTACTACCGCGCGCTGCTCTTCCAGCGCCGCAACGAGCACGGCCCGGCCCAGGAACACCTGGAGGCGGCCCTGGAACTGGCGGACCAAAGCGGGGATCCTTACGACCAGGCCCGTTGCCAATGGCAGATGGGCAACTTCTGGCTGCGCCGGGAGCGCTACGACAACGCGCTCAAGGCCCTCAAGAAGGCCATCCGCATCTCCAAGCGGGCGGGCTTCAGGGTGGAATCCGCCAAGTGCCTCAACGACTACGCCTGGACCTTCTTCCGCAAGGGCCGGCTGGGCGAGGCCAAGAGCTACGCCGAGGAGGCGATCCTGACGGCGCGCGAGGCCGGGCTGGATACCTCCAACTACCTGGACACGCTGGAACAGATCAACGCCCACATCAACGATTTCTACGAGGAAGAGAAGCTGATCGCCGAGCTGGAGCGCGAGACAGCCCGGGAGTTCGAGCTGGTCGGCTACAGCGACCCGATCATCCAGCTGGCGGACGCCATCAAGACCTTCGCCCCCTGCAACGATCCCGTGCTGATCTACGGCGAGACGGGCACGGGCAAGGAACTGGTGGCCCACGCCGTCCACATCACCTCGCCGCGCCGGGACCGGCCCTTTATCAAGCGCAACTGCGCGGCCATTCCGGAGAACCTGATCGAGTCCGAACTCTTCGGTCATGTGAAGGGTAGTTTCACGGGCGCCACGGCGGACCGCAAAGGCATTTTCGAGGAAGCCAACGGCGGCACGCTCTTCCTGGACGAAATCGGGGAGATGCCCGCCAGTTTGCAGTCCAAGCTGTTGCGCGTGTTGGAGAATGGCGAGTTCTACCGGGTGGGTTCCTCGGACTTGATCCGCGTGGACGTGCGCGTCATCGCCGCCACCAACCGCATGCTGGTGGCCGAGATGCAGAAGGGCAATTTTCGCGAAGACCTGTTCTTCCGCCTCAACACAATCAAGCTGGACATTCCGCCCCTCCGGGAGCGCAAGGAAGATATCTCGGTTCTGGTCAATCACTTCCTCTTTGGTTTGAACGAGGAATTCGACAAGTACTACAAGGTGCTGAGCGAGGACGCCCTGTTGTCGATGGAAGGCTACGCCTTCCCGGGCAACGTGCGCGAACTCAAGAACATCGTCCGGGCCGCCTATCTGACTTCCAAAGGCCGGATGATCAATTCCGCCGACGTGACGCGTTTCTATCAGTCCGGCATGCCCACCCAGCTGCGTCAGACGGCGCCCGCGCCGCTTGCGGAGCCGCTGGAGGAGTTCGAGTCGGTGGCCGAGGCCGCGCCGCCGGAGGCGCTGGAGGAGGAGGGTCGCGTCGTGCCTTTCGCCAGCACCGAACTGATGGAAAAGGCCAGCCTCAAGGACTACGTGCTGGCAGCGGAGAAGCGCTACTTGATCAGCGTGCTCAAGCACTGTGACAGCGTGAACAAGGCCTGCGCCGTCCTGCAGATCTCCCGGCCCACCTTCTATCAAAAACTGAAGGTGCACACCATCTCCCTCAGCAACAAGCGCCTGGTCTAGCAGCGGCTGCCCAATCCGAAACCCTCAAGGGGAGCCGCGGCTCCCCTTTTCTTCGGCTATCTGGCGATGGCGGCGGGTCAACACAGAGAACAGAGTCACAGAGTTTGAATTGGTCTTGGCCTGGGTTGGGTGCGGCTCGTCCCGAATGTCTGGTGAGCACGAAGACGGGAAGACTCAAAGACGGTTTTGGTCACGTGAGGTGAAGGCCTTCAGGCCTGAACCAGAACCAGGTGGTGACGCCGTC
>DYSB01000261.1 GCA_020726405.1 Acetofilamentum sp. | reverse complement strand
GCGCCGCGCCTGCTGCGGCTGGCGGGCGAGCTGCAGCCGCTGCCCGACGTGCTCAGCCGCATCCACCAGACCCTGGTGGAGAGCCCGCCGCTCTCCGTCAGCCTGGGCCGGCTGATCCGCGAGGGCGTCAGCGCCGAACTCGACGAGTTGCGCGAGATCCTCACCCACGGCCGCGACTGGCTCAAATCCTTCGAGCAGCGCGAGCGCGAGGCCACGGGGATCGGCTCGCTCAAGGTCCGCTACAACAAGGTCTTCGGCTACCACATCGAAATCTCGCGCTCCAATCTGGACCGCGTGCCCGACCGCTACCAGCGCCGCCAGACCCTGGTGGGCGCGGAACGCTACATCACGGACGACTTGAAGACCTACGAGGACAAGGTCCTGCACGCCGAGGAGCGCGCGCTGGAGCTGGAGGAGCGGCTGTTCCGCGAGCTGGCGGATTGGCTGCGGCCCTTCTTCGCGCCCCTGCAGCAGAACGCCCGGGCCCTGGCCGAGCTGGACCTGCTGGCTTGCCTGGCCGAGCTGGCCAACCGGCACAACTGGCACTGCCCGGAGGTGGTGGCCGCAGGCGAGTTGCACCTGCGCCAGGCACGCCATCCGGTGATCGAGGCCGTGCTGCCGCCCGGCGAGCGCTTCGTGCCCAACGACGTCACCCTGTCCGCGGAGCGCGAGCAGATCCTGCTGCTTACCGGCCCCAACATGGCAGGCAAGAGCACGTACTTGCGCATGGTGGGCCTGATCACGCTGCTGGCCCACATGGGTTCGCACGTGCCGGCGGAGCAGGCCACCGTTCCACTGCGCGACCAGATCTTCACCCGGGTGGGGGCCAGCGACAACCTGGCCCGCGGCGAATCCACCTTCCTGGTGGAGATGCAGGAGACCGCCTTCATCCTCAACCACGCCACGGACCGCAGCCTGGTGCTGCTCGACGAGGTGGGCCGCGGCACCTCCACGTTCGACGGCCTGAGCCTGGCCTGGGCGATCACCGAGCACCTGCACGAGGCGCCCGGACGCCGCCCGCTGACGCTGTTCGCTACGCATTACCACGAGCTGGTGGATCTGGAACAGAGCCTGCCGCGCCTGCGCAACGCCAACATCGAAGTGCGCCAGTTCGGCGAGCGCATCGTGTTCACGCGGCGCATCCAGCCCGGCGGCTGCAGCCACAGCTACGGCATCGACGTGGCCCGGATGGCCGGCCTGCCCCGGGACGTGCTGCGCCGGGCCCGGGAGGTGCTGGCCCAGCTGGAGAGCCACGAGTATGCGGCGGACCTGACACCCACATTGCAGCGTCTGCCCAAGGTCGCCGAGGCGCCGCCCCGGGCTGCCCAGCTGGCGCTGTTCGCCGCGCCGGACCAGGACCTGCGCGAACGCCTGCGCGCCGCCGACCTGGAGCGCATGACCCCGCTGGACGCCATGCGCCTGCTGCTGGAGCTGCGCGACCTGCTGGATTAACACACCCCGGCCGGGCCGGCTCCGGCAGAAAGGAATTCCATGAAGTTCTCCCCGCGCCTGATCCTCGCCCTGCTGGGCGGCGCGCTGCGCCGCGCGCGGGTCGATCCGGACGGAAACGGGCATGGGAAACTGAGCGGGAGGAGCTGATGCGTATCACGGGAGATAGGTGGTTTGCTCCGCTGCTGCTGGCGCTGGCGCTGGCGCTGGCCTGCCCGGGCGGGCTGCACGCGCAGTTGCAGGTCTATCCCTGCAAACAGCGGATCGATTCGCTGGTGGTGAACCGTCCGGACGTGGAGGTGCGCATTCTCTTCCACGGCTTCGATTCCCCGACGGGCTGGAGCGGTCCGCTCACCACATTGCTGCAGGAGAACGCCCAGTCCCGCGTGGATGGTGCGCTTAGCATGGCGGCGGAAACGGACCCCGTGGTGGTGGGATTGACCGGGCCGGTCTTCATCGAGGAAGGGCGGATGTTCCTGGTCTGGGGCTCGCCCGAGCTGGTCGCGCTGCGCGACACGTACTACAGCTACACCGCAGGCGCCGCCCACGGCGACGAGAGCACGCACTTCCGCATCCTGGCTTGGCACAAGGGCCAGCTCAAGCCCGCCGCCCTGGCGGATTTGCTGAAGTGGAATCGCGAACTGCGCACCGAGCTGAACCGGCACATCGAGGGACAGCTGCGCCTGTTGGGCGCCTCCGCCGTGCTGGAGGGACGCTGGGAAGCCCTGGACCCGCGCCGCCTGCAGGACGCGGCACCCACCGAACTGGGCCTGCTCTACGTGCTGAGTCTCTATGAAGCCGGCAGTCGTGCCGAGGGCACTTTCGAGATCCTGATTCCCTGGCGCGCGCTGGCCGCCTGGATTCCCGCCGGCGAGAGTCTGGACCGCATGCTGCAGGAGTGACCATGCCTGTCGATTCGGCGGCGATTCCGCCCTTGACCCGTCTGCTCTTCGTCTGCTCGGGGAACATCTGCCGCAGTCCGGCCGCCATGGAGCTGGCCCGGCTCTGGCTGACGGCCCGGGGCCGCAGCGATGTGCGCAGCGAGAGTTGCGGGACGCTGCGGATCACGGGCGAGCCGGCGGCGCCCTTCACGCGCCAATTGCTGGCCGAGCGCGGCGGCGACCTGGAGTCCTACCGCAGCCGGCCGCTGAGCTACTTCCTGCTGCGCGAGGCGCAATTGGTTGTGTGCATGGAACAGGCGCATCGCGAGATCGTGCGGCTGGAGCTGGGCGGCGACACGGATCTGGTCGCCCATGGCATCCACGTAGTGACGGAGTGGCACCCCGAGGAGCGCTACCGCGACGATGCGGGGCTCTACGACTTCGTCAAGGCGCCCCTGGAGGAATACCGCGCGGGGATTGAGGAATTGGAGCGTTGTGTCACGGGAATGCTGGAGGAGTTCTTCCCCCAGACCCCTTGAATCAGTGGCCTTGCGGAGCAGTCCCTTCCCCCTGCAAGGGGGAAGGTTAGGATGGGGGTTTTCGCGTCCCAGTCACCTGCAGAGAATCTGTGTTTTCCACCTTTCTGCTTGCGCCAGAAAGGTGGAGCCAAAGAGGCGCTCTTTCTCAACGGCTAGAGTCAGGCCACCTCGCGGTGGCCTGACTCTAGCCGCAGTATTGGCTTCCTGCAACCGCGTAGTTGGTTCCGCACGGCCGGTCAGGCCTGACGGAGTCACCACCTGGTTTTAGTTCAGCGCTGCGCGCTTCACCTCCCTCACCCATAGACTCTCACTGTGACTCTGTGACTCTGTGTTGAATACCAACACGACTAACCCTGCATCCGCTTCGAGCCTTCGAGTCTTCGTGTTCAAAGGCTCCACAGACTTGGCCCTCAGACTCGCACGGCCGGTGAGCTCTCGCCGCCGACCGTTGTGCAGATTCCGGCTCCCTGAACAAGACTCCTTCACTTCCAGCTTTGCGCGCCCGCCCAAACTCAATAGAAACAAAGCTAAACCTGCCGCTTGGCGGGAGCTTTGGCGAGGCACGCGGTTTGCTTGTCAAATCTCTCATTCCATTTCTAATTCTTTAGTGCTTCCATAATCCACGACCCAGCCACGATTGACCTGACG
>DYSB01000044.1 GCA_020726405.1 Acetofilamentum sp. | reverse complement strand
GGATTCCCGTTTGGCCGCGCGGCCCCTGGAACCTCCCTTCTAGGGGCGGGTGGGGGGGTAGTGGGAGGGCGCGTCTCTTCAGAAAACTGACATAGCTACTGCCGGGTTTGGGCCCCAGGCGGGATTCGCGCCTACAACGAGAGTGGCCAGGTTCGAAAGTTGATTGCCCGGACGTTCAGCGCCCGGCATCCGGCAGGCCCACGGCCCGGGCCAGCTTCAGCACCGTCCGGGCGTAGACGTCGCTGTGGTTGTAGCGCCGAATGGCCTTGAAGCGCTTATCCGCCGTCATGCGGCCGCGCCAGCCGTTCTGCTTCAGGTAGCGGCCCACGCTGTAGACGGCGTCGTCCAACTTGATCAACTCCACCCGGCCGTTGCCGTCCCCGTCGTCCCCGTAGGCCGCCAGGCTGGTGGGCATGAACTGCGGCAGGCCGATGGCGCCTGCGTAGGAGCAAGGCAGGGTGTCCCAGTCGTGGAGGGGAATCAGCCGGGAAATGGACCGGATTTCCTTGGTGGCCCAGCGCGCCCGCTCCACGGCCTTGCCGCGGATGAGCTCCGCCAATTCGGCCCGGCTGCGCATCCCGCCGAAGCGGGTCTCCCGCGCCACGGCGGAATCCAGCGCCGCAGCCTGGGTGGCGCCCTCATGCAGCATCAGCGTGAGGAACAAATCCGGCGCGCGGAACTGGCCCGTGTTGTCCCCCAGCCGGGTCTCCACCATCAGAATCGAACCCAGCACTTCCGCCGGCACCCCGTGCTTCTCCTCCGCGGCGCGCAGTAGCTCACGCTCCCGGTGGATGAAGTCCTTGAGGCGCTGGACCGTGGCCGGTTCCATGTATTGGGCATAGGAGCCCTGCTTCACGTTGTAGTCCAGATTGAGCCGCAGCCGGCCCGGATAGCAGCGCAGGGTGTCCAGCCGCAGCCCGGCCACCAGCCCACTGTCGACCCCCGCCTCCAGCAACCGGGAGCGCAGCAGGGCCTGTTCCGGGGGCGTGAAGCTCCGGTGGGGCGCGCCCGCCGCATGCAAAGCGCCCGCCCCATACGGCGCAGCAGCCACCTGGGTCAGGCCCAACAGATACACCAGCGACACCCAAATCAGCTGCCGGTTCATCCCCACCTCCCCGTTGTACACGACCTGGACCCAAGTTCGCGCCACGGTTGACAAGTTCAAATCTGACGGCCGCCTGGAGCCTGAAAAAGGCGGACGACCCTCACAGGATCGCCCGCCGTGCGAAGTGAACAGTGGGACCGTTACTGGCTGATGACCCGGTACAGGCTGGTGGCGGGCCAGCTCTCGCCCTCCAGCAGCAACTGGGATTCGGTCACCGTGCTGAGCGGGCTCCAGGGGCCGTTCAGCGCATTGGCCATCTCCACCCGGTAGCTGAGCGCGCTGGCGACATCTTCCCAGTCCAGCAGGTGGGCGGCGCCCAGCCGGCTGATCACCACCACGGGCGGATCCAGCGGCTGCGGCGCAATCCAACTCCAGGTGATTGGAACCTGGAAACTACCCAGCCCCGTGTTCACGGTCAGCGTGGCCTGGCCGTCGCAGGGGCCCGAGATCGTCACGGGCACGGCCACGGCGCTTCCCGCCTGGAGGCTGGCGGGCAGGCTGCCCGGCTGCACACAGGAGGGGTCCGTGGTGTTGATGCCGGACAGGGACAGAGCCGTGCCGCCCGGGTTGCCCAGCCACATCGTGGCCGTGAGCGCTTGCCCTTCGCAGACCAGCTCCAGCTGATCCGGGTACAGGGCCGCTTGGGCCGGGGCCGCGGGCAGGTTGGCGTTGCCGCCGTCCAGAGTGGCCAGGCGAAGCAACAGGCCCGGCTGGTCGATGAATGGGTTGCGTTTCACCTGCAGGGCGGCGATGTCATTGTTGCGGTTGACTTCCTTGGTGGAAACCGGGTCGCTCTGGTGCCAGGAACGCAGGACGGTCTCCTGTCCCGCCAGATCAAGAAAGCTCACCAGGTTGCCGTAGCGCAGGGCGAAATACATCACCGACCGGGCGCAGTCGCCCTTGTGGACGTCGCGGGGTTCGAAGACGGTCTGGCCGGTGGCGTTGGTGCCGCGGTCGGCCCCGCCGATGGGATAGCCGGACGAAGAGACCACCACCTCGCCGAAGGGCAGATTGCCCCGGCTGTTGTTGATCCAGCTGGATGTGGGAAAGAGGTGGTGCAGGTCGCTGCGCGCCACGCCCTCGGCGCCGTAGGATTGGGGCCAGGTATGTTCCGTGTTCATCACCGTGTTGTCGGGGATGCCGGATGTTTGCACGTCCAACCCCGTGTAGACGCACTCCACCCAGCCGTTCACGTTGTCGATGTCGCTGAACATGGCCAGCCGCGCCGCGTCGTAGCTGATGGAAGTGTGGTTCAAGATCAAGCTGTTCAGCTGGCTCTTGAGCGATTCGCCACTCAGGTTGAACGTGCTGTCCCAGGTGCTGCCCGGGTAGTCGCCGTCCGCCTCCAGCGGCAGGGCCACGGCCCCCCAAGTGCCGGAGGCCACCAGCCACCCAGTGTAGCGCAGGTTGTGCGGCGGCTGGATCTGCACGGTGACGGCCACGGTCTGCCCCGCGGGGATGACCACGCTGGACGGATTGCACGTGAAGGGAATGCCCACGGCCGTGAGGCTTTCCACCACCAGCTCTACCTCGCCCGGGTTGTGCAGGTGGGCCGTGGCCGAACCGGTGGAAGCGGTGGAAACCGCGCCCAGATCCAACAGGCTCTCCGTGAACACGGGCGGCTCCTGCTGGGGCGGGGGTGGCGAGTCGTCCACGGTGTAGCCGGGTCCGGCGACGAGGGATGTGTGCCCCTCGTTGTCCGTGGCCTCCACGTCGTAGGCCACTTGGGAACCGTCCGCCTGGGCGGGGATGGAAGCGCTCCACAGCGGTGGCGAGCCGGCGGCCATGGCCACCTGCAGCTCGGGTCCGCCGTCAACTTGGTAGAGCACGCGGGCCGAGGCCACCGAGCCGTCGTCGGTGATGGACGCGGACACACTGGCGCTCTGGCTGTTGGTGGGCACGACCGGCGCATGGGCCACGTCCAGGATCACCGGCGTGGAAACAGCGGCTACCAGATACCCGTCGGGACCGCCAGTAGTCGATAGGCCGAGGTTGTCCACGGCCAGCACCTCGTAGTCCACCTGCACGCCCGCCACCTGACCCGGGATCACCCCGCTATAGCTTGGAGGCGTACCCGCGGTCAGGGCGAGACTCTGCCAGGCGCCCGAATCCAGCTGGTAGCGCAAGGTGGCGGAGGCCACGCTGCCGTCGTCGGTCAGGTTCGCGCTGACCGTCACAGCCTGCCCTGCCAGCGGGGCCAGTGGACTGCGACTCAGTCCGGTCACCACGGGCGGCTGGTTCACGGCGCTGTTGTGTCCGCCCAGATCGCTCCAGGTATCCTCGGGCTCCACGATCCACTCGGAATTGTCCGCGTTCGTGCCTGCCGAAGCGCTCCAGGTGGTGGTGCCCTGAGTCACTGTGGCCTTGCGCCGCAAGGTGTGGTTGACCGTGCCGGACGCGTCGCCAGCCACGGACCAGGCGGATCCTGGATCTTCGTCCAGCACGCCAATGGCGTCGATGAGCACCGGACTGCCGGACACCATCTGGAAGAGGCCTACGAAATCGTCGCCGTTCCAGTTGGCGAAGCCGCTGCTGGTGACGTCGGCCACCGCCAGGATGCCTGCCGCGGCGGAGGCGTGGCAGACCACGAAGACCTGGCCCGCGGCCAGCGTGCCGCTGAACGTGTAATAGGTGGGCGTGGCAGCTCCGTTGGAGGCCAAACCGAAGCGGTAGTCCGCCAGGTTGATGGATGCCGCTGAGCCGTTGTACATCTCCAGGGCCTTGTTGTAACTGCTGCCCTCGATGTATTCGCTGATGAACACCTGGGACGCACGCAGCGGAAGGGTCAGTAGGAACAGCGCGAGTGAGAGAATCAGACGACGCATGGTGGTCTTTCCTAGTACGGTCCACAAGGGACAGATGGATGCTCACAGCGTTGGGCGTTGGGTAGGCTATCTACCACTTCAGAACGGTTTTCCAAAGCTGTGAACAATGATTTATCCTCAGAATTCGTTCTGCTGCACACCACCAAGCTCGGTACTCTGGATGTGGACGGGATGAGAAACGGCGGCCTCGGTGGGCCGCCGTCCGTTCGCTGATTGTGCCGCGGAGGTCGGATCAATTCACCGCCACCACCTGGAAGAACGCACGACCGCTCACCGCGGCCGTGTGGCTGATGGCGCCCATCGTGGACACGCCGGCATCCCAACCACTGTAACCGTCCATGGCCGTGTACACCACGTAGTCCGTGGCGCCCGCCACCGAGGCCCAGCTGAGCGTCGCCGTGCCGCCGGAGATGGCAATGCTCACCACCGGCGCATCCAGCGCATCCGGCGCCGTCAGGATGTCCGCCTGGAAGCGCGGCAGCAACTGGTAGCCCGCGCTGTAGGGGGAACTGGTGTCATACTGGCCCAGCAGCGCCCGCAGGCTGAACACACCCGCCGGGGCCATGCCCTCGTCCAGATCCGTGTCCTTGTCGATTTGCAGCGCGAAGCTGTCCGTGCCCTGCCACACCGTCAAGGTGGCGTTGGAGCCCGGGGCCGGCCAGACGGCGCCGGGATCCAGGGTCAGGCCCGTCACTTCCACCAGGCGGGCTTCGTAGGTCTCCGGCGCGGCGATCAGTTGCGCCAGCGTCACGGCCAACGGGGCCACCGGGCCGGAGTGACCCGTGATCTCAGAGAACTCGGTGGGATCCAGCTCGATCAACCCCATGTAGTTCTTCACAATGCCGATGGCCTGGTAGTCGTCGCCGAGCTGCAGACCGGCCGGCAAGGCCGCCGTGCCGTAGACGGCCATGCTGCCCGTCGGGCCCGTGATGTAGACCGGTCCGCGGGTGGCGTCAAACTGGTTGGTGGCCGTCACGGTGCCGCAGACAAACACATGCTGGTCGACCATCACAGGAACGCCGTTTGCGTCCAACACGCGCATGGCGGAAATGTCGCCACAGGGGAAGACATCGTAGACCGTGTAGCTGAAGTCGGCGCTGGTGGTGGTCGCCTCGGCGTCCATGGCGGTCAGGTAATAGTCCACCACGGCCAAGTCGGCCTGGGTCGGGATGGTTCCACTGTAGACGTCGCCCACGTTGGACATGGACACACCGCTGTAGGCACCGCCGTTGGCGCGGTAGTACAGGGTGGCGCCGGTCACGGCGACGTCGTCGCTGATGGTGGCGCTCACGGTCACCGCCTCGGCGCTGGTCGGCACGTATGGCGCATGCGAAATGCCCGAGATGGAGGCCGGCTGGTTGCCCGAGAACGTGAAGTCCGCCAGGCTGCGCGGAATGAGTTGGTAGCCGCTCGTGTACGGGGAGCTCGAGTCGTACTGGCCGATCACGGCGCTCAGGTCGAAGGTGCCGGCGGGCACCGCGCTGCCGTCGATGTCCGTGTCGCGGTCAATGAACAGGGTGAACTCGTCCACACCGTTGGTCACCGTCACCGTGCCGTTGCTGCCCGTCGCGGGCCAGACGGCGCCGGTCTGCAGTTCCAGGTTCTCCACCTGCACCAGTTGGGCCTCGAAGGACTCGCCGTCGGCGATCAGACCGGCCAGCGTGGCGGCCACGGGGGTCGGCTCGCCGGGATGGCCGACGATGTTGAGGAAGGTGGGGGTGATGAGTTCGGTCAGGCCATTGAAAAAGCCCACCGTGCCGGTGGCCTGGATCTCGTCACCGATGGTCACACCCGTCAAGAAGCCCGTGCCGTAGAGGGCCACGCTGCCCGTGGTGCCCGTGATGTAGACGGGGCCGGCCGTTCCCAACTGGTTGCTCATGGTCACCACGCCGCACACGCTGCGCACTTGGCCCATCAGGATGGGTTCGCCGCCCGCGTCATTGGCTCGAATGGTGGCGATGTCGGCGCAGGGGAAGCTGTCGCTGACCAGGTAGCCGCCGTTGGCCGAGCTGGTGGTGTTGGAGCCCGTGTCCGTCGCCTCCACATGGAAGGACACGCTGGCCAGGTCGGCCTGGGCCGGGATCGTGCCGCTGTATTGCGGAGCCACGCCCAAGGTCATGGCCACCGTCTGGGCCGCGCCGCCATCCACCGTGTACACCAGGTTGACCGCGGTCAGGCCCAGGTCGTCACTGACATCGGCCGTCACGGTCACGGCGTCGACACTGGTGGGTTGCAGCGGACTGAAGGCCAGGTTGGCCACCGTGGGCGGCACGTCGGAAGGTGTCACGCCACCGGGGGTGCCGAAGTCGCCGTCGCCGTAGGGAATGCTGCTAAGGGTCCAGTTGGTGGCCACGTTGTTGTCCGTCTCCGCGTCCAGCAGATAGAAAGAAGCGCCCCCCGTCAGCGGCCAGGCCGGCGTGGCGCCATAGGCATAGTCCACCCGGTCGATCTCTGTGGCGCCGGCGAGCAGGATCAGGCTCTCGGAGCCGCTATTGTTCAGCGCGAACGAGGCGGCGTACTCGAAGTTCACCACCAGACCGCCGTTGGTCCCGGAGTCGGCATTGTTGCCCAGCACCAAGTACTCGCCAGGCTGGAGAGTCAGCGTGCTGTCCACCGTGAACTGGTTGCCGCCGCCGTCACGGACGATGAGACCACTCAGGGCAACGGCTTCGGTCGTGGGATTGTGGATCTCGAACCACTCGCCCAGATTGTCGAACACTGCCGCCGGATTGTTCATGATCTCCGTGATCAGCAGGTCGCCGGGCTCCATCGTGCTGGTTTCCGACACGGTGTAGCTGCCGTTGCCCGAGTTGCTGGTCTGGGAGGCGTCATCAGTGGCCTCCACATGGTAAGCGATTTCCGCGCCCAGGATCTGGGCGGGAATGGCGCCGCTGTACTGCGGGGCCACGCCAAGGCTCATGGCGACGGTCTGCGCCGCACTGCCGTCCACGCTGTAGACCAGATTCACGGCTGTCAGGCCGCTGTCGTCACTCACATCGGCCGTCACGGTGACGGCATCCATGGGCGTGGGCAGCAGAGGCAGGTGGGCCAAACCGCTGATGGAGGGCGGAGTGTCGCCCCCATCCACGCTGTGGCTGCCGATGCCGCTGAAGGTCTGGGCCGGCAGGACCACCCACTCGGAATCGCTGACGTTCGTACCCGCGGACACCGTCCAGTTGGTGTTGCCTTGCAGGATGGAGGGCTTGCGGGCCAAGGTGTGGTTGGCCGTGCCGGACGCGTCGCCGGCCACGGCCCAGGCCGTTCCCGGGTCTTCATCCAAAATGCCAATGGCATCGATCAGGACGGGGCTGCCCGAGATCATCTGGTACAGGCCCACGAAATCGTCGCCGTTCCAGTCCAGGCTGCCATTGGTGAAATCCGCCAGGGCCAACACCTCGGCCACCGAGCTGGAATGGCACGCCACAAACACGTCACCCGCGGCCACCGAGCCGTTCAGCGTAAAAAAGGTGGGCGTCGGGGCCCCGTTGCTGGCCTTGCCGATGCGGTAATCGGCCATGTCGATGGCCGCGCCACTGCCGTTGTAGATTTCCAGCACTTTGGTGTTGCCCGAGCTGGGCTCCACATATTCGCTGATGAACACCGGCGCGGCCGAGACCTGCCGGCTGACCAGGCCTGCCAACAGGCCTAGTGTCAGGTTCCATCCCCATCGCTTCATCTTGACTCCTCCTTGGGCTGTGGTGAACCGGTCCACCCAGACCGGTCCAGATCGAACAGACAGCTGAGCACACGGCCGTCCTGAACCAAGATGACGGGTCTGGATGTAGGTGGGATGAGAAACGGCGGCCCCGAGGGGCCGCCGTTCGTGAGAAGTTCGTTGGGGAACCGAAAGGGATCAGTTCACCGCCACCACCTTGAAGAAGGCGCGGCCCGTCACCGTGGTCGTGTGGCTGGTGGCGCCCAATGTGGAAGCACCCACGTCCCAACCGCTATACCCGTCCATGGCCGTGTACACCACGTAGTCCGTGGCGCCCGCCACCGAGGCCCAGCTGAGCGTCGCCGTGCCGCCGGAGATGGCAATGCTCACCACCGGCGCATCCAGCGCATCCGGCGCCGTCAGGATGTCCGCCTGGAAGCGCGGCAGCAACTGGTAGCCCGCGCTGTAGGGGGAACTGGTGTCATACTGGCCCAGCAGCGCCCGCAGGCTGAACACACCCGCCGGGGCCATGCCCTCGTCCAGATCCGTGTCCTTGTCGATTTGCAGCGCGAAGCTGTCCGTGCCCTGCCACACCGTCAAGGTGGCGTTGGAGCCCGGGGCCGGCCAGACGGCGCCGGGATCCAGGGTCAGGCCCGTCACTTCCACCAGGCGGGCTTCGTAGGTCTCCGGCGCGGCGATCAGTTGCGCCAGCGTCACGGCCAACGGGGCCACCGGGCCGGAGTGACCCGTGATCTCAGAGAACTCGGTGGGATCCAGCTCGATCAACCCCATGTAGTTCTTCACAATGCCGATGGCCTGGTAGTCGTCGCCGAGCTGCAGACCGGCCGGCAAGGCCGCCGTGCCGTAGACGGCCATGCTGCCCGTCGGGCCCGTGATGTAGACCGGTCCGCGGGTGGCGTCGAACTGGTTGGTGGCCGTCACCGTGCCACACACGAACACGCGCTGGTTGACCATCACAGATACGCCGTCCACATCCAGGACGCGGATGTCCGCGATGTTCGCACAGGGGAACACGTCGTACACGGTGTAGGAGTACGTGGCGCTCGTGGAGGTCTCCGCCTGGTCGTCCGTGGCGGTCACGTAGTAGTCCACCACGGCCAGGTTGGCCTGGGCGGGCAGACTGGCGCCGTACACGTCGCCCGAAACCACGCTCATGGGCAGCGACGTGTAGCCGCCGCCGTTGACCTGATAGAACAGGCTGACACTGGTCAAGACCACGTCGTCCACCACTGTGGCGGTGACGGAGACGGGCTCAGCAGAAGTGGGCACGTAGGGCGTGTGGGCCACGCCGCCGATGCTCGGGGGCTGGTTGCCCGTGAAGATGAAGTCCGCCAGGCTGCGCGGAATCAACTGGTAGCTCTCGAAGTAGGGGGTGATGGCATCATGTTGGCCAATGATCGCCCGCACGGTGAATTCACCCGAGGGGGCCACACTGCCGTCGATGTCCGTGTCGCGGTCGATGAACAGCTGGAATTCCAGACTGCCATCGGTGACGTTCACCGTGCCGTTGCTGCCCGCGTTGGGCCAAACCGAGCCCACCACCAGGGTCAGGCCCGTCACTTCCACGAACTGGGCCTCGAAGCTCTCGCCGTCCGCCGTCAGGGCCGTCAGACTCGTGCTCACCGGAGCCGGCTCGCCGGGATGGCCGACGATGTTCAAAAAGGTGGGAGTGACCATTTCCGTCAAGCCGTTGTAGAAGCCCACCGTGCCCGTGGCCTGGACCTCGTCGCCGATGGTCACGCCCGTCACGAAGCCGGCGCCGTAGAGGGCCATGCTGCCCGTGGTTCCCGTGATGTAAACGGGGCCGGCCGTTCCCAACTGATTGCTCATGGTCACCACGCCACACAGACTGCGCACGGCGCCCAACAGCAGGGGCGATCCGTTGGCGTCATTGGCGCGAATCGTGGCGATGTCGGCGCAGGGGAAGCTGTCGTGCACCGTGTAGCTCAGGGTGCCCGAGGCGGTGAGGTTGGACTCGTTGTCCGTGGCCTCCACGTGGAAGGCCACCACAGCCAGGTCAGCCTGGGCCGGAATCACGGCCGAGTAGGCGGGCGCCACACCCAGGGTCATGGCCACCGTCTGGGCCGCGCCGCCGTCCACCGTATAGATCAGATTGACGCTGCTGAGGGAGACGTTGTCCGTGGCGTTGACGCTGACCGTCACCGCATCGGAACTGGAGGGGAACTCGGGCAGGAAGGCCAGTCCGCCCAGGATGGGCATGCCCGTGTCCACGAAGTGCGTGCCCAGGTCGGTGAAGGTGTCCACCGCGTTGACGATCCACTCCGAGTTGGCGGCGTCCGTGCCGGCGGACAGGGTCCAATTGTTGTTGGGCATCGACACCGTGGGTTTGCGCACCACAGTGTGGTTCACCGTGCCGCTGGCATCGCCAGCCACGTTCCAGCTGGTACCGGGATCCGTGCCAAGGATGCCAAACGCGTCGATCAGGACAGGGCTACCTTCCACCATCTGGTAGAGGCCGATGAAGTCATCGCCATTCCAATTGGCGAAACCGTTGCTCAGGGTGTCCGCCACCGCCAAAATGGGAGCGGCGGCAGCGCTGTTGGCCACCACGAACACGTCACCCGGGGCCACGGTCTCGTTGAAGGTGTAGTAGGTCGGCGTCACCGCACCATTTGAGGCCAAGCCCAAGCGATAATCGCTCATGCTGATGGACGCTGCCGTGCCGTTGTAGATCTCCAGCGCTTTGTTGATGCTGGTGCCTTCGATGTACTCGCTGATGAACACGCCCGCGAAGGAGCGCGTCGCCAGCAGCAGCATCAAACCACCCCACAATGCTCGTTTCATGCTTGAACCTCGCGTTATTTGCGGTTGCCTTGCTTCCCTGTTTTCGTCGGCCCCAGCATCGCCACCGCTCGTGTGGTCTTGGTGAGTTCCGACCCCGGACGTGTCCTGAGCGCTTGGCAATCGCAAGAATCGTGCCTCGGCACCAGCAGGCAAAGCTGGAGGCTCCGCCACCGTGCAGGCCATGCCGGACAAGGGCTTCCCCGCCCGCCTGAGGACCTGGATCTCACGTGCTTTTCAGTAGGTGCCGGAATCGGGCGGCTGAAAGGAGTACGCGTCACGAAGGGGTTGTTCGGCAACAAGTTCAGCTTGTGCAGGATCCGGCAGGTGGAGTTCAAATTGGGTCGGTGAGGGTGAGAGTCTCCGCAGCCCAGGGTGGGCCTCTGGAAAGGATTCCCTTCGCGCTGGTCGAGGAGACCCACTGGCAGGCCGGACCGGACGCGAATCCATCAGGCCAAGGGGGCCGGCCCCTCCAGGCGCGCCGCCGGGTCGTCGCGGAAAACCTCGGCCAGCACTCGTTGCACGAGGCGGGCGGCGAGGAAATCCGGCGCGGCGTGGCCGGCCACGGGTTTCAGCTCCACCACGTCCAGCCCCACCACGTGGCTGGTGCGCGCGACGCGTTCCAGCAGATCCATCACCTGGTTCCAGGTGAGTCCGCCGGGTTCGGGCGTGCCGGTGGAGGGCATCTGGCTGGAATCCAGGCCGTCCAGGTCGATGGTCAGCCAGGTGCGCGCCGTGAACTGGGCCTCGACCCGATCCAGCCACCGGGAATCGCGATGGACACGGTGGGCCGGATGCACGCGGGCGGGATTCAGCCCGGCCAGTTCGGAGGCGTCCAGGCTGCGGATCCCCACCTGGATCACCGGCCCACCTTCCCGCGCCCGCGCCATGACACAGGCGTGGTTGCAGGGGCTGCCGTGGTAGTCCTCGCGCGTGTCGGCGTGGGCGTCCACCTGCAGGATGGTGAGCCCGTCCAGCCGCTTCTGCGCGGCGCGGATGGCACCGATGCTGACGCTGTGCTCGCCCCCCAGCAGGACGGGGAAGCGGCCGGCGTCCAGCAGGGCGCCCACCACGTCCTCCACCCGATCCGCCAGGCGGCAGGGGTCTTCATCCTGGTCGCACGGCAACTCGGCCAGGGTGCAGATCCCCAGCCGATGCACCTCCGTGTGCGTCCGCATGTCGTACAGCTCCACCTGGGCGGAGGCCTCCAGCAGGGCGGCGGGACCTGCGTCCGCGCCCTTCTGGTACGTGGAGGTGCCGTCGTAGGGCACGGGAAACACGACGATCCGCGCCCGCTCGTAGGCGGAGTCTTCCGGCTCCAGGCCGAGAAAGCCCCCGCCGGATCCGGCGATCAGCCGTTCCAGCAACATCTGGGATTCCTGCTTTGGGGACCGGCGGCGCCGGGCCCGGGCTCAGCGCATCGGTTCCAACCGATCGGCGCAAACGTCGGCCGGTTCCACCAGCATGCCGCGGGGGAACTCGCTGCCACGTTGCACCAGATGGACCTCGGGTCGGCGACTGCCGAAAGCCTCGATCAATCGTTCGCGTGCGCGCTCCACGTCAAAGGTCTTGCACGAGAACAGGTCCACGAAGCAGTACTGCTTGCGGGGGAAGGTGTGGACCGAAATGTGGCTTTCCGCGATAATGACCGTGCCTGTGATTCCCTCGTCGTCGGGCACAAGCCCTTCGTAGGGAAACACATACGGTTGGGTGATTTTGGTCATCCCAATCTCGTCGGGCAGGGTGTTGAGGAGGTTGAAGATGTAGGAGAGGTCATTCAGACGGGAGACGTCACAATCTCCCAGATCGAGCATCAGGTGAGGGCCGAAGCCGGCGTCAACCATGGTCATGTCGCATAAAACCCCCTGTTCGGCGCGCGCTCACTGCCGCTACGCCATGAACCGGGTCCGCCTCGCCGCTTCTGCGGACGACCTTGGACGGCCCGGCAAGGCCCGACAAAAAAGGAAGCTCAATGTTATGGTCTCATGCGGGGATTGTCAACTCGCGACGAATAAAAGCCCTGGCTTTTCTGCTCGGTCGGGACGGGAATCCGGCCGTTTGTCCGACGGGGCGTCCCGCACGCCCGCGCCTTCGCCCTGGAACCCGGCCGGGATTGTCCCGACCGGGTCCTGGACCCAGGTTCAAGATTGGGCTAAAGCAGCTTCTTCAGCGCGTCCACCAGCGTGGGACGGCCGATCTCCTGCAGCTCGTAGTAGACGCGCGTGGACGGCTTGTTGATCTTCAGGATGCGCCGCAAGTCGATGGGCGTGCCGATGATCACCGTGTCGCAGTCCGTGGCGTTGATGGTCGTCTCCAGGTCCTTCACCTGCTGGTCGCCGTAGCCCATCGCCGGCAGCAGCGTGCCGATCTCCGGGTACTTCTCGTAGGTGAAAGCGATGGTGCCCACCGCCCAGGGCCGCGGGTCCACGGCTTCCGCGGCGCCGAAACGCTCAGCGGCCACCATGCCCGCGCCGTAGGCCATCTCGCCGTGGGTCAGGGTCGGGCCGTCCTCCACCACCAGCACACGCTGGCCGAGGATCAACTCCGGCTCGTCCACCTGGATCGGGCTGGCGGCGTCGATGATCAGCGCCTCCGGATTGGTGCGCCGGCAGTTGGCGCGCACTTCCTCCACGTCCTCGGGCTGGGCGGTCTCGATCTTGTTGATGACGATGACGTCGGCCTTGCGCAGGTTGGTCTCGCCCGGATAGTAGCTCAGCTCGTGGCCGGGGCGGTGCGGATCCACCACCACGATCTCGATGTCGGCCT
Organism: Acetofilamentum sp.; assembly: GCA_020726405.1. Lineage (GTDB taxonomy): Bacteria > CAIWAD01 > CAIWAD01 > CAIWAD01 > CAIWAD01 > CAIWAD01. The sequence continues at coordinate 4,254 of DYSB01000044.1, read as the reverse complement.
TGAAGAAGGGCGTGTCATTGTTGCCGCCGTCCCAAAGGACGATGTCCGCTTCCTGCTCGGCCTGGCGCAGGATGGCCTCGTAGTCCACGCCGGCGTAGATCACGCCGCCCATGGCGATGTGCGGCTCGTACTCCTCCATCTCCTCGATCGTGCACTTGTGCTTGGCCAGATCCTCCACCACGGCGAAGCGCTGCACTTTCTGGGCGGCCAGGTCGCCGTAGGGCATGGGATGGCGCACGCTGACCACCTTCTTGCCGGCGGCGCGCAGGATCTCGATCACCCGGCGTGTGGTCTGGCTCTTGCCCGAGCCCGTCCGGCTGGCGCAGATGGAAACCACGGGCTTGGAGCTCTTCAGCTCCGTCAGGCGACCGCCCAGCATGCGGAAGTCGGCGCCGCAGGCGTTCACCAGGGACGCCTTGTGCATGACCACCTCGTGGGGCAGGTCGCTGTAGCTGAAGATCACCTCCTGGATGCCGTGGGTGGCGATCAGCTCGGCGAGTTCGCTCTCGTCATGGATGGGAATCCCCTGCGGATAGAGGGGCCCGGCCAATTCGGCGGGATAGCGTCGGCCGTCGATGTCCGGGATCTGGGCCGCCGTAAAGCAGACGACCTCATATCGACTGTCCTGGCGAAACACGCAATTGAAATTGTGGAAGTCGCGCCCGGCGGCGCCCATGATCAGAGTCTTGATGCGTTCCATCTGGCTCTTCTCTATTTAGAAGTGTTTCCGGCCGGCCCATCCGTCCGGATTGACAACTGTTCGGTTTCAAGTTAGAAAACCGACAGGCTTCTGGCGACTCACGGAGAACCCATGATCCCGGTGAACACGAAGTCTCGAAGACTCGAAGGTGCGAAGGACAGCATGAGTTCTTGGAAAAGGAGCTTTGGACGTACTGTTTGAGATCCTTCCCTCTCCGCTTCTCAATCCCCAGCGTCACGTGCAATTCAATACTCGATCCAAGCCAAGTCACAAACCCCTTCTTCCTCATCCATGTCTTCACAACTTCGAGTCTTCGTGCCCCCCGGGAACACGGCCCGCGCCAATATCCAACCCACACAAGTGAGGGAAAGGCCCCTTAGGTGAGAGAGTCCCGCCGATGCCAGGAGAAGCTGAGGAGCAGGCCCATGATCACCATGCAGGTCCAGAGGAAACTGCCGCCGTGGGTCAGGAAAGGCAGAGGCAGGCCCGTGACGGGCATGATCCCGATGGTCATCCCCACATTCACCACGACGTGGAAGAGCAGCAGGGCCGCGAAGCCGGTCATCACCAGCCCGCAGAAACCGTTGCGGTGCTTGAGCGCGATCACCAGTGTGCGGGTCAGCAGCAAGGCGAACAGGCTGAGCACAATCAGCGCCCCCGCGAAGCCCCACTCCTCCCCCACCACGCTGAAAATGAAGTCCGTGTGCCGCTCGGGCAGGAAGCTGAGCTGGGTCTGCCCGCCCTCCATGTAGCCCTTGCCCCAGACCCCGCCCGAGCCGATGGCCACCTTGGACTGGATGATCTGGTATCCCGCGCCCAGCGGGTCGGACTCCGGGTCCAGGAAGACCAGGATGCGCTTCTGCTGATACTCGTGCAGGAAGCCCCACAGGCTGGGCAGGGCGAAGCCGATCCCGGCGCTGATGGACAGCGTGGCCGCCATCACCCAGATCCCCACCTCGCTCAGGTAGAGCAAAGTGGCCAGCAACAGGATGAAGATCAGCAGCACGAAAAGGTTCAAGCTGCAGAGCGCGGCCACCAGAGGCGAGAGCAGGATGGCCACCCAGCTCCAGGGCAGGCCGGCGCGGATCAGCATGGGAAGGGTGACGAAGGAATAGACCAGGGCCGTGCCCAGGTCGGGCTGACTGATCACCAAGAGCAGAGGCACGCCCGCCAGGGCCAGGGCGCCCAGCACCCACTTCAGCTGGGTCAGGTCGGCGCGGTTGTCCGAGAGCAGGCGCGCCAGGGCCAGCACCAGGCCCAGCTTGCCCACTTCCGAGGGCTGGAAGCGAAAATCCCCGATCCCCAGCCAGCGTTCGGCGCCCATGCCCACAATGCCCATCAGATCCACCAGCAGCAGCAGAGCCACTCCGATCCCGTAGGCCACCCAGCTCACGGCGAACCAGAAACTGGGCGGGGTCAGCGCCGCGAACAGCAGGATCGGCAGGCCCATCAGGAACCAGAGCAGCTGGCGCAGGCCGTAATCCGTCTCCCCGGTTCCGCTGGCGCTGTGCAGCACGGTCAGCCCGATGGCCATCAGGGCCAGAAAGGCGAGTAGTAGACTCCAGTCCAGTTTGCGGCGCAGATCGTCCAGCCAGCTCATTGTTCGCCTCCCGCGCCGGATCCCGGCAGGGGATCCCGTCCGCGCAGCCGCGGCAGTTCCGTCGCCGGCAGCGGCTTGAGCGGGACGGCCAGGGACTCGGCCGGCTGGGGGTTCGCGGCGGCCGGGGGCCAGCGGCCCTCCTTCTGGTCCAGCCAGGCCTCAAACAAGGCCGTGGCCAGCGGGGCGGCGGCCGTGCTGCCGTGTCCGGCGTTCTCCACCAACACCACGGCGACCAGCTCCGGGTCGGGTTCGGGCATCCAGCCCATGTACCAGGCGTGGGCTTCGCCGTGGGGATTCTCCGCCGTGCCCGTTTTGCCCGCCGCCTGGAAGCGGGCCCGCTTCTGCCCGTGAGCCGTGCCGCCAGGCTCCTCCACCACCGCCCGGCAGGCGTCGCTGATCAAGGCCCAGGTGCGCGCCGAGAGCTTCACGTCCTTGCGCGGATAGGAGAGCAGCCGCTCCTCGTCCAGGGCGTGATCGATCAGGCGCACCCCGAAATGGGGCGTGGGGCCGGTTCCCCGCGAGGCCAGCAGCCCGGCATAGCGCAGCATTTGCATGGGCGTGACCAGGATCTCCCCTTGCCCGATGGCCAGGTTGAGCATCACGCCGCGGCTCCAGCCGCGCTTGCCAAATCGTTTGTCGAACCAGGCCACGTCGGGCAGCAGGCCTTCGCGTTCGCCGTCCAGATCGCAGCCGGTGGCCTCCCCCAGCCCGAACCAGGAGGCCGCCTCGCGGATGTGGTCCGGGTTGAGCCGCAGGCCCAGCTGGTAGAAGTACACGTCGCAGCTCTGTTGGATGGCCTTGCGCAGGTTCACCCGGCCATGTCCGCCCAGATTCCAGCAGTGGGCCGTGCGGCGCCCCAGCTGCAGGGCGCCGGTGCAGGTGACGCTCCAGTTCTCGTCGATGATGCCCTTCTCCAGGGCCCAGGCAGCCAGCGCCGGCTTGAACAGGGAGCCCGGCGGGTAGAGACCCTGGATGCTGCGGTTGAGCAGCGGGCGCGCATCGGCGTCGTTGAGCGTGGCCCAGATCTCCGGCGGCATCCGGCCGCTGAAGTGCTCCAGCTGGAAATCTGGCGCCGAGACCGCCGCCAGGATCCGCCCGCTCTTGACCTCCATCAGCAGGATGGAGCCGCGTCGGTTGGCCAGCAGGCTTTCCGCCAACTGCTGCAGGTCGCGGTCCAGCCCCAGCACCAGGTCCAACCCGTTGCGCGGCGTCTGGGGCGGCAGCAGGTCGCTGGGCCCCAGCACGCGGCCCAGCACGTCCACGCGCAGGTACTCCACGCCCTTGCGGCCGCGCAGGTCGGCGTCGTAGAAGCGCTCCACACCGCGCCGTCCCAGCAGGTCGCCGGGGGTCCCGTCAGGCAAGACGCCCTTCTCCAATTCTTCCTCGTCCACTTCCCCCAGGTGTCCCAGTACGTGGGGCGCCAGCAGTTCGGGGTAATGCCGGCGCGGCTCCACCAGCACCTGCAGGCCGGGAAAGTCCAGCCGGTGCTCGGCCAGCACCACGCGCTGATCGAAGGTGATGTCGCCCACCAGCTTGACGGCCTTGAGGCTGTGCCGGCCGCCCTGCCTCAGCCGGCGCTGCAGGAAGGCCGGATCCCAGCCGAAGGCGGTGGCCAGGCGCGGCACGGCGCTGGAATCCTTGAGCAGCGTGGCGGGAATGCCGTAGAGCGTGTAGGAGGGCCGGTTGTCCGCGAGGATCCGCCCCTGGCGGTCCAGCAGCAGGCCGCGGTGCGGGGCGATTTCCTGGGTGCGGACCTGATTGCGCTTGCTGCGGTCGTCCCAGTCCGCCGCGCCGATGATCTGCATCTGGAACAGGCGGCCCAGCAGCAGCAGCAGCAGGGTCAGCTGGGCCAGTACCAGCACGGTGCCGCGCAGCTGGATGTCGGCCGGTCGTCTCACCGAAGACCACCCCGACTGCGCGCGCCCGGGCCCGGCAGCCAGGTCAGCAGCTGGAA
>DYSB01000260.1 GCA_020726405.1 Acetofilamentum sp. | reverse complement strand
AACAAGGGCGGTGTTGGCAAGACGACCTACATATTTCACGTTTCGCACCTGTTAGCAGATGCGCGGAAGACGGTCCTGATTTCAGGGGTGGCAACGCGCACCGCATTTCGGGGACTGACTCCCATCATGGTGATGCTCATGTCCGGGTGCGTCGTGGGAGACGTTCGGGACGCGGAAACGAACGCCGTGCTACCTGACGTACTCGTATACGGAGTCGGAGCTTGTTCGGGTCCCGGATGCGCAACCTCAACCGCAGCGGTTGAGTACACCGACTCATTCGGGTACTATGCCTTTGACTACTACGATACCGGCAACGAGGTGTACCTGGTTCCACCTTCAGGCCGAGACACGATCGCCCTGGCATTCATCGAATCGGGCTATCCGCTGACATGGGCCTACCACGACCCGTCGTACCAAGTAGATTTCAGTACCGGAGAGGAATACACTTTTGTAGGCCCCACTTGGCTAACGACGTCCTCAACTTGGACGGACACGGACGGGGATGGCCTGACAGATGACGAAGAAGCACAGCTAGGGACTGACCCCTTCAACGCGGATACGGATGGAGATGCGCTCTCGGACCTAGTTGAGACGCGTGGCAAGAACTGGATCAACCTCGGCGACCTGGGGTCAGATCCACTCCGAAAAGACCTATTTGTCGAATGTGACTACATGCCAGGCTTCGAACCACGGGCCGACGCAATCGAGGAGGTGATCCAGGCGTTCGCCCATGCTCCAGTTGCGAATCCGGACGGCAGCACCGGAATAACACCGCATGTCGAAATCGATGACGAAGTTGCCGCAGCTGACGCGGACTACGACCTAAACCCGTGGATCCAGGACCTCCTCTCGATCAAAGCTGACTACTTCAACCCAGACCGCGCCGAGTACTATCGATACTGCCTCTGGACACAGAGGCACAGTTCAGGAAACTCGACTGGGATTGCTCAGGTCGGCGGTGATAACTTCGTGGTGTCTCTTGGCGGTCTTCAGGGCGATCTGATGTCCGAGAAGGGAACCTTTATGCACGAATTGGGTCATAACCTAGGTCTGCGTCATGGAGGAGGCGACACAGACAACTACAAGCCCAACTACCTGAGCATCATGAGCTACAGCTTCCAGTTGCGAGGCCTCCGTCGTGGAGGGGCTTCCGAGGTCGTCGACTTCTCGCGGTTTCTGCTGGAGCCCCTCAACGAAGCAGCCCTGCTTGAGCCTGTCGGGCTCAACGCCTTGGATGGCACGTCGGAAACAGAGATCGCGACCTACGAAACCAGAATTACCACTACGGCGACGGGTGGTGGTGCCTGGACCTCCGGCGGCGCACATCAAAATGTCAACTGGAACCGCTCACTGTTCGGTACAATTCAGACAAACCCTGTTAGCGCCGAGATTGACGGCGATCCGGCCTTCTCGGTCGTGAGTGGGTACGATGACTGGGCAAACCTGCAGTATGAAGGTTCGCTAGTTGGAGATGCTCCTGGCGCGGGGGCTATCGGTGTATCCGGCATGGGAGCGGCGGGTAGCTCGAATGCCGAAGACACCCTGCCTCCGAATCTGGAAGATCTCGAGCCGCCGACAGTAGGCCGGGGGCGTGTGGTGGAAACTGCCAGTACCGCCGAGGTCGACACCTGTGCTGACTTGCCACAAGCAGCGCGAATGCCCACCTTTGCTTCCGCGCGGGCTGCCAGAGCATGGCGCGACACCCACGAGCCCAGCGCTGTTCGGAGCGCCGCTTTCGGAGGAACCGAGCAATGAACCTCATGAAGTGGTCCGTCGGCCTTCTCCTAGTAGCGTGCGATCCATACACCGGGGAGCCCTTTTGTGAGCCAAGCATCGACCGTCCCTCAAACGGGGCGATAAGGGCGAACGACACCAACGTTGATGAGTCACTCACTCTTCTTTCGTGCTGCGTGCGTGACTCGAGAGTGTCACGAGGCTACGACCTGGGTTCCTATGCGGTCGAAATCAAAGGAGTCCACTGGGAGACCGGCATGTGCCACTACCGGTACGGCTTCGAAGTGGAGTCGAACGCACTCACTTGGGCCGAGTGCGTTTCAACGGGGCCCGTTGCGGTTCCTCCGGAACTGGTCGACTCGGAATCCACATCTCCGCCGTCCGCCGAAGTGCTCGTCGACTGCGAGCCGCAGTAGACGCGTTTGCTTCGGAGCCCCCCGCACACAGCAGCCTCCCCGATAGCGATCTCCTCGATGGCAGGGGGATTTCCGGGCCCTGCCCCCGCATGAGGTGATTCATGCCCTGGTTCGCCATCGCGCTGCGGAGCCCCGCGCACGGAGCGAACATGGCGAACCACCTCAGAGACACCGAGCACGCGGAGGAGAGGCGCCTGCCCTGGGGAGTGGGCTATGGAGCACACCCGTCTGGCGGCGCATAGGTGAGCGAACGGAGGAGGCGCCGCGAGCAACCCACCTGAGCGCGATGACCACGGTGGCAGGGGGATTCTTGGGGCAGGTTGGGGCGTGAGCGCTGCGGCGCCGGGATTCCACCGAGGAGCGCGATCTCCTTGATGCCAGCGGGATTCTCGGGACCGCGGCCGCGCGCCCTAGGGGCGGTCAAGGAGGGCGCGCGCGGCATCGAGGGATGTGATGGCCTCGTCCGGATCCCGCTCCGCGTGGCGCGGGTGTGCTGCCCCAGCGTGCCGCGTAGGTCCCAGGATGGACGGCGGCGCTGCGCGCCAACCTCTCGCTTCCGAGTGGCGCGCGAGGTGATAGCGTTCGGCTGTGTACCCCCCGGCACCGGATCGGGGACGCGATGACCCCGGCGCCAGCGCAATTCTCGTAGCCACCTTGGGGAGCCTCAGGGGGATCGGGAGCCGATCTTTGAGGGTGCGCGCGGCGTCGTTGGGTGCGATATGCTCGTCAGGAGCGAATTCCTCGGAGGCTCGGTGTCGCGGCCCCCGAGTATTATTTCTTGTGGCTCGTTGACGCGATCCAAGGGTCGGAGTAATCGAAAGCCATGAGCATAAGCGTTACACCACATGGTTCAACAGGTCGCCCGCTTGGGGAGCGCGCGATCGAGGGGCTGCGCCTGCGGCACCTTAGCCCTCGGACTGAGGATGCGCACGCGCCGCATCAAGCGGGTGGTGGGTGGGGGTTGTCCCACGCCTTGGGGCGAAAACTCCCATCAGAAGGGAAGTCCTGGCCGTGGCAATGGGTGTTTCCCGCGACCAGAGCTTACGTTTACGCCGAGCGCGGACCGATCCGACGCCACCCTCTTCACGAAACCGTCGTTCAGCGCGCCGTCCAAGTGCGCGCCTCGGGCATCCCGAAGCGCGCGACCACGCACACCTTTCGCCACTCCTTCACGACGCATTGGCTCGACGACGGCACCGACATCCGCACAATTCAGGAGCTGCTGGGTCACGCGGACGTCTCGACCACCATGATTTACACCCATGTCCTCGACCGAGGCCCCCTAGGGGTCCGAAGTCCGCTGGACCGCCTGCCCGGCTTTGTCGCCGAGCCCCCGCAACCCGCATACGCGGACCCGTCTAGCGCCGACGAGATCCCCTGG
>DYSB01000259.1 GCA_020726405.1 Acetofilamentum sp. | reverse complement strand
CATTTTCATGCTCGCGCGAACTGAGACAGCAATGGGCGCAAGCAGAAAGGTGGAAGACAAGGCACTCCGGCAGTCGCCGGGAGGGCGATCAATTGGCGTGGGAGCGCCCCCATCCCATCGCGCCCCGGCGTTGCCGGGTCGCGCCTTCCCCCGCGGGGCGCGAGGGAAGGGAATTGGCTTCGCCTCGCACATGCCACGGGATCCCCCGGTCAAGCCGGGGGATGACGGGCAACGGCAAACACGGCTCCCGGCACAGCCGGGGATGAGAGACAACGTGGGCCGCGCGCCCAGCGCAGAGCACCCGCAGGAGGATTGATGATCCAGGCCCAGATCCGCATCATGCCCAAGGCGGGCATCCTGGACCCCCAGGGGCAGACAGTTCTGCGTGCCCTGGCCAGCCTCGGCTTCGAGGCCGCCCACGCCTGCCGGGTGGGCCGCTTCGTCACCCTGGACTTCCAGGGCGTGGGCCAGGCGGAAGTGGAAGTCGAGGTGGCGCAGATCTGCAAGCGTCTGCTGGTGAATCCCAACATCGAATCCTGGAGTGCCAGCTACCTGACGCTGCCGGATCCCGCGCCCGCCGTGGCCGACGCATGAGAACGGGCATCGTCGTCTTTCCCGGCTCCAACTGTGACGCCGACACGCGCTGGGTGCTCGAAGAGAAACTGGGTCTGACGCCCGTCATGCTCTGGCACAAGGAATCCATCCCGGGCGAGCTGGATCTGATCATCCTGCCCGGCGGCTTTTCCTACGGCGACTACCTGCGCACCGGGGCCATCGCCGCCGTCAGCCCCGTGATGAGCGACGTGCGCGCCCACGCACAGCGCGGGGGCCTGGTGCTGGGTATTTGCAACGGCTTCCAGATCCTCTGCGAGGCCGGCTTGCTGCCCGGCGCGCTGATGATCAACGCCGGGCTGCGCTTCCTCTGCAAGGACGTGCACTTGAAAGTTGAGCGGCTGGACACGCCCTTCACGGCGGCGCTGGACCGGCCCGCCGTGCTGCGTCTGCCCATCGCCCATCACGGCGGACGCTACGTCTGTTCGCCCGAGGAGCTGGAAGAGCTGGAGGATGAGCGCCGCGTGTTGTTCCGCTATTGCGACGAGGAGGGCCGCGCGTCGGCGGAGGCCAATCCCAACGGCAGCCTGCACGGCATCGCCGGCGTGTTGTCGGAGACCGGCCGCGTGCTGGGCATGATGCCCCATCCCGAGCGGGCTGCCGAGCCGGCCCAGGGCAGCGACGACGGACTGGCTGTCTTCCACTCTCTGGTGGGGGCCGTGGAGACCCTGCACTCCCTATGAGCCGCCCGGCTGCGCAGCACAACCCGGGCTCCCGCGACCTGACCTTCTGGGAGCATCTGGACGAACTGCGCGGGGTGCTGGTCCGCTGCGCCGTGGTGGTGCTGACGCTGATGGCCCTCTGCTTCGTGTTCGCCTCCACGCTGCAGGAGCTGCTGATTCGGCCCTTCGCCCAGGCGGCCGCCCGGGTGGGTCCGAGTGCCGGCCAGCTGGCCCTGCTCAGCCCCACCGAGGGCTTCCTGGTGCGCATGAAGCTGGCCCTGTTCACGGGCTTGCTGCTGGGCAGTCCCTACCTCTTCCTGCAGGTCTGGGGCTTTGTCTCCCCCGGCTTGCACGCCCGGGAGAAGCGTCTGGTGTTGCCGGTGGTCGGCGTGGCCTCCACACTGTTCCTGGCGGGCGCGGCCTTCGGCTACTTCGTCATGGGCGTCGCCACGGAATTCCTGCTGCGCTTTTCCACGCCCGACATCGGCAACCAGTGGTCGCTCTCCAGCTACCTGACCTTCCTGACCCAGATCATGCTGGGCCTGGGCCTGGTTTTTCAGCTCCCGCTGGTGCTGCTCTTCCTGATGCGCCTGGGGCTGGTGACGCCCGCGCAGCTGGCGGGCTGGCGGCGCCACGCCGTCGTGGCGATCCTGGTGGCCGTGGCCCTCTTGCCCATGCAGGACCCGCTTTCGCTGGTGATGATGTCGGCGCCGCTCTATCTGCTCTACGAGGCCTCCATTTTAGCTGGCCGCCTGCTGGGCCGGCCGCAGCGGGAATCGGCGGCCGCGGCGGACCGACCGCCGGATCCGCCTGCGGCGGGCACGTCGGCAGCCGGGCCACGCGTGGTGGGTCGCGCCGCCCGCGAGGACCGCGAAGGACCCCGGAGCCGCGGGGACTATCCCGATTGACAGCCGGCCGAGAGCCGGCCCTGAGGATGCCAGATGTATTTGTCCCGACTGGAGCTGTACGGCTTCAAATCCTTCGCCCAGCGCACCGTGGTGGAGTTCTCCTCCGGCGTGACCAGCGTCGTGGGACCCAACGGCTGCGGCAAGACCAACATCCTCGACGCCGTGCGCTGGGTGCTGGGCGAGCAGCGCAGCGCCACGCTGCGCTCCGAGCGCATGGAGAGCGTGATCTTCAACGGGTCCGCCCAGCGCCGGCCCCTGGGCATGGCCGAGGTCAGCCTGACCATCGAGAACAGCCGCGGCATCCTGCCGATGGAGTACGGCGAGATCGTGCTCACCCGGCGCCTCTACCGTTCCGGCGAATCCGAGTACTTGATGAACCGGCAGCCCTGCCGGCTGAAGGACATCAACGACCTCTTCATGGACACGGGCATGGGGGCGGGCTCCTACTCGGTGATCGAACTCAAGATGGTGGAGGACCTGCTCTCGGATAAGCCCGAGGAGCGGCGCCAACTCTTCGAGGAGGCCGCCGGGATCACCAAGTACAAGCACCGGCGTCGCGCCGCCCTGCGCAAGCTGGACGAGACACGCCAGCACATCCTGCGGCTGGAGGACGTGGTGGCCGAGGCCGAACGCCAGGTGGCGGCCCTCAAGCGCCAGGTGGGGCGGACGGAGCGCCACCGCGAGCTGACCCTGGAACTGCGCGAGACCGAGCTGGGCCTGGCCCGGGAGGATCTGGCGCGTTGGAACAATCGCCTGGCGCCCCTGCGCCGGCTGGTGGAGCAGGGCGGGCTGCAGGCCGCGCGGCTGGAGGCCGAACTGGCGCGCCAGGGCAGCCTGCTCAGCGGCCTGGGCAACGACCTGCTGCGCGCCGAGGAGGCCGCCGCCGAGGGCGACCTGAGCCTGCGGGCGCGCTGGGAGGATTGCCGCAAGCTCGAGGACGAGGCCCTGGTGACCCGCGAGCGGCTCAAGGCGCTGGAGCGGGACCAGGCGCGGCTGGAGCGCGAGCAGGCCGAGCTGGCTCCACGCTTGGCGGAGAACCGCGCGCGCTGCGGCGGGCTGGAGGCCACCGAGCACGAGGCAGCCGCCGCCCAGCTGGAACTGGACGCCGGACTGGAGCAGGCCGCCTCGCGGGCCCTGCAGGCCGAGCAGCGCCTGGACGTCCTGCGCGCCCAGCTGGAGCAGGCCCGGGCCCGTGTGCTGGACCTGCTGGGCCGGCAGGCGCGGCTGGGCGGCGAACAAGCGGGCGTGACGGCCGCCCTGGACGGCCACCGTCGGCGGCGTGCCGATCTGGAGGAAGAACTGCAGCTACTGCAGGCCGACCGCGGCGAGCGTGGCCTGGAGCGCGAGGCCCTGGATTTGCTGC
>DYSB01000043.1 GCA_020726405.1 Acetofilamentum sp. | reverse complement strand
ATGGCAAGCGTGAGACGTGGCCTGCGGTTGCACATCGGCATCTTCGGCCGGCGTAACGTGGGCAAGAGCAGCCTGCTCAACGCGCTGACCCGCCAGCAGGCGGCCATCGTCAGCGAGACCGCAGGCACCACCACGGATCCGGTGGAGAAGCCGATGGAGCTGCAGCCCCTGGGCCCCGTGCTCTTCATCGACACTGCCGGCGTGGACGACGAGGGCGCCCTGGGCGGGCAGCGCATGGCCAAGACCCGCCAAGTGCTGGAGCGCACGGACCTGGGGGTGATCGTCTGCGACCGGCCCGTCTGGGACACCTTCGAACAGCAGCTCCACGCCGAGCTGCAAGCCCGCGGCGTGCCCGTGGTGGCCGTCTTCAACAAGGCCGATCTGCTGCGGCCGGACGAGGCCGAGATCTGCCGTCTCACGGGCCTGGGCTTGGCCGTGGTCAGTACGGCGGCCGTGCAGGCGGGCTCCGGCGCGCTGGGGCTGGGCGTGGGGATCGCTGAGTTGCGCCAAGCCCTGCTGGAGCAGGCACCCGAGGATTGGATCAACCAGCCGCCTCTGCTCGCTGACCTCGTGCGGCCCGGCGAACCCTTGGTACTGGTGGTGCCCATCGACAAGGAGGCGCCAGCGGGCCGGCTGATCCTGCCCCAGCAGCAGGCCATCCGCGAGCTGCTGGACTGTGACGCCTGGGCCCTGGTGGTCAAGGAGCGCGAGCTCTCCGCGGCCCTGGCCGCCCTGAATCGGCCCCCCGCGCTGGTGATCACGGACTCCCAGGCCTTCCTCAAGGTGGCGGCGGACACGCCCACGGACGTGCCCATGACCTCATTCTCCATCCTGTTCGCGCGCCGCCAGGGCGACCTGACGGAGATGGCGCGCGGCGCGGCCTGCGTCGAGGGGCTGCGTCCGGGAGATCGCGTGCTGGTGGCGGAGGCCTGCGGGCACCACCCCGGCGGCGAGGACATCGGGCGGGTGAAGATTCCGCGCTGGCTGCGCCAGTACGTGGGTGGCGCGTTGGAGTTCGACCATGTGCAGGGGCACGACTTCCCGGCGGACCTCGCGCCGTGGAAACTGGTCATCCACTGCGGGGCCTGCATGTGGAATCGGCGCGAGGTGCTCAACCGCCTGCTGGCCTGCCGCCAGGCCGGCGTGCCCATGACCAACTACGGGCTGGCCATCGCCTACAGCCAGGGGATCTTCGAGCGGGCCCTGCAGCCTTTCCCCGCGGCCCTGGAGGCTGTGGCCGCTGCGCGTACTCGCTGAGAGCCCACCACAGAGGCACGGAGACACAGGGTGGAATGAGGAGATCCTGACGTTTGTCGGGAGTTCTTTCCGCAACAGGAGTGCGACGTGGAATTCGATCTGTCACACGGCGGGCTTGTCCGCTGGCTGCGCGAGGAGGATGACGCGCGGCTGGAGGCGCTGTTTGCCGCCGCGGACGCCGTCCGCGCCGCCCACGTCGGGAACGAGGTCCACCGCCGCGGGTTGATCGAAATCAGCAACCATTGCGTGCGGCGCTGCGCCTACTGCGGCATCCGCTCCGCCAACGCCGACGTCGCGCGTTACCGGATGGAGCCGGACGAGATCGTGGCCTGCGCGCGTCAGGCCCGGGATTTCGGCTACGGCACCGTGGTGCTGCAGTCCGGCGAGGATCGCGCCCACACCACCGAGTGGGTGGCGGAACTGGTGCGCCGCGTGGCCGGCGAGAGTGGACTGGCCGTCACCCTCAGCCTGGGGGAGCGGCCCCTGGAGGATTACGCGGTCTGGCGGCGCGCCGGCGCGGATCGCTATTTGCTGCGTTTCGAGACCACCGATCCCGTCCTCTTCGAACGCATCCACCCGGGCTACCCCGGCCGCGAACCGCGCCTGGCCATCCTCAAGCGGCTGCGCGAGCTGGGTTACGAGGTCGGCAGCGGCGTGATGATCGGCATCCCGGGGCAGTCCTGGGACAGCCTGGCTCGCGACCTGGAACTCTTCCGCGAGCTGGACCTGGACATGATCGGCGTAGGGCCCTACATCCCGCACCCGGCCACGCCGCTGGGCGCGGACGGCCACCCGGATTTCCCCGCCGCCCCGGACGGCGGGCAGGTGCCCAATAGCGAGGCCATGACGTACAAGGTGCTGGCCCTGACGCGTCTGGTGCGGCCCGACGCCAACATCCCCAGCACCACGGCCCTGGCCACGCTCAACACGGAGCAGGGGCGCGAACTGGGCCTGCAGCGCGGCGCCAACATCGTCATGCCCAATCTGACGCCGCCAGCCTACCGCGCGCTCTACGAGATCTATCCGGGCAAGGCCTGCATTTCGGAGACCGCCGCCCAGTGCGCCCTCTGCCTGGATGGGCGGATCCACGCCATCGGCCGCGTGCCAGGCACGGGTCCGGGCTGGCGGCCGGGACACGAGCCGGGCGGCGCCTGATCCGGCGCGAGAGCGGAATTCCGCTGAACTTGTGGAGGCGGGCAACTACTTTTCCCCACCGGATACCGCACGGTATTGCCGGTCGCGTCCCCCTCGGAACCACACGCTTGCACCTTCTGTCGCCAGCGGTGCGCCAGACCCAAATCCGGAGCGAGTCATGTCCAGGTTCATCAAACTGACCTTGCTGATTGGACTGTCTGTCGCCCTTGTCACTGCCCTTTATGAAGGGTGGCAGCACGGAGTGCGGATTGAGATCGTCCCCATCTGCCTGGGAGTGGGCCTGTGCACAGGCTTGGCGTTGGCGTGTTACACCAACTGGCACCTCCGGCGACTGCAGCGGCTGGGCATCGACACCCGGCAGCTTCCCCTGCGGCCGCGCCGTCGCTTGATCCTGGACGGCGAACCGGCTGTTGTTCAGGCCGCTTGTCGTGCCGCGCTGTCCAGCCTGACCGGCGCGCGGGTGGTGGAGGAGGAGGGCGTGCGCTTCAGTGTGCGGACGCCCTTCACAATTCGCAGCTTCGGGGAGAGTGTCAGGCTGGGTCTTGTGTCACAACAGGCCGGAGCCTGCGAAGTGGAGCTCTCCAGTCGACCCGTACTCGTGACCACGCTGCTGGACTATGGCAAGAACCTGGAGAACGTGGAAATGGTGACCCGTGCTCTGGCGGCTCAGTTGCCCTGCCGACCCGTCGCCTGAGGTCGAGAGCTACTGGTGGCGAACTGGACTGTGACACATGGGACAGAGGGAGAACTAGTGTGAACCGTGCGCAATGTGCGCGATCCTTGGTTTGGATGGGTACGGGCCTGAGCATCGTGGGCAGCCTGATTCCTTTCGAGGGCCAGCTGTTGATCCTGCCGGGCAGCGGACTGGCGGCCCTGGGCGCCTGGCTGGCGCGCGGATCGTTTCGAGTGGGGCTGCCTGTGGCCTTCGCCATCACGGCCGTCGGCTTGGCGCTGATGCAGTGGGTCAGCTCGCTGGGCGGCGTGGGGGGTGATCACGGGCTGAGCCTTTGGTGGGGTATCCTGCTACTGCCCTTTCCCATCGGTTGGCTGGGCGGACTGGTCATGTCCCTGCTGTGGCTGCGCAAGTCGTTGCAGCGGCGCACTGCCTGAGACCCGCACACCCAGTGGCTTGTCCGGCATTTCCACGCACGGTCCCGAACCTGGGATCAAACTTCCTGCCAGGCGGCAGAAGGAGGATCCATGAACGACACGCCGCTCACCCGACTGCCCGTCTATGCGGGCCCCGTCCTGATGGTTCTGGGAGCCATCGATCCCCTGGAAGGGTCCATCCTGATCGCCGCCGGCGCCCTGTTGGGTGCGCTGGGCGTGTGGCTGGGTGGACGGCCCCACCTCCGCCCGCTGGGCTGGGCTGTGGCTGTGATTGGCTTGCTGGCCCTGATCCTGGCGGGTAAAGGTGTGCTGGCCCGCGAGTGGATGCTGCTGATCCCCGTCGGCCTGGTCCTGCTCTCGCTGTTGATGCTGGCCTGGGGACTGCGCCGTGCTGCGCCGGCCGAGCCTCTCTGTGTCTATCTGAGCGCGTTGTTCACCGTGGTGGGCGTCGCCGCCTTGTGGGTGCTCAGCTCCTTCGGCGGCTTCGGCCATGGCGCATTGTCCTGGTGGTGGGCCCTCCTGGTGCTGCCCTTTCCCGTGGGTTGGCTGCGCCATCTCTACAGCATCGGGCGCTGGATCGGCGAGGGCGAGGCGGCCCGGCAGCCCATTGCCTAGCCAGGTGGGGTACGATGTGATTTGGTGCTGGACTCTACAAGTGGAACAACCTGAGGTGAAGATGGAAAGCCATCGTGCTCGCCTGCGCCGGGTTCCGGCCCTGTGTCTGTTTCTGGTGCTGGCGGGTTGCGCATCCTTTCGTTCGGACATGCAATCGGCCTATCCGGGACCGGCGGTGCGCAATCCGGATCCTCGTCCCGTGAGCGTGGTCTTTGTGTTCAGCCACGTCCGGCAAACTCTGGGGCTGGACGCCGTGCCCAAGCTCGTGGGCAAGAACCGCAACGTGTCGGGCTTCGACGAGATCCTGGGGGACGCCTTGCCGGAGATCAGCAACCTGGGCGTCTATGCCACCCACACGGTGGAGGCTTCCGATGTCAACAAACCCGAGCGACGCGCTGTGCTGGACAGCCTGATGCGCGTCTCCGACTACACCGTGCGGATTCGTTTGGAATCCACCAAGGTCTTCCACTTCCACTTCCTCGGCGCCTTGGCCAGCACGCTGACGGCCAGCCTGGTGCCTGTCCCCTTCCGACAGACATTTCGTCTCCAGGCGGATGTGCTGGACCGCGACCGCGTGCTGGTGGCGTCCTACACGCGCCAAGCCAGCCTGACGAAGTGGGTTGAGGCGCTGCTGGTCTTCGCGTATCCCTTCTTCCCGGAAGAGCGCAAGCGGGAGGAGATCTACCTGGAGTTCCTCCACGACACCTTCCGGCAACTGGAGAGCGAGGGCGTGTTGCAGGCACGCTGAGTTCGCAACACAACACAGCACAAGAAAGGCCCCGACGTGCACGCGCAGGCCGGGGCTTGTTGCATCTCGATCTTGCGAGCTATTTGACGAGGAGCATCTTGCCCGTGCGCTCCTGCTGGCCGGCGCGCAGCCGGTACATGTAGACGCCGCTGGGCAGGCGCTCGGCGCTGATCTGCACCTCATGCCGACTCGCCGTCATGGGCCGGCCCCGCAGGACGGTCAGCACCAACCTTCCCTGCAGATCATGGACGCTTAAGTCCACCCGACCCGGCTGTTCCAGTTGGAAGGGCACGATGGTCGAATCATTGAAGGGATTCGGCCGGCATGGTCCCAGCCAGAAGGTGCCGGGCCGCGGCTCTTCGCCCACGGACACGATATGGGGATCGCCGTCGAAGCCCAGCGTATCCTCGGGCACGGTGGTGAAATTGCTCATCAAGCTGTCCGCGTCGCCGATGACCGACAGGTCCAGCGGCAGTTGGCGTCCCGTCAAGTTGTCCACGGGTACGCGGGCCTCCAGCCGGTGATAGGGCGTGACCCGATTGTTGAAGGTCTGGCTGAAGCCGCGCGGGCTATCGTCGTTCCAGATGGTCCCGTTGGACCACAGGTAGGCGGGGATGTGCGGCGTGTTTTGTCCGCTGCTCAGGGGCGCCCGTGTAGGTCAGCCAGCCCAAATCCGGGTGTTCGGCCCGGGCCGGGGTTCCGACGCCCGCCAGCAACCAGCCGCCCAGCAGGGCCGCCGCGATTCGTTTCATGGATCCTCCCAGCGGAAGTCAGTCGTGTTACCCGCTTGACAGGGTAGCGTTCCCGGTCCGGCGATCAAGGGAAAGCACACCATTGCGGAACCATTTGTGCACATCTTGGCGAAAATCCGTAGCTGCCCGAAGCCACTCCGCAGGGTGATCGCTGCGGATGTCGGGCCGGCTCCACCCGCCGCTCCCAGGTGATTTTCCCGGGCCTGAACCCTATCTTGGCCCCGCGCCGAAGTGGCGGAATGGTAGACGCGGCAGACTCAAAATCTGTTGAGGGCAACCTCGTGGGGGTTCAAGTCCCCCCTTCGGTACTTGATAGTCAAAGACTTAGCGGAATCGGTTCTGAACAGTTGAGTGCTGGTCCCACGCGGGTCCCACCAACTGCCTCCACGAATTGGTCGCAGAGAAAGAAATCGCCGGGCATTGTCCGGCGATTTCTTGAGCCGCTGTTTCATCGTCGATGACGCGATCATTGTCGTTTCCAGCAGTACACCTCCACACCCAGTATACCTCGATCTCCTTCCTGTGCAGCTGCAACTCCTCTTGCGGACAACAGCTCATCAGCTCTGATCGCAAGCCATTCATCAGGTAGAAGGCGAGAGACCTATTGAAGCAGTTGTGCTACAAGTCATGCTTCCATCGTACGCAGGCGCGTCACCTGCTGCTGGCTTTCACGCTGCCTGCCTTGGCGGACAACGCCTCGCCGCTGTACCAGTACCAAACCAAAGCCACGGTGGCTCGCTACGAAGGCGGCCTGACGCAAGTGGGCCGGGCCGTCGCTCCGCACCCGGGACGGGCGTCCGCGGCCCTGCCCCAGAGGGAAGTGACGGACCCGGTGGAGTGCGCCACGGACTACGCCTGGTGCCCCACCAATCCGGCCATCGGTTGCGACACCAGTCCCACTTGGTGCTTCCAGACGGATCCCATCACCTGCCAGACCAACATCGAGTGGTGTCAAACCAACCCGGCCTGGGGCTGCACGGACACGGATCCCGCCCGCGCCGCCGCCCTGGGACTGGGCCTGGCGCTGCTGACCTGGCTGGAGCCCGATGCCCGCCGCCGTATTGGCCTACCTCCGGCCTGGGGCTTGGCGGCCCGGACTGGCCCTCTTGCTGCTGGGCGGACTGGCGGGGCTGATCCGCCACTCCGGGGCTGAGCGGCTGGTGGCCGCCGGGCGACGCGCAGGCTTCCTCTTCCTGCTGGGCTCCCTGCTCAGCGGACCCCTGCAGCTACTGCTGGCCATGTTCGAGTCCTGGCAACCGGCGGGCTGGGCGGCCTGGCTGACGGGGCGGCTGGAACAGCTGTTGGCCGCCCTGGACTGGCTGAACCGCCGCAATGCGGCCCTGCCCTGGACCTGGGTCGCCGGACTGGGTGGGCTGCTGCTCTGCGGCTGGTTGGCCATCGGCCGCCGGCTGACGGGCCGGGACTGGTTGCCGCTGGCCCTGCTGGCCGCGCTGCTTACGCTGCCCGCGCTGCGCGCGCTGGGCCGTCCCGTGCCGCCTCCGCTGCAGCACCCGCTGCCTGCGGCCAGTCTGGACGCCGCGCTCTCCCAAGTCAGATTCCCGCTGGAAGACAAGCTGGACCCGCTGGACCCGCGCAACCTGGAAACCTTCTTCATCTGGCTGCACCGCTCCGGCCTCCTGCCCGTGCTGACCCAGGGATCCATTCCCCCCCAGAGCCGCCTGCACATCGTGCTCAACCCGTCCCGTGTGCCCGACGCCGCCGCCCAGGTCGAGCAGCGCGCTTTTTTGGAGCGCGGCGGGACCTTGCTGGTGGCCCTGCGGCCGTCGCAGTACACGGCCGGCCTCAATGCCTGGCTGGCGCCTTATGGCCTGGGCTTCGGCACGAGGCTGGTGCAGCAGCAGGCCGTGGCGCTGGATTCACCTGGCGATTCGGTCTGGGTGGACGAGGCCCTGAGCGTCGAAGGCGGCCGGCCTTTCGTGCGGGACCAGATGGGCCAGGCGCTGGCGACGGAAGTCGCGGTGGGACGGGGCCGGCTGGTGGTCTCGGGTTTGGCGGACTGTTTCAGCAACGCCCACCTGGGCAGCTACGATTCGGCGCCCACCGGCCTGGCGCTGGAACACCTGCGCCTCTACTACCGGCATGTGGGCCTGCAATTGGCAGCGGACCGACCCGCCGCCGGGACAGAGGAATTCCCGGTCTACGAGTGAGCCACTCCGACGGATCACGCAACTGAGTTGTGGAGGGACAGGGCCTATTCCAGCTCGTCGTCCAGGTTCTGATCGGAGAGGATCGCCACCACGCGGTATTGGCGACCGGGTAGCGCCAGCTCCTGAGGGCCGGAGAGCCAACTGGTTGAGGTGGTTTCCGCGATGCTGCGGAAGGCTTCATCAGTCAGACCGCGGGCCTCCACATGGTAGCGCAGGGCCATGGCCAGGGTGTTCCAACTCAGACGCACGCGGCCACCCTGGCGCTGGATGACCAGCCCGTTGACCCGCAGGGGCACCAGCCGCAACAGGGCGCGATCCACCTGGATCAAGCCGTGGCCGCTGGCCAGGTCGTAGCCCGGTGTGCCCAAGTCACGGGCGGTTTCCTCCACGGCGCTCTCAATCTCGTCCAGGGACGCCGTCAAGTCCGCGGCCCGCAACAGGGCCAGGGCGCCGCTGGCGTAGGCGCAGGCGGCGGAGCTGCCGTTGAAGTCGCTGCGATAACCTCCGCCCATCACGGCCGCCGTGAGCCGCACGCCGGGCGCCAGTAGGTCCAGGCCACTGCCTGTGTTGCTGGCCCACCAGGCCTCGCCATCGCAGCTCGTGGCGGTCTTGGGCTCGCCGCAGGGACTCATGGCGCCCACCGCCACGCAGAGGGGATGCCGGGCGGGGAACTCCAGCACCGTGTCGCCCGAATTGCCCGCGGCGGCCACCACCCACATGCCTTCCAGCCGTCCCGCCTCGATCACGGCGCTGGCCGGACCGTAGTCCTGGGCCATGCCGCCGGAGAAATTGGCCACGTCCATGTCCAGATGGAGGGCGTAGTTCAGGCCGTTGGCCAGCGCGCTGGCGCTGCCCATGCCGATGCTGTTGAAGACCTTCAGCGGCAGGATCCGCACCTGGCGGCTGAGCCCGGCCATGCCGGTCTGGTTGTTGACCAGCGCGCCCAGCAGCGAGGCCACCGCCGTGCCATGGCCATTGTCGTCAACGGCACCGGGCAGGTTGGTCAGGAAGTTGAAGCCCGGCAGCAGACGCTCGTGGAATTCCGGGTGGTCGGGATCCACGCCCGAGTCCAGCACGGCCACCAGCGGGCTGCGCGCTTCGGGGCTCAGGTCCCAGGCCGTGAGCATGCCCAGGTCCAGCCCCGGCGTGCCGATGGACTGCCCATGGGAATTGCGGGCCTGCCCCGTGTTGTGCAGGGCCCACTGGTTGGGGAAGAGCGGATCATTGGGCGTCGTGCTCGCGTGGGTCACCCAGTCGGGCACCGCCGAGCAGACTCCCGGCAGGCTAGCCAGGCTATCGCAGAGCGCCGGGATGTCGCGTTCCGGCGGGGTGTCCACCAGCCACCAGGCCCCCAGCCGCCCCTGGCTCCACCGCCGGCTGCCGGCGCTGGAGGGGAAGTGGGCCCGCAGGCCGAGTTGGCGTTCCTTGAGCCAGGACTGCAGCGCGGCGGGGGGCTGGTCCGGTCCGGCGGGGATCGTCGCCAGCTCGATGGCCAGCCGGCCGGGGACATGCGCAGGCGCTCCGGCCATGGCGGAGGACAGGGTGAACAGGGCCATGCAGAGGCGAACGCAGGTGGCGCGCATGTTGCCGTTTTTCGTTTGAAGGTCGGGCACGATGGGGTCGATGCTTCCGTTTGACGGCGCTTACAATCGGGAAATGCGCCTTGAGATGCAAGGCTGGGCCGGGGTGGAGCCGAAACCTTGATGACGCGGGCCGGCTGGCGGGTCGGAGTGTCGAGCTCGCTGGACTGCAGGATTCCGCCCTCCCACTGACCCCCCACCCGCCCCGGGGAGAAGCTTTGCGCCCCCGGTTTCGTTCCCGTTATCGGCGCCCGGAGGGCCGATATTATCCCAGGCGTCCACCTATCCGGTCCCCGGGACCCGCGGCGGACCAAGCCGATCACGCCGCCCCACCGAAACTGGACGCCTGGCGTCGTCTCGCCCATTCTTGTCCACAGACAGATTTCGCTGGGCAGCAGCTGCCGTCCACCCCATCGGACAGCTCCGAAACGATATGTTCAGCCGCCAGATAAGGGTTGCAGCTTTAGTCCTCAAACCCTACCCTTCCCTCGTCCAACCTAATCGAAGATTATTTACCCCGCCTGACCCCGCCGAGAGTCGCGAGGCCATGCCCATAAGGGAAGGACGCTTCATGCGCCTCACAACCCCCGCGCTTCTGTTGGTGGCCGTCCTGACCGCCCATGGATCCGCTCCGAACCCGACGCTTACCCCCAGCGTCTCCAGCATCCCGTCCGTCACGGTGGACGGATTCCAGGCCGTGGCTGGCCGGTTGATGATCCGGCTGAAGAGCGACGCCGTTGTCTCCACGCGCGCCGATCGCGCGGAGCTGGGAGACGTGCCTGCGCTGGCCACGTTTGGCCAAGGCCGCGGACTGCGGACCAGCCGACCCCTGATTCAGCACGAACTGGATGCGCTGGCCCGCGAGTCGGGATTTGATCGCGATGTGATCGTGGACCTGGCTCCCGGCACGGACCTGAAGCGCGAGCAGGCCGCCTGGGCTGCGCGCCCGGAAGTGGAGTGGGCCGAGTTCGACTACATCAAGCGCATCATGGTGATACCCACCGACCCGTACTTCAGCGGGCAGTGGGCTCTGCGCAACCTGGGCACGGGCGGCTACACGGTTGACTGCGACATCGACGCCGAATTGGCCTGGGACGTCTTCACGGGGTCCAACACCATCAAGATCGCCATCATCGACACGGGCGTGGACTTGAACCACCCCGACCTCCAGGCCAAGATCGTCGCCGGTTACGACTTCGTGAACAACGACGCCACCCCGGACGACGACCACATGCACGGCACGGCCTGCGCCTCCCTGGCGGCGGCCAGCACCAACAACGCTACGGGCATGGCGGGCGTGGACTGGAATGCGCGCATCATGCCCATGAAGGGTCTCGATGGCGATGGCCATGGCAGCGACGCGGTCATCATCCAGTGCATGGAGTGGGCCCGCACCCATGGCGCCAATGTGATCAGCATGAGCCTGGGCGGCGGCGGTTATAGCAGCACATTCAACACCGCCGTCAACGCGGCCTACACCATGGGCATTCCCGTCGTCTGCGCCACGGGCAACGAGAACGCCAACAGCATCAGCTACCCGGCGCGCTACACGAACTCCTTCGCCGTCGGCGCCCTCTCACCCTGCAACCAGCGCAAGAGTCCCACCTCCTGCGACGGCGAGGACTGGTGGGGCAGCAACTACGGGACGGGCCTGGACGTGCTCTCCCCCGGTGTGCGGCTGCGCAGCGCCACCATCAATGGGTACATCACGTACATGAACGGCACCTCCGGCGCCACGCCCCAGGTGGCCGGCGTGGCCGCGCTGATGAAGGGTCTGAACCCCTCCCTGACGGCCCAGCAGATCTACGACGTGATCGACGACACGGCGGACGACATGGGCAGCGCGGGCTGGGATACTGAGACGGGCTGGGGCCGACTGAACGCCCACCAGGCCCTGTTGGCCGCTTCCGGCAATTCCTGCGATGCCGACTTGGTGCCCCCCGTGATCGTCCACACGGCCCTGGGCAACACGGGCGACAACAGCAACCCCTATCCGGTCAGCGCCACTGTGACCGACAATTGCACGGTGAGCAGCGTGGACCTGCTCCACCGGGTGGGTGGCGGCAGCTGGACGACCCAGCCCATGACCCTGATCAGCGGCGCCTACAGCGCGAGCATCCCGCCCCAGGCTTTCGGCTCCGTGGTCAGCTACCAGATCGTGGCCCTGGACCAGAGTTCCAACCAGACCACCGTGAGCCACACTTTCGTGGTGGTCAATCCCTGCGACGTGGATTTCGAGGCACCCAGTGCGGCTCTGTTAGCCCCCGCGGGCAACCTCGACAGCGACAGCGCGCCCATTGACGTGCAGGTCAGTGCCAGCGATCCCTGCGGCATCCAGGAGGTCCAGGTGGGCTACCAGCTCGACGGCGGCACCATGCTCTTCGAGAGCGCCTCGCACGTGGGCGGGGATCTGTTCGCCCTCCAGCTGCCGGCCCAGCCCTACGGGACCAGCCTGGCGCTCACGGTCTACGTCTACGACGCCTCAATCAACGAGAACGAGTCCGTGCTCACCCGGACCGTGCTGGTGGTGGATCCCTGCGACAGCGACGCCGGCGCGCCTCTGGTGGAAGTGCTCACTTCCTTCCCGGATACGCTGCAAGCCGGTGCGGCGGCGCAGGCCCAGGTCACGGCCAGCGACCCCTGCGATCTGCAGACCGTGCTGCTCAGTTGCAGCCTGAACGGCGGGGCGGCCCAGCCCGGCACGGCCCTGCTCGAGGCGCCCGGCCAGTATCTGCTGGAGCTGCCAGCCCAGGCGGACGCAGGTACCCTGGTCTGGGCCCTGCTGGTGACGGACGACAGTCCCCAGCACAACCTGACCCAGCTGACGGGCAGCCTGACGGTGCTGCCCGCGCCTGAATTGCCCGCACCCCAGGTCAACATCACCCTGCTCGTCGACGGACAAGTGCAGCTCAGCTGGCCGGTCGTGGCCGAGGCCAGCGGGTACTGCGTCTATGCCGCTAGCCAGGTGGGCGGTCCCTGGACTCTGGTGCTGGACACGCCCGCGCTGGAACTGGCGCTGCCCGTGGCCTCGGACGAGCGCCGCCTGTTCCGGGTGGCGGCCCACAACTGAGCCTCTCCAGCCATCCCACACGGCCGCCTTTCCTGCAGGGAGAGGCGGCCGTTTTCCTTTCCGCCCAATCCTTGGCGCCCGTGCCGGGATCCGGCCGGAGTGTTTGGACATAAACACTCCCCGATGGTGAGTAGCTGCCGCCAGCACCCTACACTGGCGCCTCGAATCCGGGCACAGCGCGCGGATCAGCGCCACCCGGAAAGGCCCAGCATGAATCTCCGTCGCCTGTTTGCGTCCTCCATCCCATGTCTGCTGCTCTGTCTCGCTGTGCAAGCCGCCGCGGAGGTCCGCTACGAGATCAGCGAATTGCTACCACTGGGCAGCGACTCCCTCTCCTTGGTCTAGTCCATCACAGATATCAACGACCAGGGTTGGGTGGTGGGCAGCTGCTATGACCAAGTCAATGGTGTCGAGCTTCCGACTCTCTGGAAGGACGGCCACCCGCAGACCGCTTGGATGATCGAGGGTCTCAATTACCAGCGTCTGGGCGCGCAGGCCGTCGCGATCAACGATTCCGGCCAGGTGATCGGGCCGGAGTTGTACTACACGGAGATTGGACAGGACCAGTCCTACAACGTGTTGGCTGGACCGTCGGGCATCGAGTTTCTCTGTGGGATTCCTAACGGGGACCTGGCTCTCTGTGATGATGGCGGTGGCGGTGGGCAGCTGCTGCACGCCAGGGAAGGGTCGAATCCCTGTGCGAGCGCCTTTAGCACGGGACTCTCCCGGGTGCTGGGGCTTAACAACCATGGAACCGTGGTGGGTCAAGCCTCTTTCATCCACACGGAGCCCGGCAACTGCGAAGTGCGGTATCACGCCGCCCTGTGGGAGAACGGGGTCGTTGTCGATTTGGAACCGAGCGTGGTCAGCAATAATTGGGATGAACTGACCGACATCAACGATGCCGGGGTGGCCGTGGGATCCTTGATTGACAATAATCAGAGTCGGGCCGTGCGCTGGGACAATGGCTGGACTGATCTGGGAACTCTGGGTGGTCAGCGGGCGGTTGCTGTTGCGATCAACAGCACGGGCACAATCATTGGTTCCAGTACCGTGGATCTGGACGGCTTCAGCTGGTTTGCGTTCCGCTGGCGGGATGGCCAATTGGCGGCTCTGGAATCAGCTGGAGCTGAGAGCTCCTGGGCCGCCGACATCAACGACCACGGTCAGATTGTCGGTTCCGTGCCAGGTGTTGCCACCATGTGGGAGGCAGACAGCCTGCTCGATCTGAATGACATGTCGACCCCACTTCAGGCTGGCAGCTGTTGACGGCCGAGGCCATCAACAATCGTGGCGAGATCATCGGCTGGGGATATCTCAACGGGCGCTATGCCCCTGTCCAACTGAGTCCTCCGCGTCCGCCCGTGCTGATTCTGCCGGGCATCGCTGGCACCTTCGCCTACAACGAGAACGATCTCGAAGGCTGGCTGCTGACCCGGGGACTCCACCCCGCCGCCCTGCAGATCGACCCGCTGGGCCACTTCTACGACGACATTCTGCAGGCCTGGAAAACACGGGCTATGTGCGCGGCCAAAACCTCTTCGCCGCCAACTACGACTGGCGCGTGGTGCCCGGCCCATCCGACGAGGTCTTCGACGGCGTGATCAGCGGACTCAGCGCGGCCTCCCTCACAGACAATGTCTACGAATACGGCGTCGACTACCTGGGCTACTTCCTCAAGCGGGCGATGGACCAGTGGCAGATCGCCCACCCCGGCGACACGCTCAAGGAGGTGGACATCATCGCCCACTCCACGGGTGGACTGGTGGCGCGCAGCTACATCCAGAGCGCGGCCTATGGCGGCCTGCTGCCCGACGGTCGGCGCCTGCCCAAAGTGGGCGAACTGGTGATGGTGGGCGTGCCCAACCAGGGTGCGGCCAAGCCCTGGAACCCGCTCCATGACGACTGGACCGTCGATCCGTCCTTCCAGTACCTGCTCTCCAAACTGATCAACCTGGCTTTCCAGAAGGTGCTGGACGGCGCTGTGGTGACGGGCACCGACGGCGACATCGACGCCGCCTCGCTGCAGCCGCCGACCTGCGACGACGAGATGAAGCGCTGTTTCATCCGGCGCTATGTGCCGACCATCCAATCGCTGCTGGCCACCTATTCCTTCCTCATGCAAGGCAACGGCCTGGAGGACGTCAACAGCAACCCGGACCTGCGCAACTCACTGGTGCTGGACTTGAACGCGGGCCTGGGCCTGCAGGTGAATGGCGACCCCAATTCTTTTGCGGACTCGACGCGGGTGACGGTGATGTACGGGACCAGCGTGACCACTCCCACCGCCGTGGAGGAACGCCTGGGCGCGGAGGACGGGGCCTCTTTCGACGAGTTCGCGGCGCGGGACGCCCAGCCCGGCGAACATTGGTACGAGGACATCTTCCTGGCAAGCCATGGCGACGGCACGGTGCCGCTGCAATCCTCGGTGGGTCAGTTCCAGGGGGATCCCCGAGTGAGGCGGGTGGCCTGGGCCCAGGGGGGCAACTCCTCGTTCGGCGTGGACCACTGCGGCCTGATGTCGAATGCCGATGTGCAGGACTCCATCCTGACCATTCTGGGTGTTCGGCCCGTTGGTGGAGCCGGTCACGCTGCAGCTGACCGGGCAGGGCGCGGATCACTACGCCCAGGTGAGCGTCGTCGGTGGCAGGGGACAGAGCGGGCTGGAGAGCACCGGGCCCTTGGCGACGGGCGAGCTGCGCGGCCTGGCCGTGCCCTTCCCGCCGCTGGCTTCTCCGCTGGTGGAAATTGTCTGGAGCGGAGCGGGCCTGGTGCAACTCAGCTGGACGCCCGTGGCCGGCGCGATGACCTACACTGTGCTGGGCGCTCCCACGGTGGCCGGACCCTGGACGCCGCTGCTGACGACCGCCGGCACCTCGACAACGCTGACGATCCTGAACGATGAACTGCGCCTCTTCCAGGTGATAGCCGGCAGCTGAGCGCGATTCCGTGACACAATCCGGGCCGTCTTTTCCCGGGGAAGGGCGGCCCGTTTCTTGTGTCCAGCCGGGATGCCGGGTTCAGGCGCCGACGGGGTCGGCCGGGCTCCTGCGAGGGACGACCTCCTCCTCGATCAGCAGCAGCGAGACGGGCAGGCCGCGCTCCAGCAGCCAGTCCAGCCACAGACGCTGGGCCAGGAACAGACGGTCCCCCGGGCCCTTCACCTCGACCAGCTGCCACTCCGGCGGCTGGCCCGGGCCGCTCTCCCGCCAGAGCAGCAGATCCGGCAGGCCGTGGCCCAGCTCGCTGGGCTCGCGCAGCAGACCCTCGCACAGCTCGGCCAGCAGCCGGCCAGGCAGGACCTCCAGCAGGAGTTCCAGCCCGCGCCTCCACAGTCCGGGATCGTGCCCGCTCGGCTCTCCGCCGGGCTGGAACACGCTCCAGTTGACCAGCGGATTCTGCAGTCCGGCCTTGGAGTGCAGCCGCTCGCGCACTCCGGCGCGATGGCGCTCGCGCAACAGGCGTGTGCGCAGCCGGCGCCACTCCTCCGCCCGGCGCTCCACGAAGCCCGGCCGCCCCCAGTCCAGCGGCGCGGCGTGGAAACGGTGCAGGAAGGCGCCCGGCACGGGGGCGAAGATCAGGTTCCAGGCGGCCAGCCCCACCAGCGCGCGCGGCAGCAGATTCTCCACATGCAGGCCTTGCCAGCCGTCGTGGGCGAAACGTGCCAGCGCCAGCTCCTCCACGCAGAGCGCGGCCCCGGAATCGGCCTGGAGCAGCGTCCGGCCGCCGGCGTGGCCCGGGTGGCGCAGTTGGCTCCAGCGCAGGACAGGCGGCTCGCGCAGCGGCCGGGCGCCCCCCAACCGCTGTTCCAGTTCGCGCCGGATCACTGGACCGGGCTGCTCGGCCAGTGCCTGCTGGCAGGCGGCCTGGGCGGATTCCAGCCGGCCGCTGTGCCGCAGATTCACCACCAGGCGCAGCCAGGTCTCGCCCCGGCGCCGACCCTCCACCCCCAGTTCCAGGGCCATGCGTTGCCAGGCGGCCGCAGCGCCCGGCCGTCCCAGCCGCTCCAGCAGCGCGGCGCCGGCCAGCAAAGCCCGCAGCCGCGTGCGCCGGAGCTGGGCCGCCCCGTCCTGGGGCCGCAGGGGCATCGGCAGGTGGGAGAGCTGGGCCGGCGTGGCCAGCTCCCAGGCAGCGCGCAGGAGATCCCGCGCCCGGCGGGCCGGTCCGGGCGGCAGGCGCAGCCTGCGACGCCAACCCTTCAACTCCCGGCGCAGCTCGTCCAGCTCTTCCTGCAGCCGGTCCAGCCGCGCGCCGGCCTCCAGCAGTTCCTCGGCCTCGACACGGGAGCGGATCCAGCCGTCCGCGTCCGGCTCTCCGCCCGGCTTGACGGTCTCGAAGCGTTGCAGGCCCAGCTCCGACACCACGAACTGCCGCAGGTCCTGGTGGCGGTTGCCGAAGAACAGCAGTTCCAGCAGCCGGAAGAGTCCGTGCTGGTGCAACCGCACCCACTGGTCCAAACCGGCCAGTGCGCACAGCAGCGAGTTGTCCGCCGGCCAGAGCCCCAGCTGAACGAAGCTCTCCGTGTGACAATCCTCACGCAGCAGGGCCTGCAGGCGGCGGCGGGCGGCCTGGGCGCCGCCACGCAGGGGCTGTCCGGCCACGCGCAGCAGGTGCAGGCACTCCTCGTGGGTCAGGCCCGCGGCCAACTCCTCTGGCGGTGATTCCGCCGCGGGCGCGCGCTCCAGCCAGCCCGCCCCCTCCAGCACGTCCAGCGCCTCGTCCAGCGCCGGGATCTCCGGGTAGCGCAGGCGGCTGTGGCGCAGCCAGCCCTCACGCCGGCCGGCCAGCCGCAGCAGCAGCAGGCGCGCGGGCAGCGGCAGGGCGCGGACAGAGTCCAACCGGGCCCGCTCCTCGTCCGTGAAGAGCGCGCCGTCCCGGGCCAGCACGGTGTCGGCCAGCAGGAGGAAATTGCGCAGGTAATAGGGTTCGCCGGTGCTCGGGGCGCGTGTGTTCGCCATGGGGAGAAGGTAGGTTCGTGCCGCCAAAGAGCCGCGTGCCGGGTGGGATGATGAAACCCGCCAAGTGGCCAAGTCCGATCCTGATTACGTAGATGCTTCAGCCAGTGAACCTATTGATGTCCATTGGAAAATGG
>DYSB01000258.1 GCA_020726405.1 Acetofilamentum sp. | reverse complement strand
CGAAGACGACGCGGGGCCCCGCCTCCATCCCGCCGAGGTCGGTGGCCTGGATCACCCTGGGCTTGGCGTAACGGTAGGGGGTAAGCTCATAATCCACAATCGCAAACGCGTGCGACATGATGGTCTGTTCTGAAGGCCACGTCACCGTGTCGCCGAGCAGGAACTCGAAATAGGTGATGCCGTCGTCTGCGAGGGTCGTGGGCACCCCGGCGGCAAGCAGCGCGGAGATGGCGGGGCTCGCGGCCTCGTCGAAGTCCGTGATCACGCGCACCGCGAC
Organism: Acetofilamentum sp.; assembly: GCA_020726405.1. Classification (GTDB taxonomy): domain Bacteria; phylum CAIWAD01; class CAIWAD01; order CAIWAD01; family CAIWAD01; genus CAIWAD01. Next base: position 3,301 of record DYSB01000258.1, on the reverse strand, counting down.
GCCCCGGTCCTGCGCGGCGATGAGCGCATCGGACAGGCGGGTGTCCTGACCCTTGGGCAGCGCGAAATCGAGCTTGGTCTCGGCGCTATCAATGGCATCGAGGAAGATCTCGGCGGTCTCGTCGGGGCCGTTCACGACGTGGGTGTGGAGCTGATTGTCGAGGGCGTCCACCGACGGCGCGGCGCAGCCCACCAGCGCGAGGAGAGGTAGGGTTCGCATTACTCCAAGCTCCCACTGGCGAAAGCGCCGCTGTAATCCGGTGAATTGGGGCGACCAGGGCTGGCCTGGGTGCGCGCGCGGCACTCCGCGAGCACGCGGTCGTTGTTGGGCACGTCCACCTCCGCGGGGGTGTAGAAATGCCACGCATGGGGGGTGTCGCCCTGCGCGCCGAACATCATCTCGGTGCGCTCCATCGAGCGGGACACCGCGAAATCGTAACCCCCCGAGTAGGCGGTGCGCACCCGCCCGCGGTCGCCCGCGGAGTCGATGATGTGCTCGTCCACGTCCTGGAGCGACAGGTAGAAGGCGTCGCCCATGGGGAGCTGGAGCCCCTCGATCACCGCGTCCGGCTCGGGGAAACAGCCGGTGTTCTTGGCGGCGAGGAAGACGTGCTCCCCGACCTCCACCTCGCGGTCCATCTGCGGGACGCGGAAATCCATCTCCACCGCGCCCTCCAGCACGAGGTGCCAGCGCGAGAGGTCGATGGGCTTGGTCCCCTCGTTGCGGATCTCGATGAAGACGTCGCTGGAGTCCCAGCTCCCGTCGTCGCGCACCGAGCCGGACCAGAGGATTTCTGAAATTTTGACCGAGCCGCGCTCCCCCGTCTCATAGTCCGAGGTGATGCCGTCGCGGTACTCCACCCCCTCCTCCGGGTAGCCCGGGTGAGGGTTGCACCCGGCGAGCGCCAGGGCGAGCGCGAGGGACGGGCGCATTAGAACCTCACCGTGGTGCCGCCGTTGACCGCCCAGGCCATCGCCTGCCCCCCGAGCGCGTCGCCGGCGATGCGGGAGATCTCCTGGGCGTAGAAGGCGCCGGGGAGGAACACCCCGCCCTCTAGGCCGAAGGCGACGTGATCCGAGAGGTCATGCGAGAAGGTGAGATCGATCTCTTGGCCCAGCGCCTTTCCGGCGCGCCCCTGCGCGTAGAACTCCTCGCGGGAGTAGCCGTAGGGCGGGGTCAGGGTGTCCACCGAGTCGAGATCCACATAGGTCACGCCGACGTCAGAGAGCATGTAGAAGGCCGCGCCAAGCTCGGATTTCTCGGTGGCCTTGGCAACAGAGAGCTGCACGACCTGGGTGCCGCCTTTGCGGTTGATGTCATTGGGCGCGTCGGCGACCCCGTGCATCCCGATGTAGGAGGTCGGGCGCCAGCCGAAATAGCGCCCGGTGATCACGCCGCCGACGTATTTCCCGTTCATACCCACATAGCCGTGGGAGTACTGAAGGCCGTCCTGGGCGTAGGCGGCGCCCTGGCTCATGAAGAAGCTCGCGGTGCCCTTGAAGCCGGGGCCGCCATCGACGCGGGTGTCAAGGTTGGCGCCGGCATACACCGCAAAGCCCGAGGTGTCCACGTCGCGGGCGACGAGCTGCTTGCGGTCCACGCCTTGTGAGAGATCGGCGGACACGAACGGGGTCACGACCCCGAGGTCGTAGGCCGCGCGCACACCCGCGTTCGCCACCCAGTCGTTGTCGGAGAAGTTGCCGACGAGGCCGTTGTAGGAAATGTCGGAGCCGGATCCCAGCGCGCCGATGTCGGTGTAGAAGGCGTAAGCCGCGAGGTCCATGCCCTCCTTTAGGCCGTCGAGCTTGAGCACCCCGCCCATGCGGCGCGTCATATGATCGCCGCGGAAGCCGTAGGTCGTCGAGGTGGACTGGCCGATGTAGCGGTAGAGCACCGCGTCATCCGTCGCGGAGGAGAGGCCCATCACGTTCATGGGGACGAGGACTAAGGTGCCCTTGTCACCGAGCGGAACGTCCACCCGCACCATGTCGAGGATGTCGGAGAGCACATACTCGCGCGCACCGCCCGTCCCGCCAAGGTCGAAATGTTGGCGTCCTACCCGGACTTTAGCAGCAGTGTCGCCATCACCAAGGGCGTAGTCCATGTAGGCGGCGGTGAAGTAGGCCCAACCGCCGAAGGTGTTGGTGCCGCCCATCTGGTCGTTGCCCCAGAGACCGCGGTGGCTGATGCCCGTCACGAAGCGGGTGCGATCATCCACCTGGTAGCCAACCGTCGCAGCGACACCGGTAAAGGCGAAACTGTGGCGGTCGTCAGAGTCGAAGATCGCCTGATCGGAGTCCTCATCCAGCGGCCGGAAGTCCAGGTTGTTGATCTCGTGCCACTCGCTCTCCAGCATGAATTCCGTCTCAAGGGCGCTGCCCTGAGCGGTGTCCACCGTGGAGGTGCGGTTTTCGAGGTCCTGGGCAAATGCGCTGCTCCCGAGGGTGAGCGCGGGGAGCAGCCAGTGGATAGCACGCATGAAAATAGGCTCCGAAAAGGGATGATCAGTCCTGAACCTGGACCTGGCCCAGGCGCATGATGAGGATGGAGTAGGCAGAATAGGAGAGGATGACGGGTCCGGTGACGGTGATGGTCTCGCCCACCGCCCAGCCCGCGCCGCGCCGCGAGAGCTCAGAGTCCAGCGCGACGTCATAGGTCGTGCCGTTGTCTGAGAGCACACGGAACGCGCCAAAATCGTCTTTTTCCGTCAACACTTCACCGGTGATCCGCTGCACCCGCGCGACCTGCGCGGCGCCCAGGGGCCCGGTGGGCTCGCTGTAGTAGATCGGGAAGGGACCGCGCGTCACTTCGAGCACGTCGTGCGAATAGACCATGTTGAGGTCGTAGCTGGTGCGCACCCCGCGGACCTTCAGGCGAACGCGGTCGCCCATGTCGAAATGCGCGACCTTGGAGTCGCCCAAAATGAAGGCCCCCCCAGTGCTGTCCTCGATGAAGTAATTCCCGTAGTACTTCTCATCGCCGTTGTCGCAGCCGTAGGTCTTGAAGTAGTATCGGGGATGCAGCGTGACGATCCCCTCGATCTCCGCAGGGAGATCGCGGTCCACGGCGAACTGACAGGAGCCCGTGGGGAGCACCTCATCCGGCCCGAAGGCGGTGTGGTAGGCCTCCGTGGGGAAGACCACCGCGTTCATCGCGCCGATCGTATCGGGCGCGCCGAAGCTCCCATAAGGTGCGTCGGTAAACGCGACGTACTCCTCCACGTCCAGGGGGACGCCAGAGTCATACCAAGAGCTGGGATCCTCCGAATCCCGCGGCGTCACGCACCCCGCGAGGACCAGGA
>DYSB01000257.1 GCA_020726405.1 Acetofilamentum sp. | reverse complement strand
GCTGGACGAGTGGCTCGTGCGCCTCGCGGAGTAAGCGTGGTGACCGGCCGAGTTGTTTTGCGCGGCGATTCAACACAGGGGCACAGAGACACAGTTTTTCTTGAGTATGACCTGGGTCGGGTTGACTCGTCCGAAAGTCCATTTGCGCACGAAGTCTCGAAGGCTCGAAGAAAATTTGTGTCACGTGAGGTGAAGGCCTTTAGGCCTGAACCAGAACCTGGGTGAAGCCGTCAGACGAACCAACTACGCGGTTGCAGGAAGGACGAGCTGCCGCCAGAGTCAGCCCGCCGGGAGGCGGGCTGACTCTGGCGGGTGAGAAAAAGCGCCTCTTTGGCTCCACCTTTCTGGCGCAAACAGAAAGGTGGAAAACAAGGCACCCCGACAGATGGTGCGGTGACAGAAACAGGATTTGAAGGAAGGGGAGCCGGCGGATGGACTGCATCCATGTGCGAGGCGCGCGCGAGCACAATCTCAAGAACATTGATGTCATCATCCCGCGTAACAAGCTGGTGGTGATCACCGGGCTGTCGGGCTCGGGCAAGTCCAGCCTGGCCTTCGACACGCTCTACGCCGAAGGCCAGCGGCGCTACGTGGAAAGCCTGAGTTCCTACGCCCGGCAGTTCCTGGGCCTGATGGAGAAGCCCGACGTGGACTCCATCCAGGGCCTCTCGCCAGCCATCTCCATCCAGCAGAAATCCACCCACCGCAACCCGCGTTCCACCGTGGGCACCGTCACGGAGATCTACGACTACCTGCGCCTGCTCTACGGCAACATCGGCGTGCCCCACTGCACCGAGTGCGGGCGACCCATTCACCGCCAGAGCCCGGAGGAGATCGTCAACCTGATCGAGCAGGAGTCCGAGGGCCGGCGCCTGCAGCTCCTGGCCCCGCTGGTGCGCGGCCGCAAGGGCGAATTCCGCGACCTTTTCCAGCAGGTGCGCAAACAGGGCTACCTGCGCGTGCGCGTGGACGGCGTAGTGCTGCCGCTGGAGGAGGTGGAGCAGGGCCTGGCCAAGACCTTCAAGCACGACATCGACGTGGTGGTGGACCGGCTGGTGACCAAGGCCGGAATCCGCGCCCGGCTCTTCGAGTCGGTGGAGACGGCGCTGAACCTGGGCTCCGGCCTGGTGCGCGTGCTTTTCGAGGGCGAACCCGCCGAGGAGCGCCTGCACAGCCTGCATTTCGCCTGCCCCGAACACGGCATTTCGGTGGAAGAGCTGGCCCCGCGCCTGTTCTCCTTCAACAGTCCCTTCGGCGCCTGCGTCGAATGCTCGGGCATCGGGCACCAGATGGTGCTGGACCCGGAGTTGGTGGTGGTGGCGCCGGAGCGCAGCCTGCGCGCCGGGGCCATCGGCACCATGGGCGACGGCAGCGACTCGGCCCACGGCGAGATCTGGACTCTGAAAGCCCTGGCCCAGGTGGGGCAGTTCCTGGACTTCAGCCTGGACACGCCCTGGAAGCAACTCAAGCCCGCCCACCAGGCAGTGATCCTCCACGGTTCGAAGGAGGAGATCCGCTTCCGCGGCCAGGCCCGCCAGGGCAAGGGCTTCTGGGAATACTCCAGCACCTGGGAGGGGATCATCCCCAACCTGGAGCGGCGCTACCGCCAGACCCAGAGCCAGTCCATCCGCGAGTGGATCGAGCGCTTCATGAGCAGCCGGCCCTGCGCCGCCTGTGGCGGGCAGCGCCTCAAGCCCGAATCCCTGGCCGTGACCGTGGGCGGGCGCAACATCATGGAGCTGTGCGGGGATTCCATCCAGCAGGCCCTGACTTTCATGGAGGGCCTGGAGCTGGGCGGCAGCGAGCAGCTGATCGCCGCGCCGATCCTGAAGGAGGTGCGCGAACGGCTGGGCTTCCTGGTCAACGTGGGCCTGGAGTATTTGAGCCTGGGACGCGCCGCGGGCACGCTCTCCGGCGGCGAGGCCCAGCGCATCCGCCTGGCCACGCAGATCGGCAGCCAGCTGATGGGCGTGCTCTACATCCTCGACGAGCCCTCCATCGGCCTGCATCAGCGCGACAACGAGCGCCTGATCCAGACCCTGCTGCGCCTGCGCGATCTGGGCAACACGGTGATCGTGGTGGAGCACGACCGGGACACCATCCTGCAGGCCGACGAGGTGCTGGATCTGGGGCCGGGTGCGGGCATCCACGGCGGCGAGGTGGTCAGCCAGGGCACGCCGGCCCAGATCATGGAGAACCCGCTCAGCATCACCGGGCGCTACCTGAAGGACGACCGGCTGATCCCCGTACCGCCCGTCCGGCGGCCGGGCAACGGCCAGTTCCTGCGCGTGGCCAACCTGCGCGGCAACAACCTGCAGGGCATCGACCTGGAGATTCCGCTGGGCGCCTTCACGTGCGTGACCGGCGTCTCGGGCTCGGGCAAATCCACGGCCATCAACGAGACCCTTTCCAAACTGCTGGCCCGGGAGCTGATGGGCACGCGCGTGATCCCGATGCCCCACGGGCCGGTCAGCGGGCTGGAGCACCTGGACAAGGCCATCGTCATCGACCAGAGCGCCATCGGGCGCACGCCGCGTTCCAACCCGGCCACCTACACGGGCCTGTTCACGCTGATCCGCGACCTGTTCGCCGAGTTGCCCGAGGCCAAAATGCGCGGCTACGTGCCCGGGCGCTTCTCCTTCAACGTCAAGGGCGGGCGCTGCGAGGCCTGCCAGGGCGACGGCATCCTCAAAATCGAGATGCACTTCCTGCCCGACGTCTACGTGCCCTGCGAGGTCTGCAAGGGCCGGCGCTACAACAGCGAGACCCTGGAGGTCAAGTACCGCGGCAAGTCCATCGCCGACGTGCTCAACCTGACCGTGGAGGAGGGGGCGAGCTTTTTCGCGGCCATTCCGCGCCTGCAGTCCCGCCTGCAGACCCTGCTCGAAGTGGGGCTGGGCTACGTCCATCTGGGCCAGCAAGCCACCACGCTCTCCGGTGGCGAGGCCCAGCGCGTCAAACTCTCCACGGAACTGTCCAAGCGGGCCACCGGGCGCACCATCTACATCCTGGACGAGCCCACCACGGGCCTCCACTTCGCGGACATCCAACTGCTGCTCCAGGTGCTGGAGCGGCTGGTGGAGAAGGGCAACACACTGGTGGTGATCGAGCACAACCTGGACGTGATCAAGACGGCCGACCACCTGATCGACCTGGGACCCGAAGGCGGCGCCCAGGGCGGACGGCTGGTGGCCACAGGCACGCCCGAGCAGGTGGCAGCCAACCCGGCCAGCCACACAGGCCGTTTCCTGGCCCCCCTGCTGGACGGGAAGGACGTGAAGGACACGAAGTCCACCAAGCGGACGAAGTCCTCGAAAGCAAAAGCCTGATGGGGTGGCGGACCCGCCCCTGAGCGTGGAGGAGCGGCGCGGGATAGACCAAGTCATCCCCGGATGGCCGCCTCACTTCGGATTTCTTCGCGTCTTCCCGTGAGATCATCCGTCCGCGTGACCAGTCCGGAGATGAGCGGCAAGAGCCGCCGGGAGTGGCTTGACCGTCACGGCAGCCGTACATTGGACCCGCTTCAATCAGAGCGAGACACACGTGCCGGCACATCAGGACAGCTTTCGCATCCTGTTCACCCGCCTGGATTGGCTGGAGGATCTACGTTCCCGGCTGGCC
>DYSB01000256.1 GCA_020726405.1 Acetofilamentum sp. | reverse complement strand
CGGTGCCAGGTCGGTGCCAGGTCGGTGCCAGGTCGGTGCCAGGTCGGTGCCAGGCGGGTGCCAGGCACCAGGGGACTTTAGACCAGTTTCGTCAGGTAATCTGGACGATAAACGCGCAATTCGTGTCCCCCGCGGACCCGGCTGACGAAGTCCGGGTTGGCGAGCAGCGCGCGAGCGAAGGCCGTGGCGTCCACTTCGCCCAAGGCCAGGGCCGCTTCCGCCCGCGCGGGAGTCAGGCTGCCCACGCCCACCAGCTGGCCTTTCCACAGGGCGCGCGTGGCCTGATGGAGCGGCAGGAGGCCGCTGGCCGGCCGGAGCTCCGCTGGTAGCAGCTCCGCCGGCAGATTGGGTTGGTCATACTCGCCGTGGCTGGCGTGGAGGATTCGCAGCCCCGCGTCCCAAAGGGTGTCCAACAGCAGCGGCAGCGTCTCCGCTGGCTGCTGCCAGCCGGAGCCCGGCGTGCTCCAGCCCGGCGAGAAGCGCAGCAGGGTCCGGCCGGCACCACACTCGGCCAGTACGGCCCGTGTCACGGCTGCGGCGAAGCGGCAGCGCTTCTCCCCACCCCAGTCGTCCGTCCGTTGGTTCCATTTCAGATTGATGAACTGGTCGATGAGGTATCCGTGGGCGCCGTGGATCTCCACACCGTCGAAACCCGCCTCCAGTGCCCGCCCGGCGCCGGCGGCAAACAGGGCGATCACCGCGCGGATGCGCCACGGCCCCCACGTGCCAGAGCTGGCAGACGATCAGCCCGCCCGCCTCGTGGACGGCCCGAGTGACGGGTTGCCACGCGCGGACTTGATCAGCGCTCCAGATCCCCGGTGCGCCGTTGTAGCCGTTGCCGCGCTCGCAGATGACGGTGCCTTCGCTGATCAGCAGCCCCACGCCGTCCGCCGCCCGGCGCGCGTAGTAGGCCGCCACAGCGGCCGTGGGCAGGAAGCCCGGGCTGAAGCAGCGCGTGCAGGGCGCCATCACGACGCGGTTGCGCAGGGTCAGCTCACCCAATGCGACAGGGGAGAAGAGGTGCGGGAAGCGGGTCATGGAGCGGGTTCCCTTGCTTGGCGGACGTCCGGGTGAGGCGGCCTGGCCACCTTCGGCACAGCAGCCGGGGTGATGCGGAGCGGCCGCGGGACGGCCTGTCAATTCGTTCACAATGAGGCCGTGGTTTGCTTCCTTGCCCCACCCAATTTTGGAGGCGGCATGTTCATCACGCGCGAGGAAGTGCTGGATTACCTGCACGACCACCAGATCCAGATGGTGGACCTCAAGTTCGTCAATCTCTTCGGCGGGTGGCACCACATCACCCTGCCCGCCAGCCATGTGAATTTCGAGACGTTCGACCGTGGCATCGCCTTCGACGGCAGTTCCACGCCGGGCTTCAAGACCACCGAAGCTGGCGACATGGTGCTGCTGCCCGATCCGCGCACGGCGTATCACGACCCCTTCTGGGACGTGCCCACACTCAGCCTGTTCTGCGGCATCGCCGAGGCCGACACCCGCGCGCCCTTCAGTCGTGACCCGCGCAGCATCGCCGGGCGGGCCGAGCAATACCTGCAGGACTGCGGCATCGCCACCCACAGCAAGTGGGGGCCGGAGTTCGAATTCTACATCTTCGACTCCATCAACTACCGCAACACGGATCACGAGGCCGGCTACATCATCGACAGCGAGGAGGCCGGCTGGAATTCCATGCTGCCCGGCCGCAACGAGGGCCACCGCATGGGAGCCCACGCCGGCTACCACGCGGCGCCGCCCATGGACCGCAGCTACAACCTGCGCAGCGAGATGGTGCGCCTGCTGGAGGCGGCGGACATCCCGGTGAACTACCACCACCACGAGGTGGGCGGCCCTGGGCAGAACGAGATCGAGATCATCCTGGACAGCCTGCGCCGCGCCGCGGACAAGGCCATGTGGACCAAGTACGTGATCCGCATGGTGGCCAAGAACCACGGCAAGACGGCCACCTTCATGCCCAAGCCGCTCTACAACGTGGCGGGCAGCGGCATGCACTTCCACCAGCACCTGTTCCGCGGCGAGGAGCCGCTGTTCTACAAGAAGGGCGGCTACGCCGATCTGTCGGACACGGCCTTGTATTACATCGGCGGCCTGCTCAGCCACGGCCCGGCGTTGCTGGCCCTGACCAACCCCAGCACCAACAGCTACAAGCGGCTGGTGCCGGGCTTCGAGGCGCCGGTGAAGAGCTTCTTCAGCCTGGGCAACCGCAGCGCGGCCATCCGCATCCTCAAGTACGCCACCGAGCCCATGGAGAAGCGCATCGAGTTCCGCCCGCCGGACGCCACCTGCAACATCTACCTGGCCATGGCGGCCATGCTGATGGCCGGCATCGACGGCATCCAGCGTCGGCTGGATCCGCGCGAGCTGGGTTTCGGTCCCTTCGATGTGAACGTCTTCAACCTGCCGGCGGCGGAGCGCGACAAGATCGCCAGCCTGCCCACCAGCCTGGACGAGGCCCTGGACGCGCTGGAGCGGGACCAGGACTTCCTGCTGGCCGGCGGCGTGTTCACCCCCGACCTGCTGGAGACCTGGATCAGCCGCAAGCGCGACGAGGCGGCGGCGCTCCGGCGCAGGCCGCACCCCTACGAGATGGAGCTGTATTTCGATGTCTAAGCTTGCCTCCTCGCGTGCGCACGAGGAGGCCGCGGCGCTGAGGCGCGGGCCCACCCCTACGAATTGGAGCTGTACTTCGACGTGTGACGAAGTTTCCCTTCACACTCATTGGCAGGACACTGCTATCGTCGAAGTAACGACACAAGGAGGATACAATGGTCGTTCGGACGGGGAGTCAAGGCATGGCCATCACCAGCATGGTGCTGGGCATAGTTGGTGTGGTGTTCTTCTTTATTGGAGCTGGCCTGCTTGGGCTGGTCGCGCTCATTCTGGGTATCGTTGTACTAGTGTCTGGCCGCAACGGGCAGGGCATGGCCATCGCCGGGGTCGTCATGGGAGCGGTCTCCCTCATGCTCACGCTAATCATGGTTGTGATCGCTGTTCCCAAGTACACACAGATGGTCAAAGGTGCCCGTGCCTCCGATGCAAAAGTGCAGATCAATGCCATACTTCACTCGGCGAAGATCTATCAGCAGGAGACTGGTGGCTGGCCAGCAGACATCACGACCCTGGAAAGTGGAGGTTATCTGGAACTGTCGCCAGATGTCAAACCCATGTGGACCTTCCAACTTGTGGGAGACCAGATGATCCAGGCCGTCTCCACAAGTGAAATGAAAGGTGGCGCCGGCAACATCGTCACTTTCTACATCTCTGAAGGGCGCTGGGAAGGCTATGGGTTTCCTCGAACCACCGGCGAATGAAGTCAGGCCCCCTGACCAGAATCTCATTCCAGCAATCAGTCGAGCAGATGATCCGCCGAGCTGCGCGGCCGGCCACACCGCTACGAGATGGAGCTCTACTTCGACGTGTGAGGGGCGGAGGGATCCGAGCTTGCCGTGTTGCACGCCCCCTTTCGTCGTTCGCCGGCTTAGCCGCCGGACGACGGTTTCCCCCGCTTCTCGCGGGGGAAAGGAATGGCTTCGCCTGCTGGACGGCACGATACAACGGCAACGAAGACGAAGTCAATTCCTTCCCCTGCGACAACGGGGGAAGGCGCTGCGCAGCAGCGGATGGGGGCGTGCTCCTGC